>JALHNI010000046.1 GCA_022843605.1 Bryobacter sp.
CTCGGCCTTGACCCGCCGACCGTTCCGCGCACCCCAGCTGAGATATAGGGCGAAGGACAGGCTTGAAGGTTAAGCTGGAATTTCTAGTTTAGGTGGACGGATTTTCCGGTCAGGTCAGTAGCGAGTGGGCTTGGCGCCTTCCTGGCTGCGTATTCCGCGCAATCCTCTTGGCCCTGGGTTCTTTCGTTGGCATCGCTACTTCCACTAGTACTATTCTCGTCCGGGACCAAGGATCTGGGTGTCTTAGCTACCATCGCCGGCGCTGCCATTGGCATTGGTCTCGGGATCTATGCAACCCGGCTTCCTCTACCCGCCGCCGATGTCGAGAATGGTCGCCTGTTCGGCATTCGCTGGGGGCATTGGCTCTGGTTGTGGTTGCCTTGGCAGGCGGTCGTCTCGAATGTTGTGTGGTTTGTTTTGCCTCCTCTCTTGGGCGAGGCCAAGCCTTCGGGCTGGGACTTGTTCAATCACTTTTTGAGAGCACCCGTGATGCTGATCCTCCTTGGCTACTCGGTCGTGCAGGCACTCAACAGCATCCGCGACGAGGCACCCTGGTCTCGCGGTCAAGCGGTCCTCAGGTTCCTCGGTTGGCTCATCCTATTTCCCATCGCCGTAAATCTAATGCGGATCTTCGGCTTCCTGTAATTACGCATGAGGGTTGCGCCGGCTTGACGCATACCGGCCCTTCGGCGCGGAAGTGCCGGCGCCATTGGGTGAATAGTGCCGAACGTCTGGGCTCTACCACTTCCGATAATGGCTCATACTGTCGACTTTCTCGAACTGGGGCTTCGGAGCCAGGCCAGGGCGGTGGGGCTTGCCGGGGAGGGCGAACAGGAAATCGCCTAGATGAATGCCTCGACTGACAGGCGGAAGCGGTCGAGAGGCGGCGGGCGTGGGCTTTGCTGATCTCGCGTTTGCCGCTCAGGACTTGGGAGGTGACGGCGCGGGAGCCGAAGACGTCGACCAGGTCCACGGGGCGTAGGCCATTCTGGTCCATGAGGAACCGGACGACTTCCAAGGGTGTGGCGACCGGGGGCGGCACGGTTCGATCTTCGTATTCGGTGCAGAGTTGTGCGAGCAAGGCTTGTAGCTCGTGCTCCTCAGCGTCCAGTTCACGGCTCTCTTCGATGGCGTCGAGCGACTCAAGCTCGGCGGAAAGCCGGTCGAATTCTTCGTCGTGCTGAATGAGCCGGGGACGATGCTTTCCCAACAACCGGCCGTATCGCTTTTCATCGAGTACGCCCACTTGTGCCATGTGTTCCTTTCGTACTCACGGTGAGTGAAGAGTGCCTTTACATAAATCCGCTGGTTGCGCCAACTTACGACCGTAATCAGACGGTAATTGTTTCCCAGGATGTCGAAGATCAGACAACGGCCCACCTGGTCGACGGTGGTGA
Source organism: Bryobacter sp. (assembly GCA_022843605.1). Taxonomy (GTDB): domain Bacteria; phylum Acidobacteriota; class Terriglobia; order Bryobacterales; family Bryobacteraceae; genus JALHNI01. Next base: position 1,398 of record JALHNI010000046.1, read on the forward strand.
CCATCTGGCGGCAGTCATCGAGGTGTTGCCAACGCGCCGCCCGGGTCACGCGCCACCACGCATCCAAGGCAGAGGCAGTCTTTGATGATCTCTCATCATCAGTCTGATCGCCTTGCGGTTGATCACGTTCACGCCATGAAGTTAGCAAATTGCTACCGAATGCAGTGGACGGGCGGGCGGAGCTATCCCGGATCCGGCGTCGTCATGGAGTTGCAATACCCGCTTGCTAGGCTGGTGCCGAGGTTACTCGCTTGGACGTCTTCCGCGGCATTCTCGGTCTGGCCGGTGGCCTGGCCCTCTTCCTCTATGGCGTCAGTCTGATGTCGTCCGGACTCGAAGGTCTCTCCGCCACCCGCGTCCGCCACATCGTCACCCACTGCACCCGCAATATCTTCGCCGGTCTGGCCACGGGTACCGTCGCCACCGTACTGATCGACTCCTCTTCGGTCGTCATCATCCTGCTCATCGGCACCGTCAAAGCCGGCCTGGCCACCTTCGAACAGGCCATCGGCGTCATCCTCGGCGCCAACATCGGCACCACGCTCTCCACCCAGCTCTACGCGCTCCAAATCGAAGAACTGGCCCCCGTCGGCCTTGCCGTCGGCTTCGGGCTCTCCTCCTGGGGCCGCTCCACCCGGCAAAAGCAGATCGGCACCCTGCTCCTCGGCTTGGGTCTGCTCTTCACCGGCCTGCACCTCATGAGCGCCGTCACCGCGCCTTTCCGCTCGGACCCCCGGCTGATGGCTTACGTCCGCGTCCTGGAACATCCGGTGAAAGGCGCCCTCGCCGGCGCCGTCATCACCGCCGTCATCCAATCCAGCTCAGCCATGATGGGCATGGTGATCGCCCTCGCCGCCGGCGGCGCCATCACCCTGCCGGCGGCCGTGGCCCTGATGTTCGGCGCCGAAATCGGCACCTGCGCCGATACTCTTCTCGCGACTCTCGGCGGCTCGCGCGACGCGATCCTCGCCGGCCTCTTTCACTTGGTCTTTAATGTCGTTTCGGTCGCGCTCGGCCTGCTCTTTGCGCCGCAGTTCCTGGGCTTCGTCATCGGTCTCTCCGGCTCGGCTCCCGTCGTCCAGCAGATCGCCACCGCCCACATCCTGTTCAACGTCCTGGGCGTGGTCCTCTTCGTGGCGATCGCCGGTCCCGTCTCGCGGGCGCTGCGCCGCTTGCTGCCGGAACCGGCTGCGACTCCCTATGCCTCGTCGCCCCTCAGCGCCTAGCCGGCCTTACTTCAGCCCCGGATACGCCGCCTCCACCGGTTCCTCTTCGCGCCGCAATCCGATCTGCAAGCCGCTCCCCGCCGCGTGCCCGTAAGCCGCTGTCGCCTCGCGCTTCAATAGCAGCTTGCCGGTGGGCCCGCGTAGATTGCTCAGCCAAACGCGGCGCGGCGTGAGTGCGGCTGCCAGGTCTGGCAGGTCATACTGCCCCAGTACGCCCGGCACCACTAGTTCCTCAATGCCGGCATGCAGCGGCGAAGCCGCCACCGCCGCGTAAGACACCAGGCTATCCTCCGCCATGACGCTCGCAATTCGCGAGTCGACTACGGCCGTATGCAGCAGCACCGGGCCCAGTTTGCCCCGCGCAAACCCCAACACTCCGTCGGCCGGCAACCGCCCCATCTCCTGCAGCGCATCCAGGCCCCGCACCACATCGTTCATCCGGATGCCTATCAGCGGCCGGCCCACCATCAGCGCCAGCCACGCCACTTGCGGCATCCCCCACTGTGCTCCCGCATGGCGCGCAAACGCCACCTCGCCCGTGCCCGACACATCGACGGCAAAGACGGTGTAGCCCAGCCTCACCAGTTGCCGCGCATCGCCGTTCTCCGCCAACCCGCGGCCCTTGCCGGCTTCATCCAGATACAGCACCAGTTTGCCGTTTCCCTTCGTGGGCTCTGCCAGTGCGGCCGCCACCAGCAGGCCCGGCTGCGGCCGGTAGCTCAACAACTGCACCCGGAAGTCCGCCTTCTCCAACGTGCCCGTCCGCTCAATCCCCAGCGGCTCGCGCGACCGCTCGAATCGCGTCAGCCGCCGCACCCGCTCCGCCAGATCCTCACTTTTGATGGGCCGGGCCGGCAGCTTCAGCCGGTACCGCCGCATGTTTTCGGTGCTCGCCGTCTCGCCGCCCCACGACGTGGCCACCTGGCCGGTCGGCGTCACATTCAAGTCCTCTTCGTGCTCCGTCATGAGTTCCGGCTCGGCTATCGCGGCGTCGGTGCCCATCAACCACCGCCGCATAAAGCTCACGAGCTTCTGCCGGCTGGCCGCCGGTACCCCGTGTCCGCCCGGCTCGTGAAACCACTCCACCTTCGCCCCCGCGTCGTAGAGCTCGTACACTCGCTTCATCTCGGCAAACGTCTTCCGCGCACCTTCCAGCGGAAAGAAGTCCTCATCCGTCGACAACACCAGGTAAGGCTTCGGCGCGGCCAGGCCCACCCAGTCGGCATGGTCCAGCCCCGCGCGCAATTGGTCCGGGAACTGCTGCTCGGCGTCCTGCGGACCCGTCCCCTGCAACTGCTCCTCCCACGAACTGATGTAGCAAGCCGGCGCCGCCGCCTTCACCCGCTCGTCCAGCGCCGCCAGATACGTCGTCAATGTCCCGCCGCCTGAGCAACCCGCGACGCCGATTCGCTTTCCGTCTACCTCGGGCAGGGAAGCCAATACATCCAGACTTCGCAGTCCGTCCCACACCATGTAGCGCGCTACGCTCTCGCCCGCCAGCAGGCTTTGCCAGCCGACCATGTTGTGCTCGGTCGTCGTGCTCGAGCCTGTCTTCGACGCGCCCCACTCACGGTCCCAGTAGATCGACCGCTCGCCTTGCCCGATCGGGTCATACGTCAGGACGGCGAGGCCTTGCTTGACGAGCGCCAGCGCGATTCGCTGGTAGAAGGCCCGGTTCTTCGCGGCGGTGCTGTGTCCCACCGGCTGCAGCACCGCCGCGAACGGGCCCTTCCCGTTGGGCACATACAGGTTGGCGGTCACGTAGAAGCGCGGCCGGCTCTCGTAGACGATCTTGTCCACGCGATAGCCGTCGCGCACCAGCGTCCCGGTCTTCCGCAGGTTCAGCGGTGTGCGCGGGTCATTCTGCCCGCCCAGCATCTTCCCGATCTCCGTACGCAGACGCTTCTTGCGCTCCTCGAACCCGGCTTTGTCGCTGATTGCCGCCACTGTCGCGCGCCGCTCCGCCAACTGCTGCCGCGCCAGTCCTTGCAGATAGCCGCTCAGAATCGCCCCCGGCTGCGGATGCCGCAACGCCTCGAATTCATCCGCCGCCCACAAGCCGGGCACGATCGCCAACGCCAGATACTTCTTCACGCCGCCCACTTTAACAGGGGTCGGCCCTTCTGTCTCTGGTTCGGTACTCCCGGACTGGGAGAGAACGCCGGCCTTCGAACCCCCGCCCAAACCCTATCCGATGATGACGGATCTAGTTGGCAACATTGCCGCGAAGCAACTGCTGCTGGATACGCTCCAGCACCGGCAGGCAGTCCGGCAAAGTGTCGACGACGAAATGCGCGCCTGCGGCCTTCAGGCGAGTGCGGGCATTCGCCACCCGCAGGTTCCGCTCAGCCGCGGGCAGGGCCGAGAGTGCCGTCAGGTCGAGCCCCACTTCGTTGCCCGTCTCGGCTAGGCCGACGGTCCACATGCCGGCACTGCGGCCCTCTTCCATGTCGGCGACCGTGTCGCCGACTTTTACGCAGGCGCCCAGCGGGTGCAAGCGTAGGTGCATGGCGAGTTGATAGCACATGTACGGTGCGGGGCGGCCCTGGCCTTCAGCATCTTCCGGGCAGGCGTTGGCGGCTGGGTGAAAACCCTGCTGACGGGCCATGCGGATCATTTGTTCGAGGACCGGCCGGTCCTGGCTGGTCGTGGTGGCGACGATGACGCCCAGTTGGCGGAGGAACTCGTGTAGCGGCATCACGCCGGGCAGCAACGGGCGCTCGGATGTCTCCAGTTCGATCGCGCGGTAGCGTGTGCGGAGCCGTTCTAAGCCCGGTTCGTCCAGCGCCTCACCGTGCTGGATGGCCCAGGCTTCGCGGATGCGTTCGCTTTCGAAGAGTCCCCGCAATTGCTCGAGCTTGGCGACACCCATTTTGCGGCGCAGGTCGCCTTCAGTGGTCTCCACACCGGCCTCTTGTAGCGTCCGCCGCATGGCGGCGACGGCACCGCAGCCGCCATGGTCCAGCACCGTGCCTCCCCAATCCAGGATGACGGCTTGGATGGGACCGCGATAGATTCTTCCGCTCACCTTCTCGTTCTATCGGTAGAAGGGCTGATCGGCATCATCGGCGGAAGACCCTAGGACTGCTTACGGTGCCCGATAGCCGGGTCCGCGCAGCGCGCGCCCCGGCTTGGCTCCGGTGTGCTTGCCTTGCGCCCACACTTCGACGCCGTTCACGAAGACATGTTCAATCCCCGTCGAGATCTGGTGCGGATTTTCGTACGTGGCTTTTTCGGCAACCGTGCTCTCGTTGAAGAGCACCAGGTCGGCGGCCATCCCCTCGCGCAATACGCCGCGGTCGCGGATGGAGAGTCGCGTGGCCACGGCTGAGGTCACCTTGCGCACTGCATCTTCCAGCGTCAGCACCCTCTCCTCCCGCACGTACTTGCCCAGAATGCGAGTGTAGGTGCCATAGGATCGCGGATGCACCCGCGCCGTGGCATTAGCCGGGTTGGGGCCACCGGCGTCCGTGCCGATCTTGATCCAGGGCAGTTGCAACTGCCGCTTGACGTTCTCCTCGCTCATCATGAAGTAGACCGTACCAATCCGTTGCCGCTCGGAGAGCACCAGATCCATCGCCGCTTCCACCCAATGCCTGTTCATCATCGTGGCGATCTCGTTCAACCGCTTTCCGACGTACTTCTGGTTCTCCGGCTTGTTCATGCCCAGCACCAGCACGCCCTCCGGACCGGATTGCAGGCAGAGGTTCTCGTAACCGACTTTTCCGGAGACGATCTCCGCCTTGATCTTCTGCCGGATGGTGGGATTGTCCAGGTTGGCGAATAGTTTTCCGTCGGCGGCCACGTCGGCGGGGAAGCAGGACGTCAGTCCGGTGGAGCCGGCCGTGTAAGGGTACATGTTTGCCTGCACGTCCAGGCCGCCGGCGCGCGCCTGCTCGATCTTCTCGATCGCCGCGGTCAGCTTGCCGTAGTTTGCCTTGCCTGCGGCCTTCAGGTGGTAGATCTCCACCGGAACGCCGGCCCGGCGGCCAATCTCGATACTCTCGTCGATGCCTTCGAGTAACTGGTCGGCCTCCGATCGCATGTGTGTAATGTAGACGCCGCCATACGGGGCCATGGCTGTGCACATTTCCACTAACTCGTCGGTGTTCGAGTAACTGTCGGGCGGATAGATTAACGCCGAGGCAATCCCGAAGGCACCGTCTTCCATGCCCAACCGCACCACCCGCTGCAACTCCTTCTTCTGCGCTTCGTCCAGGCGTCCTGGCTTCATCCCCATCATGTATTGACGCAGCGTCCCGGCGCCCATAAAGGAGCCCATGTTAACGCTGCCGCCATGCGCTTCCATCGCCCGCAGCCACTCGTCGAAGCCATGGTCTCCGCCAAAGCGGACCTTGGCCTCTTTGCTCATGGCACTGCCCGGCATCTGCGTGGAAGTGCGGGCGTTGGCGGGCGCGTTGCTGCTGCCTTCGCCCATGATTTCGGTGGTGACGCCTTGGGAGACCTTGGCAATGACGCGGCCGTCGCCGCTCAACAGGTACTCGCGGGAATGGCCTTGGATGTCAATGAAGCCCGGCGAGAGCACCAGGCCTTTGGCGGCAATCCGGCGCTTCGCGGCGGCATCCTTCAACAAGCCCGCCGGAGCCATCTTCACGATCTTGCCCGCGGTGATTGCCACGTCGCCGTAGAACCAGGGTGAGCCCGTGCCATCGACGACTTTGGCCCCCGAAATGAGTAGATCGTAACTTTGCGCCCATAGGCCAGAAGTTGACAAGATCCAGAGGATTGAGATGCTCCGCATAGGATGCAAGGTAGCATAATGAAGCTATGCCGAACTCTGACGTTGCCCCCGCACCGTTAACCCAGTTAACCGAAGAAGAGAGAATGTTTCGCGCCAGCGTGCGTAAGTTCGCGCGCGAGCGCATTCGCCCGATGGTGCGGGAGATGGACGAGCAGTCGCGCCTGGCCCCGGGGCTCGTACGCGAGATGTTCGGCCTGGGCTTGATGGGCATCGACATTCCCGAGGAGTACGGCGGGCAGGGCGGCAGCTTCTTCCAGTCCGTGCTGGCAGTGGAAGAACTGGCCGCAGTCGATCCCGCCGTGGCTGTTGTGGTGGACGTACAGAATACCCTGGTCAACAACGCTGTACGGCGCTGGGCCAATGACGCGCAGAAGAAGCAATACCTACCCCAACTGGCCACTCGCACGGTGGGGGCCTACGCGCTCTCTGAGGCTCATTCCGGCTCTGATGCCTTTGCGTTGAGCACGCGCGCCGAAGAGAAGGAAGATTACTGGGTGCTGAACGGCCGCAAGCTGTGGATCACCAACGCTCACGAAGCGGAGCTTTTTCTGGTCTTTGCCACGGTCGACCCCAAGCTGGGTTACAAGGGCATCACCGCGTTCCTGGTGGAGCGTGGCTTCCGGGGCTTTGCCGTCGGAAAGAAAGAAGATAAGCTCGGTATTCGCGCCTCATCTACTTGCGAACTGCTACTGGACGGTTGCCGCGTGCCGAAGGAAAACGTGATGGGCGGCGTCGGGATTGGCTATAAGATCGCCATCGAGACTTTGAACGAGGGCCGCATCGCCATCGGTGGCCAAATGCTGGGATTGGCCGCCGGAGCGCTGGATCACGCAGTGGCTTATGCGAAGGAGCGGCAGCAGTTCGGCAAGTCGATTGGCGAGTTTCAGGGCGTCCAGTTCAATCTCGCTGAGATGGCCGTAAAGGTAGAAGCGGCGCGGTTGCTGGTTTACAACGCGGCCCGACTGCGCGACCTCGGCTTACCCTTCGCCACCGAAGCCGCTATGGCCAAGTACTACGCGTCCACCATCGCCGAAGAAGTGGCTTCGGCGGCTGTGGAAGTCTTTGGCGGAGCCGGCTTCACCAAGGACTATCCCGTGGAGAAACTCTATCGCGACGCCAAGATCGGCCGGATCTACGAAGGAACGAGTAACATGCAGCGCGTGGTGATCGCCAAAGCGCTGCTCGGGAAGTAACTTAGACTTTCACTTTGTCGTAGTCGAACGCTTCGTTGACGAGGTGATACTTCGGCTCGCCGGCTTTTTGTAAGTAGTAAGTCTTGAGCGGGGTGCGGGTGAAGTCGGAGAGCTTCCGGCGTACCGGCGCGCCGTTTACCCACTCGTAGAGTTCGACTTCCCAGGGGTTGAAGCTGTCGATCAGGCCGCGCTCCTTGGCGATCCGGAACAGATTGACGTTGCCCGGTTCATGGCCGCCCAGATACATGCCGATCATGTCCATGCGGAATTTGTCCTGGCCGAACATGACGAGGTTGGTCATATGGTCGTTGCCGACACCGAAGCCATCCCCATCGCGGGCGTAAATGCCCTCAATGATCGAGAGGCCCGGCTTCACCGTCTGCATGTGGTCACAGGTCTTGTGGGCCCAAATTTCCTGATGTACGGGGCTGAGTGGCGCCGGTGAATCGTAACGGGCAAAACCTTTGCGCTTGTGCTCGTCGAAGAAGGTGTTCACTACCCGCTCCACGTTTTGGTGGATGTCCGGCTTCATCCAGTCCGGAACGCCCGTCACGCCGCTCCAGCCGGGGCAGAACCGAACGAATGGCTTCACCACCAGACCTTGCAGATTCTTCACCGACAAGGTCATGCACATGCCGTGCGATTTCCACTTGGCGATGTTCAGCATCCAGGTGTCGGGTTCGCCGACGGGCGCGAAGTGCGGAATCCGCTTGTACACCACCGGCTCGGCGACCTGATGCCAATTCATCTCGTAGCCGTCACGGAAGTTGCGGGCCCGCCGCTCCGGCTCGTTCATCTCGACGCCGTGCCGTTCGTTAATGTCCACCAGGCCGCGGTAGTTCCAGGTATTGAAGCCATTGGCTTCCACCCAATGGAACTTTTTCAGGCCCAGTTCCTTCAGGCCCATGATCATGCCTTCGTAGAACTGCGGGTCGGTGCCGGTGCCCCAGTTTTCGATGTCGGGGCGCTTGTTGCGGACGGAGGTGAAATTCGGCTTGAGGACGATGCGATGCGAAGTGGGGACGCCACCCTGCTCCACCGGTACCAGCACCTCGCGCGCCAGCTGCAGCCCGGCCTGCAGTTTGGCCGGTTCGTCCATTTTGTGCGGCACCTTGGTGCGCTGGATGAACACCGCCTTGGGATTCTTCAGGAGGAAGGGGTGCAACGCAAACTGACTCTTGGCCACTCGCAACGGTGCGGCGTTCAACGCCAAAGCAGAGGGAGCCAAAGCAATCAAATCACGGCGCGTGATATCCATGCCTTCAGTCTAGCTCCAATTCCCACTGCCGAAACTGGTGCTGGTGCGCGGCGAGATCGACGCGGCGGCCCTTGAACTTCACGCCTTCCATCTCCAGGCGTAGCCGCTGTTCGTGAGCCGCATCATGGCGGAGCCGGATGCTCCCATCGGCGCCTAGAACTCGGTGCCAGGGAAGCCGGTCTCCGCACCCGCGCAAAAGCCTGGCCACCAGGCGATGGTAGAGCGGGTATCCAGCAGCGGCCGCGACGGCGGAGTAAGACGACACCTTGCCCTTGGGAATGGACCGGATGGCTCGCTCGATCGCCTGGTCGCGTAACTCGGACGGCTTGAGTGAATCTTTCCTAATTCGTCTTTCGAGTTGATGTTTCTGATTCCACATAGCTTCCCGGACCAAATCTCTCTATAATCGCGTATAGTTCATGCACCCGTGGAGAAGATGGACGCCAGTACTCGGCTTGGCGTTTTTGTTAGGATCCTGCGGAGGATCCAAGACCGAGACCCAAGAAGAGACGACTAAGTCGGCCGAAGTTTACCGGGATGAGCCGGTATTCATCTCCGACGGCTCGCCACGTCTGCTCTTCCGCTCTAATGTCTTTCCGATTGACCGGCTCACCGGCATCTACGGCTGTTGCCTGAGCGCTCCGGCGGTGGGCGGCGATAAAGAAGTACGCATCCATATGCCGGAAGGCGAGGCGATGAAGCAGTCCAGGAAGGTGACGCTGGCCGAGAACGACGTGCTGGAGGTGCATCTCGAGAAGCAGTCTGGCGAAGGCTGGCGGCCCTACGACACCACCAAGTTTCCGTCGCCGCAACTCGCGCTCTACCGGCGCGATATGGCGCCGTGGCTCACGGATTCCGGTGACTCGCTGATGGTCGACTATACCAAGACCGGCAAGAAGGGTTGGGTGGTGGCGGCCGAACAGATGCCGCGCCTGGACGAAAAGCTGCTCACCAACGCTGACTTCGTGAAGGCCAGTGGCGCGCGCAAGGAGTATGCCCTGGCCTTCGGCAACACCGCCCGGCTGGGCAAGCTGATCATTCGCCGGGCCAACCAGGCGGAAGAGTCGATTTCCGTCGCGAGCGGCTGCACGGTGATCGAGATTTGTACGGCTCCGAACTGCGCCCGGGAAACCCGCAACCCCTGTTCGCGCTGAGGCGCTAATTTTGGTGCTGCCCTGGCGGCTGTGGCATCCTAGGAAGCCTAGTGTCGAAAACCGTCCGCTTCAAGTACTTCGATCTTTTCGTAAATGCCTTCGTCACGGTTCTACTGGTCTCGAACCTGATTGCGCAGAAGATCTGTGTGATCGGTCCGTTCTGGCCATTTTCTGAGCCCTTCTACGTCAGCGGAGCTCAGGCTCTTTTCCCCCTCACCTACATCTTCGGCGACGTCTTTACCGAGGTGTACGGCTATTCGGCCTCGAAGCGAGCGATCTGGACCGGCTTTTTTGCCTCGATTCTGATGGCCTGTTTCAGCGCCTTTGCGGTGTGGCTGCCTCCGGCGCCGGTTTGGGCCGACAAGCAACCGGCCTTTGAAATGTTCTTCGGCTCTGTGCCACGCATTGTCTTCGCCAGCCTGGCCGCGTATTGGTGCGGTGAGTTCGCCAACTCCTTTGTGATGGCGAAGATGAAGGTGATGACCAACGGAAAATTTCTTTGGATGCGCACGATTGGCTCGACGGTGGTGGGCCAATTGATCGATACGGTGGTGGTCATTGTGATTATCTTCGCCGGCAAGGAAAGCATGGACACGATGATCAAGCTGATTATCGGCGGCTACGGCACGAAGGTGCTGTACGAGGCGGCGATGACGCCGGTGACCTATCTAGTAGTGAACGGACTGAAGCGCGCCGAGGGTGTCGACGTGTATGACCGCAATACCGACTTCAACCCTTTCTCGAAGGGCGATCAGGTGGCCTAGTGGAACTGTTCCTGGGCATTGATGGCGGCCAGTCTTCGACCACCGCCGTGATTGGCGACGCCGATGGCCGGGTGATTGGCTATGGGCGTGGCGGGCCCTGCAATCACGTGAAGACGGGCGACGGCCGGGAGAAGTTCACCGGCGCGATTTTGGGCGGTGTCGGTCTGGCCTGCGAACAAGCTGGTCTTGCCCTTTCGTCGGTCCGTTTTTCGGCTCTCTGTGCGGGGTTCAGCGGTGGACCGGCCGACAAGGAAGCGCTGCTGAAGGAACTGGTTCCCAGCGAACTGAACTTTGTCACCCACGACGGGCTGATTGCCTTGTCTGGTGCCACAGCTGGTGCGCCCGGCATCATCGCGATCGCGGGCACGGGGCAGCTTTCGTTCGGACGGAACGCTACCGGACGTACCGCACGGGCCGGTGGTTGGGGATACGTCTTTGGTGATGAGGGCGGTGGCTTCGATCTGACCCGGCAGGCGCTGCGTGCTGCGCTGAGGCAGCATGAGGGCTGGGGTCCGCAGACCGCGCTGCACGATCGTTTGCTGGAGGAGACCGGGGCGGCCGACGCCAACGATCTGTTGCATCGCTTCTATTCGAATGACTTCCCGCGCCCGCGCATTGCCCGCTTGTCGAAGCTGGTGGACGAGGTGGCTCGCGAGGGCGATGCGGTAGCGTTGTCGATCCTGTCGAGTGCCGCGCAGCACCTGGCCGGTTATGCGGCGGCGGTGTATGGCCAGTTATTCACGGAGCCTGAGCCGGTGGCCGTGGCGGCGATCGGCGGCGTTTGGAAGAGCGAATTGGTGCGCGAGCACTTCCGGCAGCTCGTCGAACTCACCGACGGGCAGGCGCTGATTACGCCGCATTACGGACCGGCGGCCGGCGCGTTGATCGAAGCCTATCGCTTGGCCGGGTTGAAGCCCACTCTCTCCAACGTTCCAAGCGAGAAGGACTAGTACACTAAGGAATATGCAGCGACGCGCGCTTATTCTCGCTCCGATGGCTGCTCTGGCTTTACAGGCAGAAGCCGAGAGCACCGTCTTGCGCGGCAAGTTCACGGCCACCGGCCAACTCACCACGCCCAAGGGCAAGGTGAAGCTGACCGGGGATGAAGAGACTCAGAAAGTGCTGGCGGACCCCCGCCTGAATGGCGTGGACTTCGAAGCGTTGGGGACCTTCACCAAGAACAACGAGTTCACCATCGATCCGATCCATACGCGCGCCATCTGGGCCTATCGCGACGGTCAGCGGCTGATGGTGACCTACTGGTGTGGCGTCTGCTACATCCGGACCTATGCGCCGGGCGAGTGCTGGTGCTGCCAGGACGATACCCAACTCGACTTCAAAGACCCCAATTCCAAAGACCCGACGCCTTAGCCGAACTCGAAGCCGGCGACGGCGAATTGCCGAGGATTTGTAGGCTTGGGAGCCCCGCGAACCATGCGCATCAGTTGCCGGGCCGGTCGAAAGCCCGCTGGCGCCTTTCCCAGGCGATCCAGCATGAAATCTCCCGTTTGTTGTGCGGCGAACCATTGCAACAACTGCTCTCCAGAAGCGTCATCGGCGACGCAGGGCCCGAAGAACGGCGCATTGCGGCCGGGGCGGCCGTAAGCGAAGCTCCCGTCGGCCAAGCAGGCCGGTGACCCGAGTGCGGCCAGCAAGGCGGACCGGTCCGCCTCAAAGGCGTCGGGACCCGGTGTGGGGCGTACGTCGACCACGCCGACAGACGCGGGTCGGCCAATGTAGCGCACGATGGGTGCCTCATCGACAAAGCCAAAGCGCCGGTAAATCGGGGCGCCGAGTTCGGTGGCATCGAGCTTGACGGTGTCACAGCCTTCGAGCCACTCGAGTGCGGCCGTCATTAGTTGGCTGGCTAAGCCTTGGCCACGGTGGCTTTCGGCGGTGAGTACCATACCGATCCAGGCCAGTTCGTTGCCGTAGCGAATCGCGGTGGTGGTAGAGACGATGCGACCGTCGCGCTCGAGGCCCCAGGCCGCCGTGCCGTCGACAGTGAGCGCACGCTGCCAGTCCGCCTCGGTCTGGTTCCAGCCGCTGGCGTTCGAGAGGGCGAGGCCGTCGCCCACGTCGGCCAGCGTCAGTCGCCTTAGGCCAGCCACCGGTGTACGTGCTCCCGGACAAAGTCGTCGTCGCTCAGGTGCGGATACTGGCGATAGACACGGTCGATTTCGTCGAGTTGCCCGGGAGACAGATCTTCGTTGGGATCGAGGCACCAGCGCCCTTCGAGGAGGCCCTGGCGTCGCAGCACTTCGTGCAGGCCGGCAATGCAGCCGTGGAAGCCATGGGCGACGTCAAAGAAGGCGGCGTTGCTGTCGGTGACCTCGCGATTGAGTTGAATCCAACTGCGCGGTACGTCGCCGTGGCCGATGAGGTGGGCGGAGGCCAGATGTTGGACGGCGCGGCGGGTCCACACGGACCAGTGGCCCAGCAGGCCGCCGGCGCAGCCACTCACCAGATCGAGCAGAATGTTGTCGTCGTTGCCGGTGTAGAGGACTACGTCGGCGCCAGAGTCTTCGACGGCGCGTTGCACGTCGAGGGTCTGATAGCGGTTGAAGGGCGCCATCTTGATGGCGACCACGCCTTCGATCTCGGCGAATCGGCGCCAGAAGGCATAGGGCAGCACGCGGCCGCCCACGGCGGGCTGAAGATAGAAGCCAAAGACGGGAATAACGCGCGCCACCTCGGTGGCATGGGCGATCAACTCGTCGACCGAGGCGTGGGGCAAGGCGGCGAGACTCAACAGTCCGGCGTCGTAGCCCAGGTCTTTCGCCAACGCGGCTTCGGCGAGGGCCTGTGGCGTAGGGCCGCAAACGCCGGCTATCTTAACGATGCCCGGTGCCTCGGCGGCGGCCAACTCGAGTACCGGCCGCAACAAGCCGCGCTCGCGGATGGCGAACTGCGTTGTGTGCACGGCGACCGCTACGCCGCCCGCGCCGGCATCGCGGTAGTAACGGGTGAGCGCGCGCTGGCGGCGTTCGTCGAGTTTGCGCTGCGCCGTAAGCGCCAGCGGGTGGGCGGGAATGACGAGGCCTGTTTTGAGCTTGGCGCGAAGGTCCATTAGAATTTCCCGTCCCGTACCGCGAAGTGGGTCGGTTTGGTGAGCAATCTGCCCCCGTGCGACATCCACTGCACCACCCAATCCAGCAACTGCGAAGTACTGACGCGCGGCTCTCCAAAGAGCCGGCGGCACTTGCCGGAGTTGCTGAGCAAGGCGGTGGGCGCAGGTTCGCCCGTGAATTTCGGAGTGATGCCGAGGCGCAGGCCTATCGCCTCGGCGATCTCGCGCACGGTGAGGGTTTCCGGCCCCGTGATGTTGAGCGCGGAGGGCGGGGAAGCGCACTGATCCCAGGCACGCAGGCAGACGGAATTGGCGTCGCCTTGCCAGATGACGTTGACGTGGCCCATGGCGAGGTCGATGGTGTCGCCGGCCTGCACTTGGCGGGCAATGTCCACCAGGACGCCGTAGCGCAGGTCGACGGCGTAGTTGAGGCGCAGCATGCAAACCGGAGTGCCTTGCGCGCGCGAGTAATATTCGAAGATGCGTTCACGGCCCAGTGCGGACTGGCCGTACTCGCCGACCGGCGACATCGACGTCTCCTCCGATGCGCCGCCGCTATCGACGGGCACGAACGGATAGACGTTGCCCGTGGACCAGGAGATGATCCGGGACTTTGCATAGCGTTGGGCGACTAGGGCTGGCAGCACGGTGTTCGTTGCCCAGGTGGGCGAGGCATCGCCCGCGGTGCCGAACTTGCGGGCGGCTAGGTAAATGACGTGTTCGGCCTCGGGCAGGGAAGCGAGGGCGCCGGGCGCCAGCAGATCCCGGGAGTGGGTTTCGATGCCGTCGCGTTCGAGTTCCGGGCGCAGGTTGGCTTCGGAGAAGCGGGCCACGGCGATCACGTTCAAGTGGGGTGCGGCGCGTTTGGCGAGGCGGGCCAGGCTGGGGCCCATTTTGCCGGATGCGCCCAGCATGAGCAGGTTGCCCCGGAGCGGCTTTAGCGCTTCGCGGTCGGCTTCAGAGGGCGTCGAGAGCAGATCTTCTAATTCAGTTTCGGAGGTAGGGCAATGCACGAGACTCGATTTTCTCACGAGCCGACCGCGCTCAGGAGTAGAGTTCTTTGATCAGATTTCCGGAGACGATGGTGGGCCGTTCAGCCCGGCCGTTGTGCATGTAAGTGAGGTCCAGATGATTCAGGCCTAACAAATGCAGGATGGTGGCGTGGATGTCGTGCACGTGCACGGGACGGTCAACGGCGCGCAGGCCGATCTCGTCGGTGGTGCCGAGGGTCTGGCCGGGCTTGATGCCGCCGCCCGCCATCCAGATGGTGAAGCCCCACGGGTTGTGGTCGCGGCCATCGCCTTGTTCGTTAAACGGCGTGCGGCCGAACTCGCCGCCCCAGACCACCAGGGTCTCGTCGAGTAAGCCGCGCGCCTTGAGGTCGGTGAGCAACCCGGCGATCGGCTTGTCGGAGGCGCCGCACCACTTGGAATGGTTGCCCTCCATGTCGGTGTGCGCGTCCCAGAGGCTGCCGCTGCCGCAGTACGCTTCCACAAAGCGCACGCCGCGTTCCACCAGACGGCGGGCGAGCAGCAGATTCGAGCCATACTTCGCCGTCCGCTCCTCGTCCATGCCGTAGAGCTTCTTGGTTGCTTCAGACTCCTGGGTCAAGTCAACGGCTTCGGGCGCGGCGGACTGCATGCGATAGGCCAGTTCATAGGAGTTCAGCCGCGCCTGCAGATCGGTGTCGTCTTCCTTTTGCTGCGAGAACTGGCGGTTCAACTTGCCGATCAGGTCCAACTTGCTGCGCTGCTGCTTGGCGCCAACGGTTTCGGGCGTGTCGAGGTAGAGAATTGGCGCGCCGTCGCGACGAAAGAGAGTGCCTTGGTAAGTGCCGGGCAGGAAGCCGGAACTCCAGTTCTTCGGGCCGCCGGTGACGGGCTTTTCGTCCGCCAGGACGACGAAGGCGGGCAGGTCCTGGTTGGCGGCGCCGAGGCCATACAGGGTCCATGCGCCCATGCTGGGCCGGCCGCCGAGGATGGAGCCGGTGTTCATCTGACAGACCGAGCCGACGTGGTTCAGGCCATCAGCCCAGCAGGACCGGACGACTGCCAAGTCGTCGGCATGTTGCGCGACATGGTTGTACCAGTCCGAGACCCAGGTGCCGCTCTGCCCGTATTGTTTCCACTTGCGCTTCGAGGGCATCAGCGTGTTGTTGGCGGTGCCCATGGCGGTAACCGGTTTGCCAAACGAGGCCGGCAGCGGTTGTCCGGCCAGTTTCTCGAGCATCGGCTTGGGGTCGAACGTGTCGATGTGGCTGGGGCCGCCTTCCATGAACAGCCAGATGACCGACTTGGCTTTGGGGGCATGGTGCGGCGCCTTCATGGCGAGCGGGTTCACTTCTTTGGACGGGGCGGCGCTCAGCGCATCGGCCGCCAGCAGTGAACTCAGCGCCAAGCCGCCCAGGCCGCTGGTCCGCCGCAGAAAATCCCGCCGCGAACGCCATGCTTCATTGTGTTGCTCAGTCATGTCCATTGCCGTTCTTAGTTGATGTAGACGAATTCGCTGGAATTGAAAATGGCATGGCAGAAATCGACCAGCACCGCCGCCTGTTCGGTACTGACGCCCGCCACCTTGGTCGCCGGGGTCACCACTTTGCCGCCCGCCTTTACGCGCTCCTCGAGAATCGTCTGATGCTGGCGGAAGAAGGTGAGCGCGGTGTCCTTCTCAGAATTATTCGGTTGCCGGGAGTAGGCCATTCGGTAGACCAACTCCACCTGCTTGGATGGGTCCGAGCCGGCCTGCTGCAGCACTTGGCCCGCCAGTTTGGCGGCCCAGTCGATCGTCTGTTCGTTGTTCAGGTAGGTGAGAGCTTGCGGAGCCGTCGTAGTTTCGCCGCGGCGACCGCAGGAAAGGTGCGTATCCGGCATGTCAAAGACATCGAGCATCGGATAGAGATTATTCCGCCGGATAAAGGTGTAAATACTGCGGCGGCGCTGATCGGCTTCATCGGGGGAGGTCTTCCAGGCACCATCCGGCATGCCCTTTGGCAGGGGCGGCCGAACGCTGGGTCCATACATCGCCGGATTCAGGACGCCGGCTACGGACAAGGCTGTATCGCGTACGGCTTCGGACTCGAGGCGGTGCCGGTGATAACGCCACAGGAGCCGGTTCTCAGGATCCTTCTCAGCGGCATCCGAGCGGTAGTTCGACGACTGGCGGTACGTGTTCGAAGTCATGATGATCCGGTGCAGTTGCTTCATGCTCCAGCCGTTCTTGACGAACTCCTTGGCCAGCCAGTCCAGAAGTTCGGGATGGGTGCGCCGTTCGCCCATGCGGCCGAAATCGCTGGGGCTGGCGACGATACCGCGTCCGAAGTGGTAGTGCCAGATGCGATTGGCCATGACCCGCGCGGTGAGCGGATTGTCTTCGGCAGTAAGCCATTTGGCCAACGCCGTCCGGCGGCCGGTGCTGCCGCTGGCCACCGGTTCCAGCTTGGCCGGTCCTGGCTGGAGGATCTGCAGAACGCCGGGCTGAACTTCGTCCAAAGGCCGGTTGTAGGCGCCCGCCGAGAGGACGTGGGTGGGGATTGGCGTCGCCGTTAGTTCGGTTAAGCCCGTACCCTTGGGCACTTGCCCAGGGTGGAGGTCTTTGAACTTGTCGAGTTCCGCCTGCAGCTTTTTCCACTGATCTTTGGCCTCGCCCTTTAGTCCTGCCGCCAGACTTTCGTCGGTCGCATTCATGAAGTATTTCGCTTTGTCGGCCATCCATAGCTCGATCGGCGATCGCTCGGGCAGGGGTTTGTCCAGCGCCTGCTGAACTTCGTCGACGTAGGCCATATAGCGCGCCTTGCGGCTTTTCGTGCGAGCGGCGGTCAACAGTTTCTGCATTTCGGCGCGAATCTCGGCGGTTTTACCCTGCCAGATGCCCAGCTTGCGCTGATACTCGGAGTAGTCGGCTTTGGAGAGCATCGGAAACTCGTCGTCGGAGGAGACGTTCGAGAAGAAGGCCTGCAGGCGGTAGTAGTCCGAGTGCAGGATGGGGTCGAATTTGTGGTCGTGGCAGCGGGCGCATTCGAAGGTCAGGCCCATAAAGACGGCGCCGGTGGTGTCGGTGACATCATCCAGGATCTGCTGGCGGCGCTGGCGAAGGTTTTGTGCATTGTATTCGTCGGGGTAGTGACGGTTGAAGGCCGTCGCGACATGGGCTTCGAGGTCGTCGGGCCACATCTCGTCGCCGGCGATCTGCTCCTGGACAAAACGGTTATAAGGCTTGTCCGAGTTGAAGGCCCGGATCACATAGTCGCGGTAGCGCCAGGCATTGGGCCGCACTTCGTCTGCGCGGAAGCCGTCGCTCTCGGCAAAGCGGGCCAAATCCAGCCAGTGACGGGCCCAGCGCTCACCGTACTTGGGCGAGGCGAGCAGTTGGTCGACCACCTTCTCGTAGGCGTTCGGAGAAGCATCGGCGAGGAAGGCATCGACTTCGGCCAGTGTCGGCGGCACACCAGTGAGATCGAAGTGGGCGCGCCGTAGGAGGGTGATCTTGTCGGCCTGCGGACCGGGCTTGAGTGACTTTTCTTCGAGCTTGGCCAGGACGAAAGCATCGATCGGGTTCCGTACCCAGGCAGAATCTGCGACTCTGGGGGCGGAAGGAGGGTTCAATGGCTGGAACGCCCAGTACCGGCGTTGATCGGCGCGGAACTTGTCCTTCGCAGGCTTTGTTTCTGTGGCGGGTTCCGCGATGGCCGTGGGCAGCATCAGTCCGCACACCATCGAGGCGAGGCAGACCGCCTTTATCCTATTCAAAGCAAATTCCATTTACCTTCTCATCCCGTGTTTCACAGCCGAACGTATGCGCCCTAATTTCATCACGCTTCGAACGTGACGTCCATTGAATTGATGTGACATATCGTTTACCATCGGAAAATCGTTTTATGGAATTCAGGGAAGCCCGCAGTCTCGCCGTCCTCGCCAAGACCGAAAGCCTGGCTAAAACGGCGAAGATCGTCAATTTAACGCCTGCCGCGGTGCACAAACAGCTGAAAAACCTGGAGAGTGAACTGGGCGTCACGCTCTACGAAAAGACCGGTCGCTCGATTCACCTGACCCAAGCCGCGAAGGTTCTACTGCCGCATCTCGAGGAGTTCCTTTCGACTTATGACGCCATCAACGCCGCGGTGACTGATTGGAAAGGCCTGCGCAGCGGCTTTATCCGGATCGGGGTGAATCCGGCAGCCAGCACCGTCCTGCTGCCTTCGCTGCTCAGGAAGTACCGCGAGCTGTGGCCTAAGGTAACGGTGATGCTGGACGTCGACACCGGTGTCAATCTTTCGAATCGCGTGGGAAACCGTTCGCTTGATCTGGCGCTCGGCATTTGGGACGACGCCGGCCGAACACCAGTGGTCTCGCGGATGACCTGGCAGTATCCCATCGTGCCGGTGGCCAGTCCGGAACTGCGGATCGAGTGCAAACAGATCCGGGAACTTTCGAGCTATACGCAAGTCCGGCTGCCCCAGGGAATTCTGGCCACCTGGGTGGACACCTATCTGAAGAGCCACAAGTTCCGGGCCGGAGAGGTGCTGGTGGTGAATAACTCGCACACGATGAACGCGATGATTTGCGCCGGACTCGGTTTCGGGTTTATGCCCAAATGGGCGGTCGACTCCGAGTTGCAGACCGGCAAGCTGCAGGTGCTGCCCTGTAAGGAGCGCCTGCTGCTGGGGACGGTGGACCTGGTCAGTGTGAAGTATGGCCACTTATCACCGGCGGTGCAGGCTTTTATCGACCTGGCTCGCGGCTTCTCGTGGCCACACCTGCAACTCTTGCCCTAGGGGCGATTAAAAGATCAGCTTGAGGGCGAGTTGTACTTCGCGGGGTTTGGGCGTGAAGGCCGTGGCCGTCACCACACCGAAGGTCGCCGCGTTGACGCTTGTTCCCGGGCCGGCGAAGGTCGGCGTATTGGTCATGTTGAACGCTTCGGCGCGAAACTGCACCTTCATGCCTTCGCGGATCTGGAAGTCTTTGAACAGTGAGAGATCGATGTTAAAGACGGAGTCGCTATGGACGTTCGGAAGGGTGCGGGAGACGGTGCCGAGCGCATAGGGTTGGGGTTGCGTGAAGGCCGCGGTGTTGAACCAGCGCTCCAGCGTCGGATTCTCAAGCTTGGCTTGTTGTCCAGCCACGACGTCGGGGCGATTGCCACCGCCGGGCACCGTTGCAGTCAACGAGAGAGGCGTGCCACTTTCCAGGGTCATAATCGGATTCATCTGCCAACCACCGATGATGAACCGCTTAGCGAGATGGCCATTCTTACCGAAGGGCAGCGCCCAGAGCGCGGTCAACACCATGCGTTGGGGAACGTCTTCCGCGGCCTTGGAGCGCTCAGCCCGCAGATTCATCCAGTTTTGCGCGCCGGCGATGTTGTTCCCGCCCGGGCGAATCTGTCCAGTGGCGTTGCCGTCGTCGATCAGCTTCGACTTCGTGTAGGCCATCAGGATGGAGAAACCCTGGGAGAAACGCTTCTCCACTTTGATGGCAAGCGCGTGATAGATGGAATTGTGGAGGTAGGAGTAGCCGCCGTTGACGCCGGTGAATTGGGGATAGGGAAGCAGGCTCTGTTGCCGGGTGATGGTGGCACCGGCGAGAGGGCCGGTCGTGATGGCACCCAGAAACGGATTGGGTACGGATTGCGCCAGTTGGGTGCCCAACTCGCGATTTGCATCGGAGATGACATTCAACTGCCGCGAAGCACCTTGCGTGCGGGTGCCCTTGTTGCCGACCCAGGCCACTTCGAGCAGCCAGTTGTTCCAGGGTTCGTATTGCAGGGTGGTGTTCCACTGCTGGCTGTAGCCGCGGTCGACATCGCGCAATTGGCCGGCGACGGCGGTGCCCACGCCGGTCAAGGCCCCGAGCGAGGCGCCCAGCGGCGCCGTGATGCCGTTCGGGAAGGGATTGCTCAACTGGTCAAACGGGGTGAGTCCACCATCCTGCGTGGCGACCATGGGGGTGTCGAACGAGAAGCCGGTCGTCGTGGGACCGATGAAGGGGTGGGTGGGAATGTAGAGCAAGCCGTAGCCACCACGAAAAACCATCTTTTGGCTGGCCCGATAAGCGAAACCGAAGCGAGGTGCCCAGTCATTGTAGTCCGGTTCGGTGAGGTTGCGGCTCAAGCCGCCGGCACCAGGAAACACCAATCCGCCAAGCAGGTTCTGACCGTTCATGCGGATGGGCGAGGCGACGTTAGGATCGAAGTTTGCCAGGACGTTGTAGCGGTCCGTCATCGGCGATTCGTATTCCCAACGCACGCCGAGATTGAGGGTGAGGTTGGTGGTCACTTTCCAGTCCTCCTGCAGGAAGAGGGCGTTGTACTTCAGGCTTTGCGTACGGTCCTGCGTGAGGTTGACCGAGCCTGAGGCCGGATTCCCGAGCAGCATCGACGCGACGCCGTAGCCGGCGGTGGTCGTTCCCAGAAGAGGATTGGGGCCCTGGGTGAAGCCCCGGTTGAACGCGAACGTACCGCTGGAGTTGCCACGTCCGTACGGGTTGATGGCATAGAAGCGATGTTCGCCGCCGAACTTCACCGTATGGCTTCCGGAGAGTTTCGTGAGGCTGACACTCGACAACGTGGTGATCGACGGGCTGCCGGCGCTGGTGGAACCGCCCAACGTGGCCATGTCTCCGACGGAGAACGTGGGAAAGCGTGCGCCGCCGGCCACTGAGCTTTGCCTCTGGAACTCCGCAGGGAACCCGAGGGTGGTGATGTCGAAGCCTTCGCTGGCGCTGACAAAGTGCTCATTCTCCCGGCTGAAGCCGATCTTGGCATCGAGCAATAGGGTGGGGGTGAGGGTATCGGTGTAGTTCAAAGACACGCTATTCCGCGGGATGAGCACCGTCCGGCCATCTGGCTCCGCGGCGGTCTTGTACATTAGTGGAAACTGCCAGTCGAGATTGTCCCAGGTATAGCGTCCGGAGAGGCGGCGGGAAGCAGAGATGTTGTAGTCGACCTTGCCGGTGATCGTATTGCGATCGATCGGCCCTGCGCCTTGCAAGAAGAGGTTTTGCGCGCGCGTGAAAGGGAGCCCTGGCACATTGGGTTCCGGGTAGAAGCTCAGGGCCCTGGTGGAAATGGGACTGATGCGGTTGGCGGGCAGGCGGTTGCCGGCAAAGGGCGTCCGAACGAAGCCGCCTGGCGAGCCCGGAGACGCGACGGTGCTGGCGGGATCGTAGATGACGATGAGGGCGCCAGCCTGGTTTCGCGTGTCAGAGAAGTCACCGCCGCGCTCAAGCCGGGTAGCTGTAGTTTGAATGGCCTGGGTGACGCGGCGCTCGCGGAAGCCTTCGTAGTTCGTGAAGAAGAAAATCTTGTTGCGCTTGATGGGACCGCCAATCGACCCCCCGAACTGGTTCCAAGCCAGAGATGGCCGCGCCCGGCCGGCTTTGTTGCTGAAGAACTCGTTGGCGTTCAGGTTGTCGTTGCGCAGGTATTCGAAGAGGTTGCCGTGGAAGGCATTGGTGCCAGACTTGGTGACGACGCTGACGATGCCGCCACCGGTGCGGCCGAACTCGGCCGACATGGCGTTGGTGAGAATCTTGAATTCCTGAGTCGATTCCACGGTCGGATAGACCTGAGCGCCGGCGCTGCCCACTTTGGTCGCGGCGATGCCGTCGACCAGGAAGTCATTGTGGAGGGGCGATCCGCCGCCGATGGAGACGGCGGCCATGCGCCAACTCGATAGCACCTGACCGCCGAAGAAGCCGATGCCACGGACCGTTGGAACCAAATTTGCCAAGCCCATCGGGTTCCGGCCATTCAAGGGGAGGTCGTCGACCTTTTGCTTGTCCATGACGGTTCCGAGCGAGGAAGTATTTGGCTCAAGGAGCGGCGTTCCGGCTTCCACTTCGACGACTTCCACGACCGAACCGACTTCCAGAACGATCGGGACGGCGAGCGAGCGGTCAGCTTCGATGATGATGCCATCACGGCGGACGGCCTTAAAGCCCTGTTGGGTTACATCGACGCGGTACATGCCGGTCGGCAGCAACAGAAAGCGGAAATTTCCGAGATCATTAGCCTGCATGGTGCGAGCCTGCCCCGTATTCACTTCCAGCAAATTCACTTGGGCGCCGGGCACCGCCGAGCCTGAAGCGTCTGTCACCGTGCCGGTGATCGTTCCGGTCAATTGCTGGGCCTGAGCGGGGTCTCGGAAGAGGACCGCGATCGCCATCAGCGTGAGAAACGTTTTGGAGAACCGGGAAAAGGCGCGCACCAACAACCAAAGACGGTGAGATCGTTCAGACATTCTAACCCCCAGAAGTAAATCGGGCGACACGATTGAAGCTGCGCCCGAGCGGAGACTTGGAATCCGGCCCCACCAACGGAGCGGCAATTACATCATGGGCCTGGATTCACGTCAATTGAAATTGGGTTGCCAATCATTCACTCGCAGTAAATTATCGGGTTTGTCGCGGCTTCAGTTGAGAGCCCTCCCCGTACACGCCGATCCAGTGGTTGGTGAACCGGAGGGCGGGTTGCGGCGAGACTCGCGGCATGTGGCAGTTGATGCAATTAGAGCGGGCGGATGTTTGGCAACTGGGAGCGGGTGTCTGGCCACCAGGCTGATGGCAGGCGCGGCAGCGCTCGTTGTAGGCTGGGGCAGCTTTCTGGAGCGGCTGATGCGGCTGATGGCAGGTGAAGCAGGAGAGTTGGCCCTCGCTTTGGGTAAAGCACTTGCTCTGGCTGAGGTAGACCGGCTGGTGGCGGACGTTCCAGGAGTAGTTCCAGTCGATGGTGTCGCCTTTTGCGCCGGGAGGACGGTGGCAGCGTCCGCAGAATCCGTTGAGCGCGGTGGCCGAAAGCCGCTGGGGATTGTTGATTCGCTGGCGGGCTTCGGCGAGTTGTCCTCGACCGGCCGCGGCGGCGTGGTCGCGGCCCGGCCCGTGGCAGCTTTCGCACTGGACTCCCGGTTCGAGGGGTTGCAGACCGGATTCTGGATCGAGAGCCACGGGTCCGGTGGAGTGGCACTCGAAGCACCCGAGGATGCCGGTTTGCGGGTGTGAGGTCTTGTACGGCACGCCCATCGCCTCGGGCAGCGTTTTGGGGCGGAGCGGACCGTGGCCCGCAGTGGGGGCCATGCGGTCCAAGGCACGATAGTAGGTGAGGTAGTGTTCGAGGTACCAATCCTGATCGATGCGCGTGACGAGCGTGACGGCCTGATCACCCGCGCCGAAAGCCCACTCCACCGGAATGTCCATCTCGTTCTTCGCGTCGTACCCGGTGATGCGGAGTTGGTCGCCCGCACGGCGGAAGCGGAAGCGGAAGCCGGGATCGCGCCGGTACTCGGTGTCGCGGGCGAAGGCGTTAGCGAGAGGGTGCTGCGCGGCCCGGTGCAGGGAACGGGCGTGCCCGGTTTGGCCCTGGGACGAAGCTTGGACGGGGTGGCATTCGGCGCATCGCGCCGAGCCGGCATAGGCTGTCGCTTCGGCGGACGGGGCCCCGCCGGAGCGTTGGGCCACCGCCAGCCAAGCGATGGCGCCCACCACGACGATCACAAGCATTCTCATAGGTGCCCGACCCGGCGCTGCGATTTTACCAGACGGGCGCGGAAGCCCCTTCCCGGCGGCTATACTGAACCGCGTAACCAGCAACATCTATGAAACTCTTTATCCTCCTTTTCTCTCTCGTGGGTGTGGCGATGGCCCAGGGCGAACTGCAGTTCCTGCGCGACCACACTGACTACGGTGGGTTGCGCAACCAACTGCGCAATCGGGAACAGAAGCGCGCCCTGGCGCTGCTGGATGCGCGCGAGGCCCGGGTAGCTTCCTGGACGGCTCGGGAGGCGGGGACCCGCAAGGCGGAGGTGCGTGAGCGCCTGCTCCGCGCGCTGGGAGGCTTCCCCGAAAGGACGCCGCTGAATGCCCGCGTGATGGGAACCATCGTCGCCGACGGCTACCGGATCGAGAAGATCGTCTTTGAGAGCCAGCCGCGCTTCTTCGTCACGGCCAACCTCTATGTCCCCACGCGCGGTACGGGGCCCTTCCCGGCGATCCTGTTTCCGCTGGGCCATGAGGCCGGCGCGAAGGCGCATGAGGCTTGGCAGCAGGTCCTGGTGACGATGGTGCGCAAGGGCTACGTCTGTCTGGCGTGGGACACGCTGGGGCAAGGCGAGCGCGTGCAACTCTACGATGAAGACTTCGGCGCTTCCAAAGTGGTTAGCGGGACCACGGAGCATACGATCCTCGGCACGCAGACGCTGCTGAGCGGCGATCCGCTGGCCCGCTACACGATTTGGGACGGGATCCGCGCTCTCGACTATCTGGTGTCGCGTCCTGAAGTGGACCCCAAGCGGATCGGCTGCACCGGCAACTCCGGCGGAGGAACGCACACGGCCTACCTCTCGGCGCTCGATGACCGGATTCAGGTGGCGGCGCCTTCCTGCTACATCACCTCCTGGCGGCGGTTGCTGCAGACGATCGGACCGCAGGATGCTGAGCAGTGCATCCCGCCGTTTCTGGCCGACGGGCTCGACCATGCAGACTTCATCCACGCCTTCGCGCCGAAGCCTTACCTGGTGCTGTCGGCCGTGCGCGACTTCTTTTCGATTACCGGTGCGCGGGACAGCTTTGCCGAGGCTCGCCGAAGCTACGACCTGCTGGGCCAGGCGGAGAAGATCGCGATGACCGAGGCGGACGACGGCCACGGCTACAATCATTTACGCCGCGTGGCGGCTTACCGCTGGTTCGACCGTTGGCTGAAGGGCGTGACGGAGGAGACGGCGGACGTTCCCGTGACCCCGCGGCTCGAAGAGGAACTCAACGCCACGCCCACCGGGCAGGTGCAGACCTCGCTGGGGGGTGAGACCGTGCATTCGCTGAATCTGGCCAGGGCGCGCTCCTTCCGCCGCAACACGCCAACGCCGGAGTTTGTCCGCCGCTTGATTGGCTATGAGGCGGCCACAGGCGCGCCGAAGGTGAAGCCGCTGGGCGAATTGCGCCGCAAAGGCTATCGTGTGGAGAAGCTGGTTTACGAGAGCGAAGCGGGCATTGAGATTCCCGCCGCGCTGTACTTGCCGGAGGGCCCGGCTGGAAAACATGCGGCCGTCGTTTATGCGGACGGCCGGGGCAAAGCGGCGGGCGATGGCGACGCGGCCACGCTCGCCGGGCAGGGCTTGATCGTCCTTTCGATTGACCTGCGCGGACTGGGCGAGACGCGCGCGGCGAGTGCCGAGGGCAGATCGGATTGGCCCCGTTACTTCGGCGACTACGAGAGTGGAATGACGGCGCTGCTGAGCGGTTCAACGCTGATGGGCGGACGGGCGCGAGACATCACTCGGGCAATCGATCTGCTGGTGTCGCGGCCGGAGGTGGACGCGGCGCGGATTTATGGCGCGGGGCGAGATGCAGGCGGCCCGGCCATGCTTCACGCGGCGGCGATCGACAATCGGCTCCAGCGAATCACGCTCGAACGAGCACTCGAAAGCTACCTGTCGGTGGCCGAGCATCGCATCAATCGCAACGTCTTCGAGCAGGTGATTCCGGGCGTACTGCGCCACTACGACTTGCCCGATCTCGCGAAGGTGCTGGGCCAACGGCGTTTGACGTTGGTGGACGCGGCCGATCCGCTGGGCGTTGCCGCGCCGCTGGCCCGGATTCGGGCCGCCTATCCGGAGGCGCGAGTCGTTCGCCGCCAAGTTAGCGACACGGCTGCGACGCTGTACGGCTTCTAGCCACTGGCTCCGCCCCTGCTTCGCCAGACATCCCAGGTGAGCGGGCCGGCGTGATCGTCCGTCAACGGGCAGCCGGCGGACTTAAGCGCCAGCTTGATCTGGCCGTGATGGTAGGCGTCATGGAAGATGAGTAGCTGGAGCAGCAGCAGGGGATGGTCGTAGTTCAGCTCTAACGACCGGTGAGACATGATGCGGTTCTCCACCGCATCGCGCACGCGCTGTGCGCTTTCGGTGAGCATGGCGACGATGCGTTGCGGGTCAGGTTCCGAGGCCCACTCCTGGGCCGGCACGGCACCGGCGAACTCGGGCGCTTCTTCGAGCACTGACACCATGCGCTCATGATGCAGATGGGTGAACATCTCCGAGACGGACGGGCTCCCTTCCATCGCCCGCGCTTGCAGGCCGCCCTGGGGGAGGGCGTGGAGGAGGTTGAGCAGAATGGCGTTGCTGCGGTCCCAGGAGTTGAGAAGGGCGTCCAGCAGGCGGCGATCAGGAGTGTCGGACATGAGGCTCTCTGGTTCAAGTTACCAACGATCCTGGGGCGAACTCCTCGATCAATCCGGCCTAGTGCAATATTGATCTCTCGTTCATCCGTCTGTAAACCCGCGCGCCTACCATCAAGTGGAATCGATTCCACTCTATGGAACAGCGCATTGCTCATCCCGCTCGTACTGAAGTTCTGGAAAAGGCCGTGGCCATTCTGGAACTGCTTGCCGACCATCCCTCTGGCCTCACCTTGGCCCGGGTTGCTGAACTGACGGGCCTCCCCAAAACCTCGGCTCATCGCCTACTGCTTTCGTGGATTGGTCTGGGCTACGTCATCCGCCACGCCAACTCGCAGTTCGCGCTTGGACTTCAGGCCATTGAGCTTTCGCGACGCGTCGCACGGCGCAACCGGCCTGTGGAGATCTGTCACGCCCTTCTGCGGCAGTTGCAGCAGGAATCCGGTGAGAGCGTCTACTTTGGCATTTACCGCGCCGGTGCGGTCCTCCTTGTCGATGCCGTCGAGAGCGCCCATGCTGTGCGCGTCGTCGTCGATCTTGGCGAGCAGTGCCACTTGCACGCCTCCGCGCAAGGTTTGGTGGTTGCGGCGCATCTCGATCCACTCCAACTGGAGCAGCACCTTCGAGCTTCCGGCCTGAAGCCGATTACGGCGCGCACCAATACGGACTGGCATGTGCTGGCTGAGCGCCTTGAGCTGTGCCGGAGCCGAGGTTATGCCATCAATGTAGGCGAGACGGTGGAGGGCGCGATTTGCCTCGGTGCGCCGGTCTTCGCCGGAACTGACGGCGCGGTGCTGGGGTCGATTGGCATCAGCACGCCTGAGTTCCGGGCCACCCCCGCCGTTTGCGAACGTCAGGCGCAACTCATGCTGGCGGTCGCCGAAGAGATGTCGCGGGCTCTTTCCGGCTTGCCGACCGAACCCGAAGCCCGATCCCGTTGCCCGATTGCAGTCCCGCCCGCCGGACCGCCGGCGCGTCGGCATCCATCGCTTTCCTAATTCGATTTCCCGGAGAAACTGAAATGACTTTCAACTCTTACGCCCGAATTGTGTCCACACTCCTGCTATTTGCGGCGGCCGCCGCCGGACAAGTGGCCCCGTCGCAAGTACTGGGCGCGGTTACGGATCCGAGTGGCGCGGCTATCGCCTCTGCGCGCGTTACCCTGACCTCGGATGCCCGCGGGTTCACGAGCCGCACGTTGACGGCAGATGACGGCTACTATGCATTTTCCAACTTGATTCCCGGCACTTACCGGCTGGAGGTGGAACAGAGCGGCTTTCGGCCGTTTAGTCAGTCCGGCATTGTGGCGTTGGCGGCGCGCAGCGTTCGGGCCGATGTGGTGCTCGCCGTGGGCAACGCGAATGAGAGCGTCACCGTGTCGGGCGATGCTTCCTTGCTAGATACTTCTACCCAGGAAGTGGGGCAGACGATCGACAACCGCCGTGTGATCAGCCTTCCGCTGAACGGCCGCAGCTACCTTGAGCTGGCTCCCCTGGCGCCCAACGCGATCCCTTTCACCACGGGCACTCGTCAGGGCACCGGCTTTGTGCTGGGCGGCAGCCGCTTCAATTCGAACAACCTCATGGTGGATGGGATCGACAACAACACGGTGTTCTTCAATCGCGATGCGGTGCGTCCCTCGGTCGATAGCATTCAGGAGTTTCGCGTAATTACTAACTCGCCCAGCGCGGAGTATGGGCGTAACATGGGCGGCGTCATCACGGTGACGACTAAGTCCGGCGGCAATCAGTTTCACGGCAGCCTATTCGAATTTCACCGGAACAATCATTTAAATGCGCGCAATGCTTTCTCTTCGCAGCCTAGCCCGTTCTTTCTGCGCAATCAGTACGGCGCTTCGCTGGGCGGTCCGGTGCTGAAGAATCGGGCGTTCTTCTTCGGCAATTTTGAGAAGCTGAAACAGCGGGAATCCAGTGTCGCCAACCTGAGTGTGCCCGCCGCTGATCTCCGGCAAGGCATCTTCCCGGCGAACCGGCTGGTCTTCGATCCAGCCACGACGCGCCCCAATCCCAACAGCCCCGGCCAGTTCATCCGCGATCCTTTCGCCAACAACCGCATCCCGGCTTCGGCCATCGATCCGGTGGGCCGCCGTATCGCCACGGAAGCCTGGCCTGCCGCGAACGTTGGCACCACTGCCCATCGCGTGCAGGTGCCGCGGAACTTCGACGAAAACCAATGGAACCTTCGCGGCGACCTTCGCCCGACGGACCGTCAACTGGTCGCTCTTCGCTATACGACTTACGATACTTTCACCGCCGCGAACGACGGTTTCTCCCCGAATTACTCGGGAGCCGCCAACCCCATCAACATCGGTCACAACGCCCTCGCCAGCCACACCTTCACTTTTAACCCGCGACTGATTAACGACGCCCGCATTGGCTTCAACCGCTTCGTCGTTGACCAGAAGCCCCAGAACTTCGGCACCGATCCGGCGGGCGCCATCGGTTTGCGGGGCACCAATCCGAGCCAGGCCGTCTCTTCGTTTCCTTCCATTCAAACCGGTTACTCCGAGTTCGGCTCCGGCAGTAACTTCGTTGTCTCCGCCGAAACCACTTATCAGATCGCCGATACTGTCACCTGGTACGCGGGCAAGCATACGCTCAAATCCGGCCTCGACCTTCGCTACCTCCAGGCCAACGTCTTCGGATCTTTCGTTCCCTTTGGCCAACTCCGGTTCGGTTCCATCTTCTCGAGCCAGCCCTCGCAGGCCAACACCGGGGACGTCATCGCCGATCTGTTGCTCGGCTACCCGCAATCCATCCAACTCAACGTCCAATTCAGCCCCCTTTACAATCGCCAGAGCCTCTTCGGCGCATTCTTGCAGGACGAGTGGCGGTTGAGCCGCAAACTCACGCTCAATCTGGGCTTGCGCTACGAACTCTTTACCCCGGTGGTCGACAAATATGACCGCCAGGCGAACCCGAACATTGCCAATCCTCTTGGCGAGTTCCGTCTTGCTACGCGCGATGGCCAGATTCCTTCGTTTGTTCAGAGTGAGATCAACCAGCTACCGATTCCGGCCGCTGAACGCACGCGCCTCTTCCAGCCCGGCGACTCGCGCGGCCTGACGCGCACCAATTGGCTTGACTTCTCTCCACGGTTTGGCCTCGCCTATCAGCTTGATCCGCGCACCGTCGTCCGCACCGGCTTCGGCGCTTACCGCTCGCTCACCGGCGGGGGCACTTTTGTCCGCCTCGGCTTCAACCCGCCGAACTTCATCGAGACCTTCTTCATCGCTCCCAACTCAGTTACGCCTGTGGCCCGGTTGCAAACGGGCGTCCCCTCTTTCCAGCAGGGTTCCGGCCGGATTGAAGGGCTCAGCCCGCGCCATCTTTTCGAAGATGACAACCGCAACCAACTCACGCTTCAATGGAACTTCAACGTGCAGCGTCAACTCACTTCCAACTTCGTCGTCGAAGCCGGGTACGCGGCTTCTTTCGGCCGCAACTTGACGTTGTTCCTTCTGGAGAACCAGATTCGGGACAAGGCCGACTACGGCAAAGGTCAGGGGGCCCGTCCTGTGCCGGTCTTCGGCAACATCTGGGGCTGGGGCAGCGGCGCCAAGAGCCGCTATCACGCGGCCACGCTGCGTGCGGAGAAGCGCTTCAGTTCCGGTCTAGCCGTCCTTGGCTCCTACACCTGGGCCAAATCCCACGACAACGCGCCGGGTGACTTCGCGGTCGGCAACCTCGGCATTTCCACTGCGCCCATCGATAGCTTCGATATCTCGCGCGAGTACGGCAGGTCGGGCTTCGACACCCGTCACCGTTTCGTGGTCTCCAGCCTCTACGAGCTTCCTTTTGGCCAAGGTCAACGCTGGCTGTCGGGCGGCAAGTTGAACCACTACCTTTTCGGCGGCTGGGATGTCTCGGCCATCACCTCCTGGCAGACCGGCTTGCCCGTGGACATTCGCACCCAGACGACCCGGACCTTCAGCTTCAACAATCAGAACCGCCCCAACCGGGTAGCGGACGGCAACCTGTCCGGCGATCAGCGCACCGTTGACCGCTGGTTCGATACCGCCGCCTACACCAACCCCGTCGACTTCCAACTCGGCAATAGCGGCCGCAACACGGTGACTGCGCCCGGCTTCTTCAACCTGGATGCGACGATCGCCAAGAAGGTGGGCTTCGGCGAAGGGCGGTTCGTGCAGTTTCGCGCCGAATTCTTCAATCTCACCAACACCGTCAATCTGGGCTCGCCGAACAATCTGCTCGGCAACCCCAACTTTGGCCGCATCCTCAGTTCGCGCGCCGCCCGCCAAATCCAATTCGGACTGCGCATCCAGTTTTAAGAAAGGCCCCCGATGCTCCCGCTTCTCATTTTCGCCGCCGCGTCACTTTACCCCACCGCTCCCGGACCCTATCACCTGGCTAGCGGCGACTTGAACCGCGACGGCTTCCCGGACATTGTCGTCGTTTGCCGGGGCGAGCTACTGCTCCCCAGCGAAAAGCGCCCCGCCAACGACACGGTTACCGTTTACTTCACGAACGGATCAGCGGACCTGGCCAAGAGACGCGACTTTACCGTGGGCTTCGGACCCTACACCGCGCTGATTCGAGACCTTGATGGCGACGGCCTCCTCGACCTGGCCGTCGTCAACTTTCAGGCCAACGACGGCCGCCATCTGTCGCTGCTGTGGGGCCAATCGCAGGAGCCCTTCCTGGCCAATGCCCAATCGATGAGCATTCCCGGCCCGCACGCCTACGATAAGCAACTTACGGCGGGTGGCGCTCCTATCTATCCCACGCCTGGCCTGACGTCGATTGCTGCGATCGACGCGGGCCCCGCCAGGTTGCCGCACCTCGTGGCCGTCGCCTGGTCGAGCGATTTCTTCGTTGTGCTGCGCAATGAGGGCCAACGCCGCTTTGTGCCGAAGCTGTATCCCTTGCCGCCCGGTCCTCGTGATGTCGCGGTCGCTGACTTCAACCGCGATGGCTATCCAGATCTGGCGTTCACGATCTATTCCTCGAATCTGGTCGAGGTCTGGCGCGGGGATGCGAAAGGCGCGTTTAGCCGCGATCAGACCTTCCACGCGCAAGGCCATATCCCCTATCACCTGAAGGCCGCCGACCTCGATGGCGACGGCTTCCCCGATCTCGTGGTCGGCAACCGCGGACCGTCCGATAACGTGGCGGTCTTCCGCAATGAGAAGGGTCGCTTTCGCTTCTCGGGCGCCCATCGGACGGGCACTCCGAAGAAGGGCGAGACAACGGCCGACGAGATCCGCGATGTCCTGGTCCATGACCTGGACGGCGATGGCAAGCTGGACCTCCTGGCCGCGGGCCATGTTTCGCACAAGGTGATCGTCTGGTCCGGCACCGGCCGTGCGGGCTTCGGCGAAGCCTTTGGCCCGCCGCGCGCGATTGCCTTTCCCGGGAAGGGTCCCCGCACGCTGCTTCCCGTTGGCGGCCGCATTGCGGTCGGCCTCTTCGATTCAAACGAACTTACCTGGCTGCCCTGACCTTACCTGCCCTATCATCACGAGATGCGCCTAAGAATTCCGTGCCTCCTGCTGTTGGCGGTCTGCCCGCTACTGGGCCAGAACTGGTTCGAATCCGCCATGCTGAAGCAGCCATCGATGCAGAAGGCATTGCAGTCCATTGATGGAAAAGCTGGGGCTCTCCGGCATCCGCACCGACAGCATGGGTCAATGTGAGCGGTACGCGAAAGGGCACGGGCGGCGGGCCCACGGTGGTGTTTGCGGCCCATATGGACACCGTTTTCCCCGAAGGCACAGACGTGACAGTGAAGCGCGAGGGCGACATCCTGCGCGCACCGGGCGTGGGCGACGACACCGGCAACCTGGTCGCGACGCTCGAGATGTTTCGCGCCTTGAACCGAGCCAACATTCAGACCAAAGGAGACCTTGTCTTTCTCGCATCGGTGCAGGAAGAGATCGGCTTGCTGGGCGCCAAGTTCTGGCTGGAGAACGCCGCCGTGAAGCCCGATATGTTTATCGCGGTGGACGGGTCCGCCAGTGAGGTCTGGTACGGAGCGCTGCGCATCAACCAATTCAAGTTCTTTTACACTTCGCCGGGTGCGCATACGCTCGAGAGCCGCGAATACGCCCACCCCCTCCCGGGCGGTGGCCAAAGCGGTCACCGCGCTCTACGAAATCAAGCTTCCGGAATACAACAAGGGGCTTGGCGTCTTCAAACTCCCGGTGATCAACGCCGTCCCGCGCGAGGCTTGGTTTACCGTGGACCTGCGGTCGCTCGACAGCAAGTTGCAGGACACGCTCGAAACGCTGTGGTCTCCACGGCTAAGCGCATCGGCGAGCAGGAAGGGGTCGGCTTCCGTATGGAACGGCGGATGGCAATCGACTATTCAAGGGCCAAACCGCAACCCGAGCGCCCGAACCACCCTGTGGTCCAAACCTCCCTGGCGGCCCTCAACCACTACCGTAAGCCGGGTACGCCGGCGATCGTGCCTGCCGATGCCGGATCCACAGACGCGAACATTGCGGTGAGTATGGGAATTCCGGGAGTCTCGATCGGCGCCGCCATCTCCCACATGGCCCACCGCTTGGAAGAGACTGCGGAAGCTTCCACCATCGTGCCCGGCGTGAAGTCCCTGCTGGCCTTGGCGGTGGCGTTGACGACACACTAGGGGAAGGCTTGGGAATCAGAGGGACTCGGAAGTTGGCCCGCTGTAGGCTGGGGGACAAGTCACCTCAGTGCGGAAAAATGCGGCCTGAGACCCTCAATGTTGAAACGGTTCCGTCAGCCAAGGCTCTCTCATAAGAGGACCGGAACCAATCTGCTCCTTGAAGGAGTAGTTTTATGCGAGCTCTTGTCTGGCATGGGAAAGAAGACGTGCGTGTCGATTCGGTACCGGACCCGACGATTGAAGAATCCGGCGACGTCATTATTGAGGTTACTTCTACCGCAATTTGCGGGTCGGATCTCCACCTTTACGATGGCTATCAGCCGACTATGGAAGCGGGCGATATCCTCGGCCATGAGCCCATGGGCGTGGTGGTCGAAGTGGGCTCTGGTGTCAAGAACCTAAAAAAGGGCGATCGGGTGGTCGTTCCATTCGTGCTCGCCTGCGGCAACTGTTTCTTCTGTCGCAAGGAGCTCTACAGCTCTTGCGACACGTCGAACCCGAACGCCGCGATGGCCGCAAAGGTCATGGGCCAGTCTCCAGCCGGGCTGCTCGGTTTCTCTCACATGCTGGGCGGCTTTCCTGGCGGCCAGGCGCAGCTTCTCCGTGTGCCGTACGCCGACGTTGGTCCCCTCAAAGTGCCAGAGGGCATTCCGGATGAACAGGCTCTGTTTCTCTCGGACATCTTCCCAACTGGCTACATGGCGGCCGAAAACTGCGGTATCGAGCCGGGCGATACGGTTGCGGTGTGGGGCGCGGGACCCGTGGGTCAGTTCGCGATTCAGAGCGCATGGCTCCTTGGGGCGGCCCGGGTGATCGCAATCGACCGGGTTCCCGCGCGCCTTCTGATGGCACAAACCTACGGGCGGGCCGAGATCGTCAATGCCGCCGAGGATCAGGTTTATGACCGCCTGATGGAGATGACCGGCGGGCGCGGCCCGGACCGTTGCATCGACGCCGTCGGTTGTGAGGCCCATTCCACCGGAAGCTTCGATGCCGTACTGGATGCCGGCAAAGCCGCCATCGGTCTCGCCACGGACCGAGCCCACGTCATTCGGGAAGCCATTATGTGCTGTCGCAAGAGTGGAACGATCTCCATACCCGGCGTCTACGTGGGCTTCGTCGACAAGTATCCCCTCGGCGCGGCAATGAACAAGGGACTGACCATCAGGGCAGGGCAAACTCATGTTCAGCACTACACAAGACCGCTCCTGGCGATGATTGAAGACGGCCGGATTGATCCGTCGTTTGTCATCACCCACACCCTAAGTTTGGAGGACGCTCCGGCTGCCTACAAAATGTTTCGCGATAAGGAAGATGACTGCGTCAAGGTGGTATTGAAACCGAATTCCGTCGTTAATGCTGGCAATCGGCGCCAACCCCGAGTCGTCTAGGATGATCTTCACGGCTCTTGCGGCCCACCAGCGCACAGGTTGTCGATATCATGGAGGCGGTGCGAAAGTACCTCATATCATGAGCGGAAAGCGTAGACTGACCAGCCGATGCAAGAACCAATCAGCACGCCTTTCCGGGAGCAGCACCTTGGCTCCACAGCCTTCTTTCTTCTACCGTCGCTGAAACTCAAGCAGCATGCGGAGGACGGCGTCTCTCACGAGAACCGCCTCCACGGTTTTCTCATGGACAATTTCGGCGGATACACGGCGCAGGCCGGCAATATTTTCGGATACTGGCGAATGGAACACCGCGCCGATGAGTACGGCGAGCATCGGGAATTTAGTGTTGCTTTCGCCGACGCAACGAAGATCGTGCTGCTTAAAGGGTTTCTGGCCGCTATGGCACGAGACCTGCATGAAGTCTGCATTTATCTTTGTGTGGGCGATGAAGCCTCGTTGATTTATCCCCAGTAGCGCGCGTCGAATCTGGCTCGTTCCCCGGCGCTCTCCATCACGCCAATTCTTGCGTTGGCTAGTATCTTTGCGTTATTGCCCGGCCTGGGTCGCCCTTCCTACCATGAAGAACTAATGTCTCGTACCTTGTTTTGTACCGCCCTGTTCGTGGCCACGCTTTTTGCCCAGGATCCGACCGGTGCGCTCGAGGGACAGATCGAGGCCAGCAATGGCAATCCGGTCAGCGGCGCGAAGGTCGTGGCAAAGAATTTGCAAACCGGCTATACGATTTCGAGCAAGGCTAGTGACAACGGGTACTATCGGCTCGCGCCCCTCGCTGTCGGGCAGTATTCGCTGACGGTCGAAGCGATAAACTTCTCGCGATTTGCACAAGAGCCGATCAGCATTCTGGTGAGCCAGACTTCGCGCCTGGATGTACATCTCGAACTCGCGAGTGTGAAGGAATCGGTGACGGTGACGGGCGACGCGGCACAGGTGGATGCCTCCACCAACACGCTCGGCAAGACCGTCAGTGGCCGCGAAGTTCTGGACCTGCCCTTGAACGGCCGGAACTTTGCTCAACTTGGCTTGTTGCAGACCGGCGTCGCCCCCTTGCCGGCGGGGGTTGCGAGGATCGGCGGGACGCTCCGAGAAGGCCAGGCGTATTCGGTGAACGGGCAGCGGCCCGAGTCCAACAACTACCTGCTCGATGGTTCGGAAAACGTTAACCGCGTTGACGGTGGATTCGCCCTCAAGACGCCAGTGGATTCGATTGCCGAGTTCCGTATCCTTACCCACACCGCGCCGCCCGAGTACGGTGGCTTCAGCGGTTCCACCACCAGCGTGGTCACCAAGGGTGGCGGCAACGGCGTGCATGGCACGCTGTATGAGTTTTTCCGCAACGACAAAGTCGATGCCCGTAACTTCTTTTCGAAGTCGGTAGAGCCGCTCAAGCAGAATCAGTTCGGCGGCACGGTGGGCGGACCCGTGGTGAAGGATCGGCTGTTCTTCTTCGGCTACTACGAAGGTTTCCGCAATCGCCAAGGCTTCACACAAACGTCCTCAGTCCCCACCGTGGCTCAGAAAGCAGGCGACTTCTCCGGGCTTCTGAATCCGTTGCGTAACAATCAAACTGGTGTGGTTTATCCGGGGGGGCGGCTGCCCGCAACCGCTATTAACCCGCTCGCTTTGCGGATCATCCAGTACTACCCCGATGGCAACATCTCACCCTCGGTCCATTCGGAAACCGTCGTGACGCACAACCAGAGCAATCAGGCTGGCGGCCGTGTGGACTTCAACCAGTCCGAGCATGACCAGTTCTTCGCCCGCTACAGCTTCTCGAAGGGCAATAACCTCAACCCCATCTCTGTCCGAGGCGCCCCGGTGCCCGGCTTCCCCACGCGCGATGAACTTACTGCGAACTCAGCCGTGCTCACCAATACGCATGTCTTCTCTCCAGCGATGACTAACACGGCGCGCGTGTCGTTCTTCCGTTTTGACTTTCTGTTTGACTCGCGACTGAACCGCACTTCGCCGCGCGAACTGGGTTTCAATTACGACTCGGCTTCCGAACTCGGTCAAGGGCCGCCGTTCTTCAATGTCAGCGGTTATTCGCCCATCGGTGGAGCGCAAAGCGGTCCT
Organism: Bryobacter sp.; assembly: GCA_022843605.1. Classification (GTDB taxonomy): domain Bacteria; phylum Acidobacteriota; class Terriglobia; order Bryobacterales; family Bryobacteraceae; genus JALHNI01. The sequence goes on from JALHNI010000046.1 coordinate 38,104, forward strand.
CGCACCTCCGTGCAGAATACTTACGAAGCGGCGGACAGCCTGTCCTGGTTCCGCGGCGCCCACTCCTTCAAATTCGGCGGCGGATTCCGCCGTAACCAGATCAACGTCTTCCAGGCTACGGTGCCCAACGGGCTCCTGATCTTCACGCCCGCGGCGCCCACAAACGACGCGTTCGCCAACCTGATGCTCGGCGCGCCGCAGATCTTTTTTCAAGGCCTGGGCGACTTTTCCCGCGGTCTGCGCAACTGGGGCGCGACGCTCTATGCCCAGGATGAGTGGCGCGTACACCGCAAATTCACCTTCAACTATGGCGTGCGTTGGGAAGCCGTCAATCCCAACGCCGAGATCCGCAACCGGCTGAATGGCTTCACCCCCGGCCAGCAATCCACGGTGCGTCCCGAGGCTCCCACGGGCATCGTCTTCCCCGGTGACGCCGGCGTGGGGGACGGCATCGCGCATAACTACTACAAGGCATTCATGCCGCGTGTGGGGTTCGCCTGGGATCCGACCGGGCGCGGCGAGTGGTCCATCCGCTCCGGCTACGGCATCTTCTTCGATCCCTTCTCGAACGGCGCCAACATCGCTGCAACCATCGCCGTGAGCGCGGTGCCGTGGGTACAGTTTTACCAGTTGGCGGGGAACGTCAATTTCGCGAATCCCTACGCCAACCAGCCCATCGCGCAGCCGAATACGTTCGCCCGTCCCACGACGATGCTCGCGATGGATCCCAGCGCGCGGCCGCCGTACGCGCAGGACTGGAATTTCTCGATTCAACGCTCCCTCCGCAAGGACTATGTCCTCGAGATGCGCTATGTGGGTACCAAGGGCACGCGCCTTCCGCGTACCGTGGAGCGCAACCCCTCGGTCTACGCACCCGGCGCGACCGCCGGTAACGCCGACCGCCGCCGGATCAACGCCGGTTGCCCAGCCGATGGTTCGGCCTGTCGTCTCGCTACCGCGGCGACGTTGCACTACGGACTTAACTCTTCTTACAACGCGGCGCAAGTCAGTCTGTCGCACCGCTACTCCGCGGGGTTTGCTTTCAATGTCTCTTACTGGTACTCGAAGTCGATCGACTACCTATCCGGCATGAATCTCAATCTCACGTCGGCGCAGGCGCTAGCCGGCGAGAACGATCTGGCCCAGAACCCCTTTGACCTGCGCTCCGAACGCGGCGCCTCCATCTTCGATGCGCGCCACCGGTTCGTGGCGAGCGGCATCTGGGAACTGCCCTTCGCCCGGACGAAAACCGGCATTGCGCGGACGTTGCTGCACGGCTGGCAGATCAATGGGGTGATGACGGCGAACACCGCGACGCCGTTCACCGTTTATGACACGGCGAATGTCGCCTTGCAGGCGACCAGCCCGCCGATCTCCGGTTACGCCGCCAGCCGTCCTGACCTTGTCGGCAATCCCAATAGCGGTCCCCATACCGTCGAGACTTGGCTCACGCGCGCTCCGTTCCGCCGCCTGGTGGCGGCGACGGAAGCGGGTAACTTCGGCAACGCCGGCCGCAACATTGCGCGCGGGCCGGGCTTAGTGAACGTCGACGCGTCTTTGCTCAAGGACTTCCGCTTCAGCGAACGAGCCAAGTTACAATTCCGGGCCGAAGTGTTCAACGTCGCCAATCATCCGAACTTTGGCTTGCCGGTGGCGGATCTGGCGTCACCGAATTTCGGCCGGATCCTGTCAGCAAGCCAGGCCCGGCTGATGCAGTTCGCGCTGAAAATCATCTTCTAAGCACCGCTGATCTGGAGTTCACTCTACATTCCCAACATTGAGCGAAATCCCAAGCCCGGCGGCATTTATCAGAAGGTGGTGGATGATACCAAGGCTTCGCATCCCGATTATCCAAAGATCTGGGATCTGTTCACGTTTGGCGAGCCACGCGGCGTGGGTCGCGATCATCGCCAGCCAACAAATTCGCCCCTGACGATTTCTTCCCGCTTTCGCACCCTCTCCGGTGAAGACTGCTGAATCCAGGATGGCCCGCGCCGCTGCTCCAGCGGAGGAAAAAACAAAAATGAAATCGGCCTTGAAACAACTCGCGGCGACCACTTGCCTGCTGGCGTCATTAACCTCACTGGGTTTCGCGCAGGGATACCTGTTTCCCACCCGTCACTCGGATTTAAACTAACACTGGTTCGAAGCTCCAGTCGGCGATGGCTATTGGCTTCCTTTTACCCTGTTGGAGGGGTGGGCGCACGCTCGCGAGCTGGAATGACGCGAACGAACTCTGGATGCGGGCGGCAAAGTGAAGGTGGAGAACGCCGGCGCCGTTTCGGAGGTCCGGGTGGTGCGGACGCCAGGGGCGGCGGGCGGCAATGTCGTGACGACCGTGCGCGACGGGTCCGGCCAACTGCGGTTGATTGCCTGGTCCATGGCGTCCAACGGCGATCAGTTGCGGCGAAGCGGCTCCATGGCAAACTGGGCCGGTACCGGACTGTCAGTGACGACGCGTACTGAGACGGAGT
>JALHNI010000047.1 GCA_022843605.1 Bryobacter sp.
ACAGGTGGGTCGGCAATAAATGCCGTGTCGATGCCGATGCTGGTAAGGATTTTGAGGATTCAGGCGCAAAACGAGATTGGTTCTTGAATTGCAGTAGTCGCGGGCGGGAGGGCAATTTATGCCTTTGTTAGATATTGTGGTCGTCTTGATTGTGGCTGGCGTGCTGATGTACCTGGTGAACCGTTACATTCCGATGGCGGGAAGCATTAAGTCGATTCTGAACGCCGTTGTGGCGATCGCCTTGGTGGTTTGGGTATTGCAGGCCGTGGGGCTCTGGGGCGGAGTGAGCACTTTCCGCGTCGGGCGATAAACGCTTTTTTCCGAAGCACAACAGAAACGGGGCCCGCTGATGCGAGGCCCCGTTTTCCATGGCGTATGGTGTCGGTTAGCTGACCGTCGGCTCTTCGCCGCCCGGCTCTTCGCCTTCGGGGCTATCGGGAACCACCGACGCGGCGGAGACGCGGTCTTCGCCTTCCATCTTGACCAGCGTGACGCCCTGGGTGGAGCGGCCCGCCTGGCGGATCTGGCCGGATTCGATGCGGATGATCTGCCCTTCCTTCGAGATGATCATCAGGTCGGTATTCTCCTGAACCTCGAGAATCTCAATCACCTTGCCCACCTTGGTGGTCGTCTTCATGTTGATGACGCCCTTGCCGCCGCGGGTTTGCATGCGGTAGTCCTTGGCCGGGGTACGTTTGCCGAAGCCTCTCTCAGAGATAGAGAGCATCAAGCTATCGTCGCTGACGATGGCGGCGCCGACTAAGTGGTCGCCCTTGTCGAGCGTCATGGCGCGAACGCCGCGGGCGGGACGGCCCATGGCCCGGACGTCATCTTCCTTGAAGCGAATGGCCATGCCTTCATGGGTCGCGAGGAAGATTTGCTGGCCACCGGAGGTGACGCGGGCGGCGATGAGTTCGTCACCGTCGTCGAGGGCGCAGGCGATGATGCCGCGCTGCATCACGTTGTCGAACTCGGTGAGTTGGCAACGCTTGATGACGCCCTGCTTGGTGATCATGGCGATGAATTTGTCTTCGGTGAATTCCTTCACCGCGAGATAAGCCTTGGGCTCTTCGTCGGCCTGCAGGTTAATCAGGCCGTTGATGTTTTTGCCCTTGCCGGCGGCGGCCAAATCCGGGATGTTGTAGACCTTCAGCCAGTAAACGCGCCCCTTATTCGTGAAGATGAGTAAGTAGCTATGCGTTGAGCAGATGATCAACTTGTCGATCACATCCTCGCCGCGGGCGCTCATACCGATACGGCCTTTGCCGCCGCGGGTCTGGCGGCGATAGGTGTCGACGGGCGTGCGCTTCAGATAGCCCCCGCGCGAGATGGTGACGGCGACGTCTTCCATCTGGATGAGGTCTTCGAGGGCGATTTCGCCCTCGTCTTCGACGATCTGGGTGCGCCGGTCGTCGCCGAAGTCCTTCTGGACTTCGCGCAGTTCCTTGATGACGACGCCGTTGAGCACCTTCTCGGAGCCGAGGATCTCGAGGTATCCATTGATCTGGATCTGGATGGCTTCCAACTCTTCGATGATCTTGATCTGCTCCATGCCGGTGAGGCGCTGGAGTTGCAGTTCGATGATCGCTTGCGCCTGGCGTTCGCTGAAGTCGAAGGCGGCGATCAAGTTCTCGCGGGCTTCGCGCGGAATCTTGGCGGCGCGAATGATGCGGATCACTTCGTCTAAGTGATCGAGGGCTTTCTTAAAGCCGAGTAAGATGTGCTCGCGTTCGCGGGCTTTGCGGAGTAAGTAATCCGTGCGGCGGCGGACGACGTCGGTACGATGCTCCAGGAACAGCTTGAGGACGTCGCGCAGTCCCAACTCGCGCGGCTGACCATTGACGATGGCGAGCATGATGACGCCAAAGTTGGTCTGCATCTGAGTCTGCTTATAGAGCTGATTCAGGATGATGTCGGGCTGTTCGCCGCGCTTCAGCTCCATGACGATGCGCATGCCTTCGCGGTCGCTCTCGTCGCGAATGTCGCTGATGCCGTCGATCTTCTTCTCGTTCACCAGGAAGGCGATGTTCTCGATCAGGCGCGCTTTGTTCACCTGGAAGGGCAGTTCGGTGACGATGATCGCTTCGCGTCCCTTGTCCATCTTTTCAGTGAAGGCTTTGGCTCGCATCTTGATGGAGCCACGGCCGCCGGTGTAGGCGTTAGCGATGCCGTTGCGGCCGAGGATGAAGCCGCCGGTGGGGAAATCAGGGCCGGGAACGAGTTCCATCAGGCGGCTGAGGGGCGTGGTTGAGTCTTCGGCAAGGGCGATACAGGCTTCGACGACTTCGCGCAGGTTGTGCGGCGGAATGCGAGTGGCCATGCCCACGGCGATGCCTTCGGAACCATTGATGAGGAGGTTCGGTACCCGGGTGGGCAGGACCTCGGGCTCCATTTCGGTATCGTCGTAGTTGGGCTTGAAATCGACGGTTTCTTTGTCGATGTCTTCAAGCAGGACAGCGGCAATCTTGGAGAGGCGCGCTTCGGTGTACCGCATGGCGGCCGGCGGATCGCCGTCGACGGAGCCGAAATTGCCTTGCCCGTCGACGAGCATGTAGCGCATCGAAAAGGGCTGCGCCATGCGGACGAGGGCGTCATAAACCGAACCATCGCCGTGGGGATGGAACTTGCCCAGCACTTCGCCAATGATCTTGGCGCACTTGCGGGTGGGGCGGTTGTAATTTAACCCCATCTCGCTCATTCCAAAGAGGATACGGCGGTGGACCGGCTTCAGGCCATCGCGGACGTCAGGCAGCGCGCGACCGATGATTACACTCATGGCGTAATCAAGGTACGAGCGCTTCATCTCGTCTTCGATGTTGATCGGAATCAGGTTCTTTCCGTCCGAATATGAGGGCGGAACGGGTGGATCTTGATTGTCGTTATTGTTGGCCAAGCTCTTATATTATCAAGACCTTAGCCCCGCGTCCATTCTGAATGAGGGGAGAACAGCGGGAGAAGAGGCTAGCGGCGCAGCATCGGCTCGAGATAGCGCATCACGTACGCCGCAACCTGCTCGTTGCCCTTGGCCGTGGGATGGATTCCGTCGGCCTGCATCGCGCCTGGGGCGGCGATTACGGTCTCGAGCAAGAAGGGAATTCGCGGCACCCGGTACTTGGTGGCGGTGTCGGCGAAAATTCGTTCGAAGTCGCGAATGTAGTCGCCCCCGTAGTTGGGGGGCAAGGTGATTCCGGCGATCAGCACCTTGGCTCCGGCTTTGGTGAACTCCGCGACCATGGTTTCCATGTTTTCGCGGGTCTGCTTGATCGGCAGTCCCCGAAGGCCATCGTTGCCGCCGAGTTCCAGGATCACGATTTCAGGTTTCAGTTCGAGAGCGGCGGCGGTGCGGAATCGCCCGCCCATGGTGGTGTCACCGCTGATGCCCTGGTTCACGACGCGGTAGCGGTAGCCGCGCCGGTCAAGCAGTAGCTGCAGGTAGTCGGGGTAGGACTCGCCGGAATTCGCGCCGTAGCCAGCGGAGAGGCTATCGCCGAAGGCGACAATAACAGGACGTGGGTCCACCGGCGCCGCGGGTGCAGCCACAACGGGGGCCTTGGGTGCGGCAGTCGGAACCTCCGGCTGGGTGCAAGCCGCCAAAAGCAGGATCGTTGCGAGGCAAAAGATCTGACGTTTCATCGTTCCGGAGCTACGCGGACCAGCATCTTGCCGGTGTTGTCACCCTGAAGAATGCCCAGAAATGCCTGGGGTGCATTTGCCAGCCCGTCGACAAAAGTCTCCCTGTACTTCAGTTTACCCTCTCGTAGCCAGCCGCCCATCTCGATGAGGGCCTCCCGTGCTTGGTCGAGGTATTGCATCACCAGGAAGCCGCGCACCGTGGCTGTTTTCACCAGGATCTGCGACAGGTTGCGGGGGCCCAACTCCGGCTTTACATTGTTGTATTGCGAGATCTGGCCGCAGATGGCGATGCGGGCATTCGGATTGAGCAGGCCGAAGACGGCGTCCGTGATCGTTCCACCCACATTGTCGAAGTAGCAATCGATGCCTTTGGAGCAAAGGTCCTTGAGCTTGGCGTAGATGTCCGGCGCCGTTTTGTAGTTGAACGCCGAGTCGAACCCCAGTTCTTCGGTGAGCCACTTCACCTTCGCATCGGTTCCGGCGATTCCCACTACCTGGCAACCCTTCAGCCGGGCGATCTGGCCGACGATGGAACCGACGGCGCCTGCCGCACCCGAGACAACCACTGTTTCTCCGCGCTTGGGCTTGCAGATATCCAGCAGGCCGAAATACGCAGTGAGACCGGGCATGCCCATCACGCTGAGGGCCGCTGACAGGGGACCCGCGGCGGGATCCAGTTTGCGAAGTTGCTTGGCGGGGGCGATGCCGTATTTTTGCCACCCCAGAAAACCTTCTACGTAGTCGCCGTAGGAAAGGCTGGGATCGTTCGAACGCAAGACTCGGCCGACGACGCCGCCCACCATGACGTCACCGATTTGCATCGGGGCGGCGTAGCTCTTGCCCTCACTCATGCGCCCTCGCATGTAGGGATCGACGGAGAGATAGATTACTTCAACGAGGGCTTCGCCCTCCTTCAGTTCTGGCAGTTCGGTTTGGACGACGCGAAAGTCAGAAAGCTTAGGAAAGCCCACCGGACGCGCGGCCAGCAGGACCTGAGTATTTTGCATGAAAGGTTGAGTCTAGTCGGTAGAGGAGGTCGCTTGAGCAGGTTTCACGCCCTCGGTGGGCTCGACTGCTTTGGGCTTGGGGGCGGGTTGCCGAACCTGGTAATTTTCGGTATCGAAAACCACCGTACGCACCTCGCCGCTGGAGCCGAGGCCGGGTAGCGGCTTGCCATTCTGTTTCACTTCGATGCCACCGGCGTTGCCGGTGAGAAGCTCGGCGTTGCTGGCGTTCTGAATGGCCTGGGATTGGCCCGGCTCGATCAGGCCCATGTAGATGTTTTTGCCGTCCGCCACCAGCTTGATCCAGGTTTGTTCGCGGGCGCTGATGACGATTTGGAGGCGGCCAGAACCGAGGTCGGTGGCTTGAACGACGGCGGTACCGACTTCAGTGGAGGTGGCCGGCGCGGGTTGGTTACTGGCCGGGATTGCGGCCGGTTTTGCGGCGGGTGCGGCTTCTGTGGCCGCTACGGGAACGGGGCTTTCGATCGATGCCCGGCGAGTCGCCAGGTACGAAACAGAGCCAATCAACAAGAGAGCGGCGACGGCCAGCCAACGCTTGGAGGTACGGGCCTCTTCGAAAATGGCGGCGGTGGAGATGGACGGGAGCGCCGGTTCTGGACGCGGCGCGGAGGCCACGATCGACGGCACCGGGACTGACGCCACGGTATCCAGTGATCCAGACGGTTCGGTGGCTTCCACGACCGGGAGGTCCCGGCGCAAATTGACGGTGATTTCCTCGGCGGAAATCCCCAGGTATTCCGCATACTGGCGGACGAAGCTGCGGTAAAAAAAATCCTGGGGGAGAGTGCGGGTGTCCTCGGTCTCGATCGCTTCCAGGTACCGCGCACTGATGCGCGTCTCTCGCGCGATGTCGGCCAGGGGGATACCCAACCGTTCCCGTTCCTGACGTAGTTTTTGGCCTATTGATGCCATAGTGCTATTACTTTCTATCTAATCGTTATAATAACCCATGTTGAGATTCATCCACCCCCACATGTGGATGTAAAAAGCTGGGTTGTGAAGATTTTTACCTCATGATCTCCGTCGTAATTGTAAATTGGAACCGGCGGGAGCTATTGCGTGCCGCATTCGAGTCGCTCGCTGCCCAGCACGGTGTCGACTTCGAGGTGATCGTCGTGGACAACGGATCAAGCGATGGATCTGTGGAAATGATCGACAGTTTTGCCACTCGGTTTCCGCTCCGCCTGATCCGCAATCGCGAGAACCGGGGCTTCTGCGCGGCCAACAACCAGGGGATTGCCGTCGCGCGGGGCAAATTCGTCGCCCTGCTGAACAATGACGCCGAGGCGGATCCAGACTGGCTGAGTGTACTGCTGCGGGCGGGCGAGGAACGTTCCGAGATCGGCATGGTGGCCTCCAAGATTCTGGTGCACGAAGATCCTCGCCGGATCGACAAGGTGGGCCATCTGATCTATCCCGACGGACAGAATCGGGGGCGGGGAAGCGGCGAAGTGGATCGCGGCCAGTATGACCAAACGACGGACTGTCTGTGGCCGGACGGCTGTGCCGCGCTCTACCGCAAGGCGATGCTGGACGAGATCGGCGGCTTTGACGAAGACTTCTTCGCCTATGCCGACGACGCCGAACTGGGGTTGCGCGGCAGGATTGCCGGTTGGGACTGTGTCTATGCGCCGGGCGCGCGGGTCCGGCATCATCGCGGCACGACGCTTGGTTTGGCGTCGGTTCGGCGGTTGGTGTTGATCGAGCGCAATCGTGTGTTGCTGGCCGCCAAGCTCTTTCCGTGGCGCCTCCTGCTCCTCAATCCGTTCTACTATCTGCTACGCTTATCAGCGGGTGTCGCCGCAGGCGTCCGGGGCGAAGGCGAGACGAAGCGCTACCCGGGCTTGAGCGGCAAGTTGCGCATGGGCTGGGCCCTGTTGCGCGGTGATTGTGCGGCACTTTGGATGTTGCCACGCATCCTGTCCAAAAGAAAGGAGATAGCGCGATTTCGAAAGCGAAGCGACGCCGAAGTTCTCGAACTCCTGCGACGGTACCGCATCTCCCTGAAGGAGATCAGCTCGCAGGCCGTATAGCGAGTCCGGAATTGCCCCCGGCCGCGAAGCTGGAGGTGCGCGAAGCGCCGATTCCGGCACCCGAGGCCGTCCCCTGCAAGCTGGAGCCACCCTCCCCGAAAACGGATGCCCGCGCCGCAGCAACAGCCTGCCCGGCTTGCGGCGACTCTTGTGTTCGGACCCTCTTTAGCGGCTCCGACCGGCTCTACAACACGACGGACAAGATCTTCTACGTCGTCGAGTGCGTCCGCTGCCGGCTGATCCGGCTCGATCCGCAGCCCTCCCCCGAAGAGCTCCGTCATTTTTACCCCGAGAAATATTGGTTCGAGCCAGAGCCGGGATCAGTCTCGCAGATCACGGAAGCCTACCGCCGGTTTGTCATCCGCGATCACGTCAATTTTGCGCTGAATGCTCTCCGCCAAGTGGGTCCGCTGAACGGGCGGCAGCCAGTATTGTTGGATGTCGGCTGCGGCGGGGGACTCTTTACCCATTTCGTCCAGCGAGCGGGTTTTCCGGTTTTGGGCCTCGACTTCTCGATCGATGCCGCCCGCGTAGCTTGGCGGGCGAACCAGGTGCCGGCATTCGTTGGCACGCTCACCCAGGCTCCCCTCGCGCGAGGCAGTTGCGGTGTCGTGACCATGTTTCATGTTCTGGAGCACCTGTACGATCCCGCGGCATATCTGGAATCGGCATACGAACTGCTTCATCCCGAAGGGCGTCTCATTATTCAGGTGCCGAACGCGGCGTGCCTGCAATTCCTTCTGCTCGGCGAACACTGGAGCGGGCTCGACGTGCCGCGGCATCTGTGGGACTTCCGCCCGGATGACCTGGAAGTGTTGCTTGACCGCTGCGGCTTCGAGAGCGTCCGTGCCAAGCACTTTAACCTGCGCGACAATCCGGCTGGCATGGCGACATCCATCGCCCCCGGGCTGGACCCGATGTCGCGCCTGATCCGGGGCGTGAAGGAGTCTCCAGCGCAACGCCTAGCGAAGAACCTGACGTACTTTGGCCTCACCGTCGCCTGCCTGCCGTTCACTTTGCTGGAGGCTGCCTGCCGCGCCGGGTCCAGCATCATGATGGAAGCTCGCAAGAAACCCCGATGATCTACGCGCGCGTGCAGTCCTGGCTGCCGGGCTGGCTGTACCGGTATCTGCTGCATTTCGACACGGTGCTCGAAGTGAGTGTTCGCGACTTTGCGGCGACGATTCCGGCGGGCACCCGCGTGTTGGACGCCGGCGCCGGCGAGGCGCGGCATGGGCGCTATTTTGCTGGACACCTGTACACACCTGTGGACCTGGCGATTGGCGATACCACGTGGGACTATACCCAGATCCAGGCGTTGGCCGACCTGACTGCACTGCCTTTTCGCTCAAACGCGTTTCGGGCCGCCCTCAACATCGTCACGCTGGAGCACGTGCGCGAGCCGCAACAGGTGATCGGCGAACTGGCAAGGGTGTTGGAACCCGGTGGACGGGTGCTGTTGGTGGTGCCGCACGAATGGGAAGTCCACCAGGCGCCGCACGACTTCTTCCGCTACACCCGCTACGGCCTGAGGCACCTCCTTGACCAAGCAGGCCTCGAAGTGGAAAGGCTCGATCCGGTGGGCGGCTATTTCCGGTTAATGTCGCGCCGGCTGTTAAATGGCTTGCAGTTCTTCCCAGGGTGGGCCTTTCCGTTGGCCGCCTTGTTTCTCGCGCTGCCTGCGCTACTGCTGCCGCTGCTCGATGGCTTGGACAAGGAAAAGAACTTCACCCTGGGCTATGTCTGCGTGGCTCGGAAGCCTGAAGCAGCGTGAACCCGCACGCTGGAAGTTAGAAGCCTCAGCTCTTGGCTTTTGGGGGAACGTAGCCGGGAGGGAACGAGGAGCCTTCGCCGAAGAAGTAGTTTTCCATCTGCTGCAGCAGGAATTCCTGCGCCTCTTTGGTGCCCAGATTCAGGCGGTACTCGTTCATGATCATCTTCATCTGCTCCATCCAGAGCTTCCACGCTTCCTTTGAAACGCTGTCGTAGATGCGTTGGCCAAGCGGATGATTCTCGAAGGGGATCTCGTCCATGCCGTACATTTCGCGACCGAACTTGATGCACATCACGCGTCGCCCTGTACGGTTCGGCTCCTCCTGAAGAAATGCGCCTGTTGACCCTGCCGAACAACCCATATTTTCACTCTCTCCTGTAGATTCCAGGATAGCCTAGTCATCCCCGGCGGGCATGTTACGCTGTTTCGGAAACGCGACCGGGAGGAAATCGAATGGCACAAGCCGAAACCGAACAACTCAATCAGATGATTCTGAACGTGGCCTTGAGCCGTGCAGTCTGTAGTGTGGCGGAACTGGGTGTGGCGGACCACCTCGAAGCCGGAACGCCCCGTTCCGCCGAGGATCTAGCCAAGGAGACCGGCGCGCATCCCCGGTCGCTCCATCGGGTGCTTCGCTTTCTGGCAGGTCACGGCCTTTTCCAGGAGACGGCGGACGGGCGCTTCGACCACACTCCGCTTTCAAGCGTTCTGCGCACCGATGCCGAAGGCTCATATCGCGCCGGTGCCCGGATGTTCCATCGAATGTTTCCGGCCTGGGACGGCTTGGATCACTCGTTGCGCACGGGCGAGCCGGGATTCAATAAAGTCTTCGGCATGGGGGTCTTCGATTACGTCGGCCAGAATCCGGACCTTGGTCCCATTCTGGATGCGGGAATGACCTGCTTCCACGGCTACGAGACGGGGGCCATGCTGGAGGCCTATGACTTCGGTGGGGTGCAGGTGTTGGCGGATATCGGCGGAGGGAATGGCTCGCTGATCTCGGGTGTCCTGCAGCGGTATCCGGAGATGCGCGGGCTGCTCTTCGATCTGGGCCACGTGATGGCGAGGGCGAAGGCGAATCTGCAAGCGGCCGGCTTGGCGGAACGTTGTCAGGTACTTGAGGGGAGTTTCTTCGAGAGCATTCCGGCCGGGGCCGATGCCTATCTCTTCCGTCACATCATCCACGATTGGACGGACGAGCAGTGCATCCAGATTCTGGGCCATTGCCGGAAAGTGATTCCCGAGACGGGCCGAGTACTGTTGGTGGAATGTGTTGTACCGAAGGGGAATGGCCCCTCGATCTCGAAGTACTTCGATATGACGATGATGACGTTCCCGGGCGGAATCGAACGGACCGCGGCGGAGTTTGAAAGGCTGCTGGCTCAGTCCGGGTTCGAACTGGCTTCAATCACCCCGACCTCTTCGATGGTGAGCGTGGTGGAGGGCCGGCCCCTCAGAGGCTAGGCGGCAGTGACCGGTTCGGCCACCGGAGCCCGGCGCGAGCGCTGGTTCGCCAGGTAGGCGGAGATCATCATCGGGCGCGCCGCGCCCTTTTCCATATCGCGCTGGACGGCCTTCTGATAGCGCTTGAGCGTTTCGCGCTTGGCCGAGTCTCGGAGCTGACATCCCTCGATGTCGAGCAGGATCTCGATCTCCCAGGGCTGAAACGTATTCCGCGTCACATTGCCCCGCAGGAGCTCGTTCATCAGCTTGTTGAACTGATTCAGCAGTACTTCGCTGTCGATCTCGCTGACGTCGCGTCTAAACCAGTTGTTCATGGGTCTCTCCATCGTGCTATTTCCCATCACTAGAGCATCGGTAAGGTGGGGGGAAAACTTGAGTGAAAATCTGAAGGTTCTAGACCTTAGGTTTTGCAGCCTGAATAGAATCAGTGGTTTGAGTTCAGAAAATTGTTAATTCAGGCGGATGGGTCCTACGTCGAGCGCCGCGATGCGGCGTTCGACGCCGGCCCGGTCCTCAGCTTCGGGAGCCAGATGTAGGTACTGCTCGAGATCGCGGCGGGCTTGGGCAAAGTCCCCGCGTTCGATATCGAGCTGCCCGCGCTGCTTCCAAAGCTCGGCGGCCAGGGGGCGCGCGACCAGCATCCAGTCCACCACGGCGGTCGCCTTGGTATAGGCGTGCGTGCGGACGTAGATGCCGCGAAGGTTGTTGAGCATCCGCAGGATGATCTGCTGCCGGGTTGCCGGTTCAAAGTCGGTTTCGCTGACGCTGCCGCCCATCTCGCGGATCATCGTCGCGCACTCCTCGCGATTCATGAAGCGGCCCGCGCGGAAAACGTCGAGGTAGACCGAGAACGCACCTTGGCGAAATTCGGTGACGAAGTGCCCGGGGAGGGGAACTCCATAGACTTCGGCGCCCAAACGGCGCCCGATCTCCAGATAGACCACGGATAACGTGATCGGAATCCCGGTGTGCTGGCGGAGCACCTCGTTCAGACAGCTGTTCTGCGGATCGTAATAACTCGCCTCGTTTCCGCGGAAACCCTGTTCTTCGAAGAGATAGTGATGGGTTTCGCGGAGAAACGAGCTGGGGTCGCCTTCCATGCGGCGCTGGATGGTTTCGGCGTGAAAGTCCAGCAAGTCGATCCAGGTTTGCGGTTCAAGGTCCGTAAACTCGAGGCGCGCCAGTTCCAGGGCGGCACGGTCCAAGGTGACCGAGTTGTCCCCGGCCAGGAGTTTTTCGAGGCTGCCGTCCCACTTCATTGCGTGTGCACTCTCTTCACGCTAGCACGCGGCTGTTATCGTAAAGAAGAGAGTACCCATGTCCCATCTCCGCTATCAAACGCCCAGCGGAATCTCGGTGACGCGGCAGACATCGAAGGTCCCCTATCGACGGGGCCTGCGCGGTCTGCTTCGCGACCTCGATCAATTCCGCGGCTGCTATTTTTCCTCTGGCTATGAATATCCGGGGCGCTACTCTCGTTGGGACTTCGGTACGGTCAAACCGCCTCTCGAAGTGATCTCCGCCGGACGCCAAATGACGTTTCGCGCCCTGAACGAACGCGGCGTGCGGATTCTGCGCATGCTGACGCCGGTGCTCACCCAGCACCCGCATTGGGAAGATTTCCGCGTCACCGAAGGGCTGATCACCGGGACGCTGAAGCCATTGCCCGAACTCTTTTCCGAAGAAGAACGCAGCAAGCAGCCTTCGGCCTTCTCCATCCTGCGCGCTTTCACCCAGGAGTTCCGCCACGCCAAGGATCCGCACCTGGCGCTGGTGGGCGCGTTCGGCTTCGATCTGCTTTTCCAGTTTGATCCCATCAACCTCCGCCTGCCGCGCGAAGGCGTGAAGGACCTTCATCTGTTCCTCTGTGACCAGATCTGGTTCATGGACCGCAAGAAGGAACAGATCGTTCGCTACGACTACGAGTTCGCCTTGGGCGACAACTCCACCGTCGGTGTTGAGCGGACTGGTGAAGCCGTGGCTCCCCCCTTGCAACTGCCTCCCGCGCCGATCGAGAGCGACCACACTCCCGAAGAGTACATGGCCAACGTCGAGACCGTCCGCCAGCGGATGAAGGTGGGCGACTACTACGAGGTCGTGCTCCGGCAGACCTTCCGGACGCCCTACGGCGGCCGTCCGTCCGAGCTGTTTGAACGCATCCAGACGCTGAGCCCCAGTCCCTACGAGTTCCTGATTCAGCTGGGTGACGAAGCGCTCGTTGGCGCTTCGCCCGAAATGTTTGTGCGCGTGGAAGGCACGCGCATCGAAACCTGCCCGATCTCCGGGACGGCCCGCCGCACGGGCGACCCCATGCGGGATGCCGATGCGATTCGCGAACTGCTGAACTCTCCGAAAGAGGAGAGCGAACTGACGATGTGTACGGACGTCGATCGCAACGACAAGTCGCGCGTCTGTTTGCCCGGTACGGTGCAGTTGATTGGGCGGAGGCTGATCGAGTCCTATGCGGGGCTTTTCCATACGGTGGACCATGTGGAAGGCACCCTGGAGCCGGGCTTCGATTCGCTCGATGCCTTTCTGACGCACATGTGGGCCGTCACCGTGATTGGCGCGCCGAAGAAGTGGGCCGCGCAAGCGGTGGAAGATCTGGAGAAGTCGGCGCGCGGCTGGTATGGCGGCGCTGTGGGCATGATCGCGATGAACGGCGATATCAACACCGGCATCACCATTCGTACCGCCCATTTGAAGCACGGCATGGCGAACTACTCGGCCGGCGCGACCCTGCTGTATGACTCGGTGCCCGAAGCCGAGGAAGCCGAGACGCGCCTGAAGGCCACGGGTTTCTTCCGCGCTCTGGGGCCGCAGGCTCCCAAGGTGAGCAAGACGAAGTTGCAGACCCCGGCCAGTGGACTGAAGCTGCTGCTCGTCGACAACGAAGATTGCTTCATCCACACGCTCGCCAACTATGCCCGGCAAGCCGGGGCCAGCATTGTCACCTATCGCTGGGGTTTCCCGCTGCATCTGCTGGACGAAGTGAAGCCGGACCTCCTGCTGGTGTCGCCCGGCCCGGCGCGCCCCGCTGACTTCGGCGTGCCCGACCTGGTGCGCGAAGCGGCCCGGCGTGGCTTGCCCGTCTTTGGCGTCTGCCTGGGCCTGCAGGGTATTGTCGAAGCCTTTGGCGGCGATCTGGACGTGCTCGACTATCCGATGCACGGTAAGCCATCCTACATTCGCCATCACAACGAAGGCGTGTTCGAAGGGCTGCCGGAGCGTTTCCGCGTGGGCCGCTATCACTCGTTGCATGCTCGCCGCAGTACGCTGCCACGCGAGCTCGAAGTGACTGCTGAGAGCGAGGACGGCATCATCATGGGCGTTCGTCATCGCGACCTGCCGATCGAGGGCGTGCAATTCCATCCCGAGAGCCTGCTGTCGCTGGAAGGCCAGGTGGGTCTTGAACTGATGCGGAACGCCATGCTGATTCCGTCGCGTGCGACGCTGGCTAAGTGACGGGCAAAGCCGCTCCATTTTCAGTAATCTGATCCGATGGCAGTTGAGATTCGTGTTTTGGGGCCTGATGATCTGGCCGTGCTGCTGAATGTGGCAGACGACGTCTTCGACCATCCCATTCAGCCCGGGTATGCCGAGGAGTTCCTGCGCGATCCGCGGCATCACATCGCTGTGGCGATCGACGATGGCCTGGTGGTGGGCTTTGCCTCTGCTGTTCACTATCTCCATCCCGACGCCGCGCCCCAGTTGTGGATCAACGAAGTGGGCGTGGCTGAGACGCACCTGCGCCGGGGCTTGGGGAAAGCGCTATTGCTGCGCCTGTTTGACGTTGGGCGCGCCGAGCGGTGCCAGGAGGCCTGGGTCCTCACCCATCGGACGAACTTGGCGGCTATGGGTTTGTATCTCTCGGTTGGCGGCCAGGAAGGCGCCGACCATGAGTCGCCTGGCGATGAAATCGTCGGCTACACCTTCAGCCTGATTGCTTAGCTGCGACCTATACTAGTGGCTGCCATGCAAATCTCCCGTGCCGCTTTCCTGGCGACGTTCGCCGCACCGCTCTTCGGGGCGCCACCGGCGGGCTTTGGGTTCGACGAGTTCAAGGCGCGTCGTATGGCACTGCGCAAGCAATTGGGCCAGGCGGTCGCGCTATTAGAAGGCCTTACGGATGAGCAGGGCGAACTGTCGCGGGACGGCTTCTTTCAGGACCCCAACTTCTTCTACCTCACTGGCTGGCGCGAAGCCGGCGCCGCCCTGCTGTTGACGCCTGAGGGCGAGACGCTCTACCTTCCGAAACGCCGCCCCGATACCGACCGCTGGCACGGCCGCCTGGCGGCTTTCGACGATGAGGGCATGGCCGCGCAGGCCGGAGTGGATCGCGTTGCCTCCCGTGAGAAGCTCGAAGACGACCTGGCCGCCGCGCTGACGAAAGACCCGAAGCTGTACGCGATCGACGGCAAGTGGAAGCTCAAGGGCAAGGATTTTGCCGATCTTCAGATTCCGGTCGCCCGACTGCGCATGGTGAAGTCGCCCGCCGAATTGAAGAAGCTGGAAAAGGCGATCGCCGCCTCCGAAGCGGCGCACCGGGCGGCGTGGGCGCGGATGAAGCCTGGAGTTTTCGAGTACAACGTTGCCAATACGATGATGTCGACCTATCGGGAGATGGGCTGCCAACGGAGCGCCTATCCGCCGATTGTCGGCTCCGGGCAGAACTCGGTGAAGCTGCACTATAACTCGAACGATCGCCGGATGGATGACGGCGAGATCCTGCTGATGGATGTGGCCGGGGAGTTCGACGGCTATTGCGCGGACATCACCCGTACGGCGCCGGTGAACGGCAAGTTCTCCCCACGGCAGCGCGAGGTCTACGAGTTGGTGCTGGGTGCGCAGCAGGCCGCTATTGCGGCGTGCAAGCCTGGTATGAGGCTCGGCCGCAAGGGTCCCAATAGTCTGCACCAACTCACGTTTGAGTACTTCGAGTCCCATGGCAAACTCGGCAAGTACTTCAACCACGGGCTGGGCCACCACATCGGCCTCGACGTGCATGACCCCTTCGATCCGGAACTGCCGCTGGCCGCCGGTCACGTCATCACCATCGAGCCTGGCCTGTATCTGCCCGACGAAAAACTGGGCGTTCGCATTGAGGATATGGTCCTGGTGACGGAGAACGGCTGCCGGGTGATGACCGGCGGGTTGCCGAGCGCTCCGGCGGCGATCGAGGCCGCGATCAAGCGCAGATGAACCGTCATTTGGGCTTTGTGCTGGTGCTCGCCGCGGCCTGCGTCGTGGGCATTCTCCTGTCGTTTACCCGGCTCGCTTCGACGATCGACAACGCCGCCTACGACTGGATGTTCAACCTTCACCTGCCCGCCTATCCGGCGGCGCGGTCCGCGTTGCTCACCATCGACGAAGCCAGCCTCACCGCCACCGGCGGACGCCAGCACCTGCGCAAGACCCTGGCCGGCGCGCTGGAGCATGTGGCGGCGGCGAAGCCCTCGGCCGTGGCGATCGACTTGATTCTGGCCGAGCCGAGCGAAGGCGACGAGGCTTTGCGCGCCGCCTTCGCGCGTGCCCCCAATCTGGTGCTGGGGGCCGACATCCCGCAACATGGAGGCTGGGAGTGGCCGATCTTCCGTGCGCAGGCGCGCGCCGTGGGCCACGTCCACGCTGACCCGGATCCCGTCAGCCGTCACCTGCCGCTGATGAAGGCGCAAGCAGGCGATCGGCTCTGGGCCATGTGCCTGGAGGCCTACCGGTTGACCGCGCAGGCCAGCATTTTGGAGACGCCCACTGACCTTGAGGTGGGCGCCATGCTGATTCCCGCTCGCCCGGAGACGGCTCGCGCCATGCGGATTCGCTACCGGCCGCCGGGCGCGATCCAGCGGCTCTCCCTGCGCGAGGTGACCGAGGATCCGTCGCGCGCCGCCCTGTTTGCCGGGAAAGCAGTTTTCGTCGGGTTCACCGCGCAAAGCGAAGTGAAGGACCGCCTGATGACGCCCATGGAAGTGATGATGCCGGGCGTCGAGATTCATGCGCACGCCTTTGAGACCCTCGCCGCGGGCGACTTTCTCACCGACGCCCCGGCCTGGACCGGCGTCTTTGCCTGCATCATTCTGGCGGCCTTGGCCGGGCTGATCTTCTGGCGCATGCCCGGCTGGATCGCCTACGTCGCCGGGGGCGTCCTGCTGCTGTTGGCGCATTCGCTGCCGCATCTCCTCTTTCGCCAAAGCATCGTCTTCCCGACTTTCGCGCCCCTGCTGGTGGCTTGGCTTTCGGTGGTGGGCGCGGCCGCTTACCAATACTTCGGGACGCGCCTGCAACTGGTGCGCACCGAGCAGGAGCGGTCCCGCTATCAGCAGGCAATTCACTTTGTCACCCACGAGATGCGCACGCCGCTTACGGCAATTCAAGGCTCAAGCGAACTGATGTCGCGCTATAACTTGAACCCCGACAAGCAGAAGCAGATGGCGCAGATGATTAACGCCGAAAGTAAGCGGCTAGCCCGCATGATCACCACCTTTCTGAATCTGGAACGCCTGGGCGACGGTTCGCTGGACCTGAAGCAGGAACCCTTCTCTGTAGCCCAGGCGCTGGAAGCCTGTGTTGACCGGGCGCGCCTGGTGGCGGAGCGCAAGCAAATGACCATCGACGTCATACAAGCTGATGACGCGGCGCTGAATGGTGACCGCGAATTGATGGAATACGCCATCTACAACTTACTGACCAATGCCGTAAAGTATTCTCCGGCGGAGACCGTCGTGACGGTGAAAAGCGAACGCCGCGGCAATCAACTGCGCCTCTCCGTAGCCGACCAGGGCATGGGCATGGAGCCCCAGGAAGTGAAGCATATCTTCGATAAGTTCTACCGCACCAAACGCGCGGAAGCGGCGGGGATTGAAGGTACCGGTATCGGACTCTCCATTGTGCTGGAGATTATCCGCCATCATGGAGGACAAATTGAAGTGTCCAGTAAACCTGGGCTTGGTTCGTGCTTTACACTAGTTCTACCGGCGTTATCGTGAGTGACAAGAAGATATTAGTTGTGGAGGACGATGCTAGCGTCCGAACCACCTTAGTGACATTCCTGGAATTAGAGGGATACGATGTCGAAGCCGTGGGCTCCACCCGCGATGCGATGCTGCGCCTGCGCGACCAGACCTATCCGCTCGTCCTCTCCGACATTTATCTCGATGAGCGGACCGGCCTCGATGTTCTCGAAGCCGCCCGCGAGAAGAACCCCAGTGGCAAGGTGATTCTGATGACCGGCCGCGCGAGCATGGAGACCGTGATGAAGGCCACCAAGGGTGGCGCCTTCGAGTACATCTCCAAGCCCTTCGAGTTCGATCAACTCTCCGACGTGCTCGACCGTGCGCAGGCCGCCATGCGGCCCGTCGACCATGACGACGCCGAGACCGATGTCGATGACCTGCCGCCGACCGAGATGATCGGCAGTTCCTCGCAGATGCTGGAAGTCTACAAGACCATCGCGAAAGTGGCCCCCACCGATGCCACCGTCCTGGTGCAGGGCGAGACCGGTACGGGCAAAGAGATGATCGCCCGGATGATCCACCAGAACAGCCGCCGCTCCGAGCATCCGTTCGCCGCTGTCGATTGCGGGGCCGTTGCCGCCTCACTCCTGGAAAGCGAGCTCTTTGGCAGCACCCGTGGAGCCTTTACCGGCGCGGATCGCGATCGCGTCGGGATCTTCGAAGCCGCCAACCGCGGCACAGTGTTTCTGGACGAAATCGGCGACATCGATGCCAGCTTTCAGTTGAAGTTACTGCGCTTCCTGCAGGAGCGCGAAGTGCGGCCCCTGGGCTCCTCGCGATCGAAGCCTGTCGATGTGCGCATTGTCTCGGCCACCAACCGCGATATGCAGAAGATGGTGGACGAAGGCAAGTTCCGTGAGGACCTCTGGTTCCGCCTGAACACGGTGCCCGTCCGGCTGCCGCCGCTTCGCGAACGCCGGGGCGATGTGCCGCTGTTGGCGCACTTCTTCCTCAAGATTTATAACGATCGCTACGGGCAGTCGACGAAGCTGCTGGATTCCGGGCTGCGCATGCTGGAGGACTACACCTGGCCGGGCAATGTCCGGCAGTTGCAGCACCTGATGGAGCGGCTGACGATTCTGGCGCCCGAAGGCCGGATCGATGCTGGCGCGGTGCGGTTGGCGATCTCCGAGTCGCAGCCTTCCGAGACTTCCTCCGAGTCGCTGGCCGATACGGAAGCGGAGCAGATTCGTAAAGTGATGGCCGCGGCGAACAACAACAAGAGCCGAGCCGCCCGCATTCTGGGGATCGAGCGCAAGACGCTCTACCGCAAGCTCGAGCGGCTGAATCTAATGGGCGATTAGGGCAGGTCGTAGCCCTTCAGGCGACGCACCCAAATGTTCCGGTACCGCACACTGGTGTCGTGATTCTGCAGACCGAGCGGTTCCTCCGCCCCGTGCGGCAGATACTTGCCCACCACGCGGTGCGACATGCGGCCGCCGATCTCCTTACGATGGTGCAGCAGAATGCCATTGTGCATCACCGTGACGTAGCCCGGCTTTACCAGCTTCTCGCCTTCGAACTTTGGGGCCTCAAAGATAATGTCGTAGGCCTGCCATTCGCCCGGCTTACGTGAAGCGTTCACCAGGGGCGGCCACTGGGCGTAGATCGCTCCGGCCTGGCCGTCGGCGTAGGTCGGATTGTTGAACGAGTCCAGCACCTGGATCTCATAAACGTTCATCAGCAGGATGCCCGAATTGCCGCGCCACTGGCTGGTGCCGTCGATCTCGGCGGGTGCGGCCCACTCCAGGTGCAGTTGGATATCGCCGAACTTCTCCTTGGTGACCAGCGGGCCGTTGGTGCACTCCATGTAGCCGTTCTCTACCTTCCATGCGGCAGGCTTGGCGCCGCTTTTCATGGGAGCTTCCCACTTCGAAAGGTCTTTGCCGTCGAACAGCACGATGGCGTCCGAGGGGGGCTGGCCGTAGGCTGCGCCGGGCGTCACCAATTTGGGACGAGGCCGGTCAATGTCGTGTACCTTCCACTTCTGGCCAGGCAGCACGGGAGTATCGGAGTAGCCCAGCGGCGCGGTGCGCCCCTTCTTCCGTGCCTGGGCGAAGGCGCCTTGGCTGATCACGCAAACGGCAAGGGCGAAACAAAGAAATCGTGGGTGCATCTCGACCTCTGAGCTTATCAAAAAGAAGGGCGCGGTCTAGCTCAAGAGCCAGGGCGTGAACTCGTTCTCGCCGTGGACATCGGTCAGCCGCTGGTCGCGCCCCTGGTAGCGCCAAGTGAGCTTCAAGTGGTCGACGCCCATGAGGCGCAGGATGGTGGCGTTGACGTCGTGAATCGACTTCGGCTGGTCGACGGCGCGGAGTCCGAACTCGTCGGTGGAGCCCAGGGCCCGGCCGCCTTTGATGCCGGCTCCGGCCATCCACATGCTGTAGCCGTAGGGATGATGATCGCGGCCGTTCTTGCCTTCGGCCAGGGGCGTGCGGCCGAATTCGGAGTTCCAGACGACCAGCGTACTGTCGAGCAGACCGCGCGCTTGCAGGTCCGTCAGCAGCGCGGCGATCGGCTGGTCGGACTTCTTGGCCATCTTCTCGTGCGAACCCAGCAAATCATTGTGGGCATCGTCCCAGTCGTCGCCCAGGTTGGTGCCAAAGAAGAGCTGCACAAAGCGGACTCCGCGCTCCACCATCCGCCGGGCGAGCAGGCACTTGCGACCGAAATCAGCCGTCATCGGTTCGTCCAGGCCGTATAACTTCCGAGTCGCTGGCGTCTCGCTTTTGAGGTCCACCGCGCCGGGGGCTTCGCTCTGCATGCGGAAGGCGAGTTCGTAGGCTTTGATGCGGGCATCCAGCGTGGAGTCGTCTTCGCGAGAAGCGTAGTGCCGGCGATTGAGGTCATTCACCAGCGATAACGTCTCCTTCTGTGCGTCAGGCGTGATGCCTTCGGGAGTCGCCAGGTTCAGCACCGGGCTTTGGCCCGCGCGAAACATCGTGCCCTGGTGCGTGGCCGGTAGATAGCCTGCGCCATAGGCTCCGGCTCCGGACTTCATTGCCCCATCGGACATCACCACGTAAGACGGCAGATTCTTGTTCTCGCTCCCCAAGCCATAGACGGCCCACGATCCGATCGAAGGCCGGCCGGGAAACTGCGAACCCGTGCAGCTCAGGAACATGGCGGGCGCGTGATCGAAGGCGTCACCATAGCAGGACCGCACCACGGCCATTTTGTCGGCGTGCTTCCCGAGGTTCGGAAACAGCGACGAAAACTGCAGGCCGCTCTGGCCATAGCGGGGGAAATCCCAAGGCGAACCGCGCATCAGCGCCTTGCGGAAGTCAATGCGGGCCGTCACCAGGCCGGCGGCGAAGCTGGGCGGAATGGTGTTGCCGTTGAGTTTCGTCAGCGTGGGCTTCGGGTCGAACGTATCCACGTGCGAAACGCCGCCATGGTTGAAGATGTAGATGATGTTCTTCGCCTTGGCCATGGCGTTGGTCTGGGCTTGTGACATGCCGGCCAGGGCGAGCCCGGCGAAGCCTTTGCCGGTACGGAGAATCAGGTCGCGTCGGTTCATCTTCAGTTACTCCACGTAGAGGAATTCGTTCAGGTTAAAGAGGCCGCGGGCGAGCTCGGTCAGGGCCGCCTGACGACTGCCTAGAAACTGCGTCTGCTGGGCCAGGAACTTGTTCGAGCGCTCGGCCTCAAAGGACTCTGGATTGCGTCCGAAAAGCCGTTGCCAGGCGGCGGTGACGGGATCAGCTTCCTTCGCCAGCTTCCCGGCCAGCACCGTGGCTTGCGCCAAGGTGAATCGCCCATTGAGCAGCGACAAGGACTGTGGCGCGGTGGTCGAAGAGTCCCGCCGGGAACAGCTGAGGACGCCCTCCGGCTGGTCAAACGCTTCGAGCAGCGGCATGCGGAAGTTGCGGCGGGCGATCATGTAGATGGTGCGCCGGTCATGCTCGCTTTTGTCTTCGTTGACGATCCAGGCGTTGTTCAGCGGTTGGCTCATGCCATACAACTCTTCGGTGGCGAGTTCCGGTACCACCGGCCGTCCGCCCATCTTCAGGTTCAGCGAACCGGAAGCCGCCAGAATCGAGTCGCGAACCTCTTCGGCTTCCAGGCGGCGGCGCGTGTAGAAGCTGAGTAACGTGTTATCCGGGTCAGTCTCCAGCGCCTTGGGCGTCGGCTTCGACGACTGCTGATACGTCGCCGAATTCATGATCAGCCGGTGCATGGCCTTGAAGGACCATTTCTGCGCCACAAACTCCGTGGCCAGCCAGTCCAGTAGTTCCTGGTGCGAGGCGGTCGCCCGGGTACCGAAGTCAGAGGGCGTGGAGACAATGCCGCGCCCGAAGTGAAACTGCCAGATACGATTCGCCATCACCCGCGCCGTCAACGGATTCTTGGGTGATGCGATCCACTCCGCCAGTCCCTTTCGCCGGTGGCTTGTCTCGGCCGTCAGCGGGGCCTCCGGAATATCGCCGCCGCCCAACGCGGTGGGGAATCCGGGGAGCACCTCTTCGCCGCCGCTGCCGCCCTTGGGAGGCATAAACGTACGCGGCGACTCGCGGCCGATATCGGTCAGGCCCGGGGAAAACGGCCCGGGCTGGAAATTCTTGTACATCGCGACCAGGCGTTTCTCGATCTTGTCGAGGCGTTCCTGCTCTTCCTTGGAGAGCACCGCGTAGACTTGCGCGTCCGAAGGTTCCACCTGTTTCTGGAACTGGTCGGCAATCTTCTTCTGCTCCGGCGTCTTCAAATCGTCCGGCGTGTTGTACGCCTTCGCGACCTCGGGAGAGAGCTTCGCCAACTGCTCGTCGCGCAGGCGCTTGCGATAGGGATCGAGCAAGGCCATCATCTGGGCGCCCAATTCCTGCAGCCGGAACGTGCGCGTGTTTTCGTTCAGGTCATAGCCGCGTGCGTTGTTGTAGTGCAGGAAGACGCGCGTCTTAAGGAACGGCATAAAGACGGCTTGCAAGCGGTAATAGTCGCGTTGTGGGATGGGGTCGAACTTGTGGTCGTGGCAGCGGGCACAGCCTACCGTCAGGCCCAGAAAGACGCCGCTGGTGGTGTCGGTGAAGTCGGTGAGCGTCTCCACGCGATTCTCTTTCTCCTGCTTGTAGAGCATGTCGCGGTTGGTCCCGACAGTGTAGAAGCCAGTGCCCTGTTGGGCTTCCGGCTCTTCGGGAAACAGTTCGTCGCCGGCGATCGTCTCCTTGATGAAACGGTCATAGGGCTTGTCGTCGTTGAAGCTCTTCACTACGTAGTCGCGATAGCGCCAGGAATACAGCAGGTACGGGTCCTGTTCAAAGCCGGATGTGTCGCCGTAACGCGCCAGATCCAGCCAATGCTTGCCCCACTTCTCGCCGTAGCGAGGCGACGCCAGTAGCTTGTCGATCAGTTCGGGATAGGCATCAGGACGATTGTCGGCGAGGAAGGCTTTGATCTCTTCGTTCGTGGGCGGCAACCCGTGCAGGTCAAACGTCGCGCGGCGGATCAGCGTCAGCTTGTCAGCGGCGGGGGCGCGTTTCAGCCCTCTTTCCTTGAGCTTTGCGTCGATAAACTCATCGATGCCGCGGCCGGCGGGCCGCACTGGCGGCTGAAACGCCCACCAGGAAGAGGCGGCTTTGGCCGCAGGTGCGTTGGACGGAAAGACGGCTCCCGCGCTCAGCCAACTGGTGAGCAACTTCGCTTCATCCGTAGACAGCTTTCCGGTGGGGGGCATCTTCACCTTGCCGGCATACCCGATGGCGGAGACGATGCGGTCACGATGTTGAGTGAGGTCAGCCGTGGAACTGAGGCGGATGCCGGCCATTTGCATCTGCTGGTTGTGGCACTGCTGACACTTTGCGGCCAGCAGTGCTGCCGCTTCGGTGTTTTGGTCAGCCTGGGCGAACGCGCCCGCGGCGAGGGTGACGGCAACGGTCCAGATGTGGAGGCGCATGTTCAGATATCGCTGATTACATCACAAATTGGGAGCGATCACCTGCCGGCCGTCCAACGCGAGAGACTAGTTGAGCGCCACGGGTTGCGCGGCAGCCACTACCGGGTGCGCCAGTTGGCTGGCCAGATTCGCAAGTTCGTTCCGCAGGATGTCGGCGATCCGGTGGGCCCAATGCTCCACATCAGCCTGATTCTCGCCCTCCACCATCACGCGCGCGAGCAGTTCAGTGCCGGAGAATCGCACCAGCACCCTTCCTCGGTCGCCGAATGCGGCCTCCGCCGCCGCAATCTCGGCCTGCACATCCACCAGTTCATTCAACGGACGCTTGGCCCGCACCGCGACATTCACCAAAAGCTGGGGATAGATAACAAAATCCGCCGTCAATTCATCCAGCGACTGGCCGGAATGTTGCATCGCCGCCAGCACCTGTAGAGCCGTCAGCATCCCGTCTCCGGTGGTGGCGAATTCGCGGAAGATCACATGCCCGGACTGTTCGCCGCCCAACAGCGCATCCCGCCGAATCATCTCTTCCAGCACATACTTGTCGCCGACCGGCGTGCGCGGCATCTCAAAGCCGTCCCGCAACAGGACCCGCTCCAGCCCAAGATTCGACATCACCGTGGCAACGATCGTCGCCGTTGGCAGGTGCCCGCCCCGACGCAGATGCCGGGCGCAGATCAGCAGCATGTGGTCGCCATCGATGATCTTGCCCGTGGGGGAGACGATCATGACGCGATCTGCATCGCCGTCGAAAGCGATTCCGGCGTCAAATCCGCCGGCGATCACTTGCTCCCGCAACTTCTCGACGTAGAGCGCGCCCACGCCGGCATTGATGTTGCGGCCGTCCGGCGAAGTAGCCAGGGTCGTGACTTCGGCCCCCAGACGGCGGAACAAGTCCGGCGCCAACTCCGATGCCGCGCCATTGGCGCAATCGACCAGCAGCTTGCGGCCGGCCAGCGGCGTCTTCGCCACCGGTCCCGTTGCGATCGTCAGGAGATAGTTGAGGTACTCGGCATCCAAGGAGGGATCGACGGCGACGGTGGCGCGTTCGATCGCCGGTTCGCGAGCCAAGAGCGCGAGAATGTCCTCTTCCAGCCAATGTTCCTGGTCGTCGGGCAGCTTCAGTCCGGAGTGGTCAAACACTTTCAAGCCATTGTCCTGAAACGGGTTATGGGACGCCGAAATCATCACCCCGGCGATGAACGGCTGCGTCCTGGTCAGAAAGGCGATCCCCGGAGTGGTGATCACCCCGGCGAAACGAACCTTTACCCCTTGCGACTTCAAGCCGCCCGCGACGCATTCGGCGATCCAGGTTCCGGACTCGCGGGTATCCATCCCGATCAGCACCTCGGCGTCGGGACCATGCTCGCGGGCCCATTCGCCCAAAGTCACCCCAAAGCAATAAATCGTGCGGGGATCGAGGGGATACTCCCCCGCCTTGCCTCGAATGCCGTCGGTGCCGAAAAGCTGCTTTGCCATAGACCTGCTATTCCATTATCCCTGGTTGTCTTGCCGGACCCGATCTGGCGGTCCCACCAGGGAGAGATCGGATTCTGGCGCGAATAACGTTAACCTTGGCGATCTAATCGGCCTTGTGCTACGCTGCCCGCCATGCGATGGATGTTGGCCACCGGGGCATTGGGATTAGTCGGCGCGGTGCTTTTGACGGTGCGGCCGGGCAGATTGGCCGAAGGCCGCTATCTGCTGCCCACCGGACAGATTGTCGAACCGGCGGGCACTCCTATCGAAGTGAATGATCGTCCCCTGGGAATGACTCTCAGCCCGGACGGCAAGTATGTCGCGGTCGTGACGGGCTCCAACTTTGCTCCCCGCGCCCTGCATCTGCTGGACCTCGCGACGCGCAAAGCCGACCAGACGATCGCCTTGGGCGATAGCTTTGTCGGCATCGCCTTCTCCGCCGATGGGCAACGACTGTTCGTTGGCGGAGGCCAGGATCAGGAGCTAAAACTGTTCCGGCGGCAGGGCAGGGAGTTCGCCGCTGACGGTGTCGTCAAGCTGGAAGGCGCTCCCAGCGGTCTTGCCCTGATGGGTGACCGCGTCCTGGTGGCTCTCAACCAGAAACACGCGCTCGCTATAGTGCACCTGTCCTCGCGCAAGGTGGAAACGGTTCCTGTAGGCAGCTATCCGTACACCGTCGCGGTGAGCGGCGGTAAGGCCTATGTCTCGAACTGGGGCGGCCGCCGGCCTGGCCCGGGCGACGTCACTGACGGCGTCTTCCCGGTCGTGGTGGATCCGCGGACCGGCATTCCCAAGACCGGTACGGTCTCGGTGGTCGATGTGGCCGCCGCGCGCGTCATTCAGGAAATCGACACCGGCCTTCATCCCAGCGCTCTCGCGCTACACGGCCAGCGTCTCTACGTGGCGAACGCCAATAGCGACTCGGTTTCCGTAATCGACACGGCTGCGGACCGTGTCGTCGCCACACTCGCTGCGCGAATCACGCCGAAGGCCCCTGTCGGCAGTGCGCCGAATGCCCTCGCCATCACCCGCGACGGCAAGACCCTTTATGTCGCCAACGGCGCCGACAACGCCGTCGCGGTGATCGACACGGCCAGCGGGAAGACGAAAGGCTTCATCCCCGCGGGATGGTACCCGACGGCGGTGGCACTGTCCGCAGATGAGAAGGAGATTGTCGTGGCCAGCGGCTACGGCGTCGGGTCGCTCCCACCCACGTACAAGAACCGCAAGGGGTTGGTCACCGTCGTTCCGCAGCCCAGCGATCAAC
The DNA here is from genome assembly GCA_022843605.1 of Bryobacter sp. Classification (GTDB taxonomy): domain Bacteria; phylum Acidobacteriota; class Terriglobia; order Bryobacterales; family Bryobacteraceae; genus JALHNI01. Next base: position 25,576 of record JALHNI010000047.1, read on the forward strand.
AACTTGCTGCCTGGACAAAGACCGTTCGCGCCAACGATTCCGGCGAACTCCGGCGCGGCATAAAGGGCAAAATTGCCCCCGTCCAGCACGTTTTCTACGTTATCAAGGAGAACCGAACTTACGATCAGATCTTTGGCGACTTGGCCCAAGGCAACGGTGATCCGAAGCTCGTCCACTTCGGCCGCGACGTTACGCCAAATCATCACAAGTTAGCTGAGGAATTCATCCTGCTGGATAACTTCTACACGCCGGCCGACCAGAGCGCTCTCGGCCATCGTTGGTGCACGCAAGGCTACGCCAGCGATTGGGTGCACAAGTACGGCAATGGCCGGAACGATCAGAACCCCATGCTTTTCGCGCCCAACGACTTTCTGTGGGATGCGGCAAAAGTGCACGGCGTAACGGTGCGCAGCTACGGCGAGCGCGGCCTGAACACGATCGCCCCGCCTAAAGCGACGTGGGCGGACATCTACGCCGATTGGAAGAACGGCACCCGCAACGTGACGATCACGCCGAGAGCCCAGATTGTCGGGCTGCGGGATGTCTACTCGCCGAACGTGCCCGCTTACGGTTTGACCGTGCCGGATCAGGTTCGCGTCGACCGTTTCCTGGCCGAGTTCCGCGAGTTCGAAAAGAACGGCAACCTTCCCCGCCTGAATGTGATCCTGTTGCCGCAGGACCATACCAGTGGAACCTCGCCGGGCTTTCCCACTCCGCGGGCCATGGTCGCCGACAACGACCTGGCACTTGGGCGTCTCGTCGAGGCCATTTCCAGGAGCCGTTACTGGAAGGATTCGGTGATCTTCGTCACGGAGGATGACGCGCAAAGCGGACTCGATCATGTCGATGGCCACCGGACTGTCGGCATGCTGATCGGGCCCTGGGTGAAACGTAAAGTGGTGGACTCCACCTTCTACACCACCATCCACCTTTACCGCACGATCCAGCATCTCCTCGGATTGCCGCCCCAGAATCAGTTTGACTTGGCGGCGGAGCCGATGTTCACGGCGTTTTCCTCCAAACCGGACTTAACGCCGTACTCGGCAGAGAAGAACCGCATTCCGCTCGACGAGATGAATCCGCCGCTCAAGGGCCTACAGGGAGCGGAGAAAGAGGCCGCCGAAGCATCCCTGCGCATGGATTTCAGCGAGCCCGACGAGGCTCCGGCCGAGATCCTGGACCGCGTTGTGTGGCATGCAATCAAGGGTTGGAACACTCCGTATCCGGTGCTGAGCCGCAAGTAGCCTGTGGCTACTCAATCCGCTCAAGCTGAATACGGGCGCGGATTTGGGACGGCGAAGCCAGGCTCACCAGCGGATCCGAAACGAAGGCGTTCAGCACAATCTCTGTGGCCCTTTCCGGATTGGCGCGCAGTTGGGCAAAATCCAAGGCGTCGGTTTCAATCGATTCAATCTGGCTCACTCGCCGTTCGGGTCCGACAATGCTGAGTCGTTCCGGAACCACTTCGCTCCAACGGACTCGGAAGCCGGGTGGTGGCGGGGACGCGAAGCGCAAGGTGATGGGGACATCTTTGCGCAGACGCCGCTCCAGCACGACTCGGATTTGCGAAGGGACGGCACGAACCAGACTGATGCCGGCGGGCAGGTTCAAATTCACTTCCTGGACACTGAACGTGCGCTCGCCGGGCCGCGCATGGCCAACCAGATCAAGGACGACGGCCGAGCGCGGGCCGGTCGCGAAAGAGAGGCGGCTGCGGGGGCCGCGCAACTGCAGCACCACGCGGTCGGGAACGTCGGAGCCAAGGTCCAGGCCGGCGGCCAGGTTGCGGAACTCCACCGGCGCGGTGACGTTGGTGGTGAGTTCCGGCTCGTCGATGACGGCAATCCAAAGCATCAGCGCCATGGCCAGCGAGAGCAGCTTCCAAAGGAAATGGTCGGTAAGCAGACGAATGGGGCGGGGAGTATTCATCGGCGCGTCTCCGATTCCATTCTTTCCGGGGAACTGCCGGATCTTGCCGGACGCACCTTCCGTGATACCGGACCTCGGGTGAGGTGAGTCGCCAGGCGTTCTTCGAGCATCTCGATCGAGATGTCCCGTTCCATCTCGCCATGCGAGGCCACGGAGATCTTGCCGGTCTCTTCGCTCACCACAACGGCGACGCAGTCCGTCTCCTCCGTGACGCCCATCGCCGCGCGATGGCGGGTGCCTTTGCTGGAGGCCACCGTCGGGTTGGTGGTGAGGGGAAGAAAGCAGGCCGCCGCTGCGATCCGGTCGCCTTGGACGATGACGGCGCCGTCATGCATGGCGGCACCAGGGTGGAAAATCGCCAGCAGCAGGTCGCGCGAAAGCATGGCGTCCATGTTCACGCCGCTTTCAATGAAGGTCCGGAGGCCGATATCGCGTTCCACCACAATGAGGGCGCCGGTCCTGGCGCGGGCCATCTGCTCCACCGCCAGCAGAATCTCGTCGATGCTTTCGCGGCGCTCCGCACGGCTGCCGAAGCCCATCCACCAACGCCGTCCGATGCGCGCGAGCAGGCGCCGGATGTCGGATTGGAACATGACGATCAGTGCAAATGCGGTGTAGGGCGCGAGGGTCTGTAACACGGTCCGCAAGAGTTCGAGCCCCGCAAAGGCGGCGCCAAGATAGACCCCTAACAGCACCATCAGGCCGGTGAGGATTTGGGCGGCGCGGCGGCCGCGGACGATTGAGACAAACTGGTAAATCAGGAAGCCGACGGCCAGAATGTCGATAACGGCCCGAAAGTCGAGCTTTTGAAGTGCCTCGAGGATCGGTGCAAGGATTTGCTGCATTCTGTTCAGTTCTGCCTACCGAGGTCTATTGAACCCGGGGTAACCAGAAGTTATCACAAGAACGGACGAAGACCACGCACTTCCGCAGGTCCAAGTTGCGCCAAGTCATTGTCTTATTGTAGGGGAAGTTCTTGTCGTTGGCCGAAACCCGGGCGGTTTTTCTCGGATCCACGCCACAAAACGAGCGATATCCGGGTGGGCGGCGAGCAGTTCTACCGAGTTAAACTCGCGCTCGATCTGCTTTTCCGTCAGCAGGGCGTGCACCTGACTATGGCAGGGCCGGCAGAGCCAAGCCACCTCATGACGTTGTTCGCGGGTGGACTGTTTCCTGGCGCGCTTGTTCGCGTGCCGCGTCAGCGGAATCAAGTGGTGGCGCGTAAGCTTCACCCCAGTGCGGGCGCAGAGCTCACAGGGCATGGCATCCGGCACGGCTCCGTGACTCCGATTCAGTCGGCGATGGTCATGGTGGGACCCTTCACGGCCGATACCTCGTCGATTCGTTGGGTAATGCGGCGGGCGAGCGCGTAGAAGGGGGCCGCGCGCTCGTCTTTCTCCCCGTAGACGGTGATCGGCCGGCCCGTATCGCCGCCGATGCGCACATCCGGTAGTAAGGCGAGCTCTCCCAGGAACGGCACGTTCATCTGTTCCGCGGTCTTCAGCCCGCCGCCTGAGCCGAAGACATCGACCTTTTCATTGGTGCCGGGGATGAGCAGGTAGCTCATGTTTTCGACAAGCCCCAGCACGGGCACGCGAACCTGTTCGAACATGTTGATGGCCTTACGGGCGTCCTCGAGCGACACATCGGAGGGCGTGGTGACGACGACGGCACCGGTCAACGGGGCGGTTTGAATGAGCGAGAGTGCGACATCGCCCGTGCCGGGGGGAGGTCGATAACGAGATAATCGAGCGTTCCCCAGTCGACTTGGCGGAGAAACTGCTGGATGACGTTGTGGAGCATGGGGCCGCGCCAGACGAGAGGCTTGTCACCGGGGTTCAGGAAGCCCATGGACATGACGACGACACCGTAGTTCTGGAGCGGTTGAATGCGGTCGCCGAGCGAGTGCGGGGCGTCATGGATGTTCATCATGCGGGGGACGTTGGGGCCGTAAACGTCGGTGTCCAGCAGGCCGACCTGGTAGCCGAGTCCGGCGAGGGCGATGGCGAGGTTGACGGAGACGGTCGTTTTGCCGACGCCGCCTTTGCCGGAGCCAACGGCGATCAGATTGTCGACGCCTTTGATGGGCAGCTTGGGCAGGTCAGCAGGGCTGGGGGGCTTGGTCATCTGCCTGTTAGTTTACCGTGCTCCCCGCCTCCCAACCCGCGCGCCCCCGACTCCCCATCACGCCCCACCCTTCCATTCCATTCAATCCATTCCACTTAGCACTTAGTCCGACAAAGTCCTAAGTTCTCTAGGATCAGTGAGTTGAGGGGAAGTGGCGTCAATAAAATCGAAAGGCCTCGAAAAATAGTTGAGAACTTTTCCCTGCAAAACACACTAATAGACGTGAGACCTCAACCCGACCCGCCTCGCGTCCGCAAATGGAAATGCCGACAGGTTTACCACGTCTACCAGCGCGGCTCCCAGCGCCAATCGACCTTCGTCCGCCCCGCCGACTCCATCCTCTATCTCGATCGTCTCGACGTCCTGGCCCGTCGCTACAAAATACGAATTCACGCATTCTGCCTCATGTCGAACCATGTCCACTTCATGCTCGAACCACTCCGCCGCGGTGCCATTTCGCGCCTCATGCAGTTTCTCCAAAGCCAGCATGCGCGGTACATCAACGGCCTCAACCATACCGCCGGCCACCTCTGGCATCACCATTTCCACGCGAAACTCATCAAGAGCCGTTCGCAGTACTGCGAGACCCTGCTCTACATTGAGCGCAATCCCGTGGCGGGCAATCCGCACAAGCAGGCCCACCTCTACGCATACTCCAGCGCTGCGGCTCACGTTGCCAACCAGCCGCTTCTCACCATTACCCACAAACGCCATCGAGCGCAGGTGAAACTCCACCTCGATCGTTGGCGTAAGGAGTTCGAATTCCCGCAAACTGGCGGTGTCGATTGGCCTGCGTGGTTGCGTAGTCCACGCAACGCCACACATGCCCGAGAGGTGGCCTCACTCATGGGCAAAACAAGAAACCATCCGCGGGCCATTCCCACGGCCTCGGCCAATTCCTGTGCGATCTTTGTGCGGGCTGCCACCGCGCGGGGCAGTTGAGCCAGTTTAGAACTCAATGGATCCCAGGATCTCTGAGGGCTTCTTGCCAAATGCCCGGGCGATCGCAATCAGCGACTCCATCGAAGGCAAATGGGCGCCGCGCTCGATCGAGGAAATCTGAGAGACGCTCAGCCGCGTCATCGTGGAAATTTGCTTGAGAGACCAGTCCCGTTCAACGCGCATCAGCTTCAATCGATGCCCCAGCCGCTCGCGCAGGCGATCCTGCAAGGCGCGGCCGAAGCCAAAGGCCTCAATGGCGTTCTTCAGGGTCTGGCGGAGGTGGGAGATGGAGAAGGGCTTCGCCAGATAGTCGAACACCTTCAACTTAAACGTGGCGCGCATGTCCTCAAGCGACGGATAGCCCGTAATCACCACGACGCAAAGTCCCGGCCAGCGCGCCAGCAAGTGCTCGATCACCTGGTCTCCCGAGGCCTCGCCCATCTTCATGTCGAGCAGAATAATGTCCGGCAGGCGCGCGTCGCAGGCCTCGTAGAGCGCCTCCGGAGTGGCGCAAGTTCGCACGGCGAAGCCACCCTCATCGCGGAGGAAATCCTCCAAATATTGGCGGAAATCGCTATCGTCGTCGAGGACCGCGATGTCGACCAAAGATGCGTCAATGGGTTGGAGCGTATCTATACTCATGCGTTAGGCGGCTGGCAACTTCACTTCGATACAGGCGCCACCGGAAGGCCGGTTGGCTGCTGAAATTGTACCGCCATGTTGGCTGATGATGCCTTCGGCGATGGTCAGGCCGAGGCCGGTCCCGCGCGAATCCAAGCGCGTGCTGACGAAGGCGTCGAAGATATCCGGCAACACATCCGGCGGAATTCCCGGCCCGTCATCCTCTACTTTGAGGTGTAACCAACGTCGGCCGCCGTCGATTGTGACAAAGCTACTCACTTCGATGTGGCCGCCAGGCTTGATGGCATTGAGAGCATTACGCAAAAGGTTCACGAAGACCTGGATCAGCCGGTCACCATTGCCCATGGCCGTGTCGATCACTCCAACAGAGTTTTTGAATTTCACCGCGATCGCCTTTTCGTCAATGCCGACAAGATCCCACGCCTCCTGAATCAGCGGCTGCAGGCGGACCGGCTCAAACACGTCCCGTCTCACTCGGGCAAAATCGATCAGGCTTTCGCTGATCTTCTTGATACGCTGCGTCACTCGCAACATCCGGTCCAGCCGTTGGCGGGTTGGTGTGTCGCACGGTTGCTCCGCCATTTTCTCCAGTGATCCCAGCAGAACGGAAAGCGGCGTATTCAATTCGTGCGCCACGGAAGCCGACAGCAAGCCAAGCGACGCCAGCCGATCCTGGGCTTCCAGCGTCTCGAGCGCCTTCGCCAACTCGTCTTCGTGTTGGCGTAGCGCCTGCACGGTGACGTTGCGCGAGTGCATGATCTGACCGATCTCGTCATCCAGGATCCGCTCTCGGTCGATCACCTCATCGGCGCGGCGATTTTCCCGCACGGCTTGGTCGGCGTCCAGCATCATCCGAATGCGGGAGTAGACGTAGCGCGGCATGATCAGGAACTCCAGCGCCAGCACTGAGAGTAGATAGATCGCGCCGAGCACGAAGAACAGCGTGAGCCGAACCCGGTGCGTAAACGAGTCGTAGGTGTCGGAGGGGAACTCAACCCGCTGGTAGCGGCCGGACTCCGGCAGGCGGCGGAAGAGAAACTCGCGAGTGTCCTGCTGGTGCCGGTAGGCGGCCCGCGGGTAATCGTTCAAGAAGCCCTGGGCCTCAGCGGGCAACTGCAATTCCGCAGCCCCACCGATGACGGGCAAGTACTCCCCTGGCACCCGGTTCTCCATGAATGCCCGCATCAGGATTGCTTCCTCCCGTGTGCGCGCCGCGTTGATCCGCTGCTCGATGAAGGGGATCAGGGAGAAGTAAATTGTGGCGGTGAGAAGCACAAAAAAGAGGTTGTGCAGCACCATGAACTTAGGGCGCACCTTCAGATTGCCGAAGAGTCCGGCCAGTGGCGGGAATCGCCAGATGGGTGAGGGCGCGGCTGAAGTGAGCAAGGCCTGGGTCCGTCGGCGCAGACGGGGCCTGGGAAGCAGTTCCGTAAAGCGTTGCCCGAAGCGTTCAGCCACGGTTCAGTTTAGCCTGAGCACCTTTCGATTGTCGTCCGGGCCCTGTCCGTGATCGTTTAAGCGGTTATGATTAATAAAAGTTAATCATGCATACATCTGCATGTGTGGCCTCTGTTGTGTGGAAAACGTAAAAAATCTGAGGTTTGTTGAGTTTTCTGCGGCTGGCCAGCGCAAAAGCTGACGACGAGCTTAGATTGGGTGGGCAAAATCGATAAGCCGCTTTGTTTTCGGAGCTTGCAGACAGCCGAGCATGCGCGGGATGGGCATTTGCCCAAGTTCAGGGACATGTTCCGCATTTGCCGTTTCGAACGTAAGTAGCTGTCTTACAAGCGGTTACGCGGGTTTTCTTTTGGTGGGAGAATCCTGTTGACTTCCCCCGGCCAAGATCTTAAACTTCGATCAACCGAAGATTTTGGCGGTCGCAAATCCGTTGAAATCGATTCTCCCATTGAACATCACCTGGCAATCCCAGGGTTCGACTAACGCCCATCCTTCAAAAAGATGGGCGTTTTTCTTTGCCCTCCAACCAAACTTACCACCGCCTCCCATCCGCCCCGCACTTAGTCCGACTAAGTAATAAGTCGATTATAGTCAAAGGATTACGGGAGACTGATCCTTCTGCTTTCCCGTCCGATTTCCGTAAAGTATTGAAAATAAGTATCTTATCCTGCACGAAGAAGTGCTCCATCCGACAACCTCAATCCCCTCAACAAGATCCAGCCCGCCACTTGACACGTCCCCGACCTCTTCCGTATCCTGCAAGTTCCGCACATGAACCGCTACTTTAGCTACGCCGGGTATCGCTTCTGGTTTACCAACCAGAACGCCCGAGTGGCTTGCGCGGTGATTCGCTAGACAACGAACAACACCTCAGATCGCAAAACGGCCCACTCGGCGAAAGCCAAGTGGGCCGTTTTCTTTTTGGACTCTCAACGAAAGCAGGGAACCATGATCGTTTCAATGAAGAAAAACGCAACACCTCGCGACATCGCCGAAGTTTGCGACCGAATTCGCAGTTTTGGCTACCGCATCCACGCCGGCGCCGGCGACGAACGCAGCATCGTCGGTGCAGTCGGCGTTGGCGGCGATCTGTCGGCCTGCATCGACGCGCTCACCGCCATGCCACAGGTAGAGAGGGCCCTCCCCATTTCGGCGCCCTACAAGTTCGTCAGTCGAGAATTCCGCCAGACCCGAACCGTGGTGAAAATTCCCTCACCCGCTGGCACCATCGAAATTGGCGGCGACTCGCCAGTCGTCATGGCCGGACCCTGCTCCGTCGAAGGCGAAGCCCAAATCATGGAAACCGCCCGCCGCGTCGCCAATTCCGGTGCCCGCATTCTCCGCGGAGGCGCATTCAAGCCTCGCACCTCGCCCTACGAGTTTCAGGGTCTTGCCGAAGAAGGCCTCGCTATCCTCGCCAACGCCCGCGAAAAGACCGGCCTCGCCATCGTCACCGAAGTGATGACCGATTCGGACGTCGCTCTCGTCGAACAGTACACCGACCTCTTTCAAGTCGGTTCCCGCAACATGCAGAACTTCGCTCTGCTCAAAGCTCTCGGCCGCTCCTCACGCCCAGTCCTCCTCAAACGCGGACTCAGCTCCACCATTAAAGAATGGCTGATGGCGGCCGAATATGTCGTCGCCCACGGCAACCCCAACGTCATCTTCTGCGAACGCGGCATCCGGACTTTCGAAACGGCCACCCGCAACACCTGTGACCTTGCCGCCGTCGCCGTGCTCAACGAACTCACCCACCTGCCCGTCATCGTTGACCCCAGCCACGCTACCGGCAAGCGCTCACTCGTCCCGGCCGTCGCTCGCGCCGCGATCGCCATCGGCGCCGACGGACTCATCGTCGAAGCCCATCCCCATCCCGACAAAGCCTGGAGCGATGGCGCTCAGTCCCTCAACCTCGATGAGTTTGACGCCATGATGCGCATGCTCGAGCCCTACAACGAACTCTGGTGTGAAGCCCGCCTCGAACCGGCCTATGCCTAGCCGTGCAACCACCGCATGGCCCAGGCCGCGCCCCAGATCCAAGTCACGCCGGCGGCGGTGTGATACGCAAACCGCCGCCAATGGTTCACCCGGGTGTCTGGCCCCATCAGTGCTGTGCACGATGCAATCACCACGATGCCCAGCAGGGTGAAAGCGAAGTGCGCATTCATCGCGAAACCGCCCTTCTGCCGAACGCATCCACCAGCGCCAACAAATTCACCAGCCCAGCCATGGTCAGTAGCTTGGTCCCGTATTCATGACCAATCCCGGCGATGAAGCTTTGTGAGTAGCCTCCCAGCGAGAGCGCCCAAAACGGCAATCCGGCGAATGCTTTCACCGCCGCGCCGCCCAGGAACATCAGCCGCGCCGTGCCGTCAACTCCATCCAATTCCGCGGCATTCGGCAATGTGTTCGAGCCGTTCCACCAAGCGCCCAAGCTGACTAAAAGTCAGAACCATCGCGGCATAAACCGCCGCCTTGCCCCGTTCGCCGCTCAGCCAATGCGCTGCTCCCGGAATCGCCAGTCCTGCCAACCACCTCATGGCTGCACCTCCCGTGCCTGCTGCGATCGTGGGACCGAGAACGTCCGCTCCCAACGCGTCTTCGTGAAGAAGTTCAACGCGACGTCGACCAAGTGCTTCGCATCCCAGTCCGTCGGATAGCTCTCCCCCGCATCGAATGACCAATAGATCAATGCCGGCTTACCGATGATGCTTTCCCGCGGCACCAAGCCCCAATACCGGCTGTCCTCCGAATTGTTGCGATTGTCCCCCATCGCAAAATACGCCCCTGCCGGTACCACCAATTCGCCGTTCTCCACATGTTGCCTCAGCATTTGCCGTCCCCGCGGCGACTGACCAGCAAACTCCGCACCGGACGGAAAATTGTCCCGGAATTGGTCGGGCGGCCGCGCGATAAACTGCGCATACGGCTCCACCAAACGGCGGCCATTGCGAACCACTTGCCCGTTTTCCAGGTGTAGCCGGTCGCCCGGCACGCCAATCACCCGCTTCACATAGTTCTTGCGCGGATCCTCGGGGTAGAGGAAAACGATGATGTCGCCACGCCGAACGTCCTGATACGGCAAAAGCCCCGCTGGTTCACTCGCCGAGTAGACCAACCTGTCCACCAGCACGTGATCTCCCACCAGAACCGTGCTCTCCATTGACCCGCTTGGCACCACGAACGCATGCAACAGGCTGGTGGTGCCGAAGGCGAGCACCAGGAACGTTAAAGACCAGTCCGCCACCAACCCTCGTGGACGTTGAAGCCGTCCCACGTTCCAGATCTCGCGTAGATGTTGCCACATAGCCCGCACTACGAAGCGCAGGGCGGGGAAGTTCCAGTAATTATGCTGCGCGCCAACCGGCGTTCAACTTGGTTTGAAGGTCACGGCGAATCTTGGCATAGTCGGGGTTGTCGGCGACGTTCGTCGTCTCCAGCGGATCGCTCACGTAGTCGTACAGCTCGTAAACGCGAAACGTCTTTGCCGCGTCCATCGCCCTCCAGGCGGTGTAGCGATAGCGCTCCGTCCGGATCGTGTACCCCATCACCGTTCCCACGCCTTCCACATTGCGTGGAAACTGGCTGAACGCCGCAGACTTGATTTTGCGCGAAGGGTTGTCGATGACCGAGGCGAAACTGCGCCCCTCAACGCCCTTTGGCACTGCAACTCCCGCCAGTTCGCCCAGCGTTGGATAGAGATCCACCAGTTCCGTGAGAGCTTCCGTCCGCGTTCCCCGCTGCTTCTGTCCGGGTGACGAGATAATCAGCCCGGTGCGCACGGCCTTCTCAAAATTCGAGTGCTTGTGCCACAGGCCATGATTGCCAAGCTGGCAGCCGTTGTCACCGCACACTACGATGATCGTCCGCTCACGCAGTCCGGCGCGATCGAGCGCCCGCAACAGCTTGCCGATCTGCGCATCGGAGTAACTGAGTCCCGCATAGTAGGCACGCACCAATTCCAGCGCTTTTGCCTCGGGAATCGGCCCGGACTCTGGAATGTCCCTGTAGCTACGCAGCACCGAGTTCGAATGCAAGGCAACAGCGGGCACTTTCGCTGGAGGCGGTGCGTAGTCCGGCAATTCGATCTTCTTCTTCGCGTAGAGGTCGAAATACCGCTTGGGTGCGATGTACGGAAGATGCGGCTTCTGAAAACCCACCGCCAGAAAGAACGTCTGATCTTTCAGCACCTGAAGCGCTTGGATGGCGGCCTTTGCGGTCTGCCCATCGGGCAGGGCATCGTCGGCTACGTCACGGGCTTCCCAACTCGGGCCGCGCTCCTCCCGTGTGCGCACCGTGAGGGGGTTTTTCCAGCCCCGTGCCTCCAGCCCTTCGCGCCACTTGCGAGACTGCGTCGCCCCTTCCGGCGTATTCCAGGGCGCTGAGTTCGGAAACCAGGCCGGCACCGACCAGGATTCCACGTCATTCAAGCCGATGTGGTACGTGCGCCCAAAACTCGTCGTCACGTAGCCTGCCTGCTTGAAACACTGTGGCAACGTCACCACGTCCGGCAGATGCCGCCGAAAATGCGTTTGCGTGTCGTAGATTCGCGTGGTGTCCGGTCGACGCCCGGTCATGATCGACGTCCGGGAAGGGCTCGCGTTGGCGAACTGGCAGTACGCGTGGTTAAACAGGATCCCCTTGGCGGCCAGTGCATCCAGATTCGGTGTGCTCACCAGCGGATGCCCGTAGCACCCCAGGTCCGGGCGCAAATCCGACATGGTGATAAACAGGACGTTATACCGGGGCGTCGCCGCGCTGGCAACCGGGGCAGCGAGTGATGCGCCAATAAACTGGCGGCGGTTCATTTCTCTATTCTAGTCTCCGGTCGCCTTGGCTAATGCCGCGAGTGGATCGCTGGCCGCCTTTTTGTTAGGCAGCAGCAGGATTGCCAATGCGCCAATCGCCGACAACAGAAAGACAAACTTCAAGGCCACGGGGTAGCCGCCCTGTTCCTGCATCTTCGAAACGATCCAGGGGAACCAGGTCTGGCCGATGGTGTCCGTCGGCAGAATGATCGCCATCACCCGCGCCAGCGAGTTGACGCCGAACTTCTCGGCCGCCATCAAGGGGATCAACATATAGTCCGCGCCCATGCCGAAGCCGAAAAGAATCGCGAACACGTAAACGATTTCCGGACTGGACGGGGATACGGCAGTCACCAATGGAATCGTGCCCGCCACCATTAAATACGTTACCGACATGACGACCTTCTTCGAGTAACGATCCGCCAGATAGCCCATCACAATGCGGCCCGCGATCGACGAAAACAGAATGCAAAGCAGCGTATTGCTAAAGAGCGTATCCAGCACCTTGGGGTCCTTGAAGCCCTGATCCTGGAAGATGAACTTCATGTGCTGATTGATGGAACCGATTGACCCGATGGAGCACGCGCTGCCCACCAGCAGCAACCAAAACGAACTTTCGCGGACGATATCGCCCCACTGCGCCGGTGCCGCTTTCGTTTCGGCATGGGCCACCGTCGCGCCGTCCGGGAAGAGGCCCACATCCGAAGGCCGGTCCCGAATCAGGAAGAACGTGATTGGCCAGATCAGCAGCAACATCGCTCCGATGGCCAACAGCGCATTTTGGAAACCCAAAGCTTCCGTCAGCGGCTGGGCAATGTACTTCGATGAGATTCCGCCGAAAACGCCAACGCCCAAATACACCACGGCCATCGCCTTGCCACGCTGACTCTTAAACCAATTCGCCGTCAGCACCTGATGCGCGATCGGTCCGGAGAAGATGTAGCCCACCATGTAGAGCACCCAGAGAGCGTTATAGATCAGCAGCGAACTGCCCATCGTGCCGAAGCCGACGAACGCCAAGGCGGTACACGTCGATCCGATCAGCAGCATCTGCCGCGGTTGAAACCGATGCACGAGTAACGGGCCCACCCAAAGCGTCAACAATGCCGCAATTGGGAAGCCGAACGTGATGTCAGAGCGCGACCAGCCGAATGCCTTCGTGTAGTACGTGTAGAAAAACGGCATGCCATAGTACGGAATGCCAACTGCCAAGCCAAACGTAAAGAAGGCGTAGATGCTGATCCACCAGCCATGAAAAAAGGGCTTCTCTTGCATATCGATGCCATATTATGTCACGTCGGCCCCTTCGTGGGAGGTCTCCCCAGGGCAATTCGTACTGGGCCGGAATGCGATATGCTGGACGGCAGCTTTTTGGTGAGTTGAGTATTTTGAAGGAGATCTGATTCCATGAAGAGTTTGGTGATTATCCTGCTTTTGGCCCTGATGCCAACGATTGCATCCGCTCAGGTGCTGTACGGCACCCTGGTCGGGAATGTCACCGATCAAACCGGGGCGCCGATCCCGAATGCCAAGGTGGAGGCGCTTAACACCAGTACTGGTCAGTTGAAGAACGCCAGCACCGACGATCGAGGCGCGTACAACTTTAACGACCTGCAAACCGGCATCTACAAGGTCACGATTTCCACTCCCGCCTTCGGCAAGATGCAGCAGGAGAATCTACGCATCAATGCCAACACCACCGTTCGCTTCGACGCCGCGATGAGTGTGGCCGCGGTCAACGAGAGTGTCACTGTCGCCGACAATGCCTCCGTCCTCAAGACCGACAAGGCCGATGTCAGCGCCGAGCTCTCCCGCCAGCAGGTCACCGATTTGCCTGTCGGTTCCGGCCGCAACTTCCAGAACCTCTACAAGACCCTTCCTGGTTTCAGCCCGCCCGCCGAAGCCCACTCCGACGCCGGCAATCCGCAGCGCTCCATGACCACCAACGTCAATGGCGTCTCTTACTCCACCAGCAACACCAAGCTCGATGGCGCGGTCATCAGCTACCCCTGGCTCCCGCACATCACGGCCTATATTCCCCCCGCCGAAGCCATCGAAACCGTCAACATCGTCACCAACGGCTTTGATGCCGAGCAGGGTATGGCCGGCGGCGCGGTCGTTAACGTCCAGATCAAGAGCGGCACCAATAACTTTCATGGCAGCGGCCACTGGTTCCACACCAACAGCCAAATGAAGGCCCGGCCGTTCTTCTTCTTCGAGAATCGCCTGCCCAAGAACATCCTCAATCAATGGGGCGGCACCTTCGGCGGACCCATCAAAAAGAACAAGCTCTTCTTCTTCGCCAACTGGGAACGCACCACCCGCCGCCAATATGCCTTCGCCTTCCGGACCGTCCCCACCGAAGCGCTGAAGAACGGTGATTTCAGCGCCACCGGCGTGAACATCTTCGATCCCAATACGGGCGCCGCGAATGGCACCGGCCGGCAGATGTTCCCCGGCAATCGGATTCCGCTCAGCAGCTTTGACCCCGCCGCCCGCACGATGCTGGGTCTCGTCCCCGCGCCCAATCAAGGCCTCACCATCAATAACAATTACCTCGCCACCGGCACCTACGCCTTTAACCGCGACAATGCCGACTTCAAGGTGAACTACAACGCCACCGACAAGGCCAGCATGTTTGTGCGCTACAGCTATTCGCCCAGCGATATCTTCGATCCGCCCAGCCTCGGCGCCGCCGGCGGCGATGCCCTCGCCGGTGGCCAACCCGGTTTCGCTCCCGGCCTTATCCAGACCGCCTCCGTCGGAGGCACCTA
>JALHNI010000048.1 GCA_022843605.1 Bryobacter sp.
GACGGCGATGCGGGTGCCGGTGATTGAATCGGACGGCTATGAAGCTGACGATGTGATCGGCACGCTAGCGAAGATGGCGGACATGGATGTCGTGATCGTGTCGAGCGACAAGGACATGCTGCAACTCGTGGACGAGCGGGTGAGGGTGTTGAATCCGATGAAGGATGACATTCTCTACGATGCGGCGAGTGTTCGTGACTACATGGGGGTAGAGCCGTCGCAGGTGCGGGATCTGCTGGCCCTGAAAGGCGATGCGGTCGATAACATTCCGGGTGCGCCGGGAATTGGCGACAAGGGGGCCAAAGACCTGATCTTGCGTTTTGGCTCGGTGGAAGCGGCGCTGGACCGGGCCGCGGAAGTCGAAAAGAAGACTTACCGCGAGAGCTTGCTGAATCACCGGGAGCAGATCCTGCTGAGCAAGCGGTTGGCGACCATCGAAGTGAACATTCCGCTCGAGATAACGGTGCGGCAGTTGGTGCGGCAGGAACCAGACCTGGACGAACTGCGCGAGGTTTACCGGACGCTGGAATTCTTCAGCTTGCTGGCGCAGACGGGTCCGGCGGCCTCGGAAGCGCCGGCGGTGCCGGAGGACTTCGCGGTGTTGCTGACCGCGGACGAGGGGCGGGAGTGGTTGGCGAGTCTGCCGGCGGAGACGGCGGCCGGTGTGGTGGTGGCCGGTGTGGTGGTGGATGGGGAGACGGCATCGGTTTCGGCGGCACCGGGCGTGGCACGGTCTTTTCCGGTGGCGGCTTTGGATGCGCTGGGGACGCGCCCGCTGATTTTGCACAACTGGAAGGCGGCGCCATATGGTGACATCAACAACGTGCACGATGTCATGCTGACCGGCTTCCTGCTGTTGGCCGATCCGGGCGATGTGGACTTGCCGGCGTTGGCGGAGCGTTTCCTGATGCGTAAGTTAGGCGCCTCGCTTGAGGCGCGCGCGGCGGCATTGTTCGAACTCGGCCCGAAGCTGGACGAGTTACTGGCGGTCCAGCCTGGATTGCAGAAGCTGTATCTTGAGCTGGATCGGCCGTTGTTGCCGATTTTGGCCGCGATGGAGCGCGATGGCATTACGGTGGATCGCGGAATGTTGCAGTTGCTTTCCTCGCGAATGGACCAGGTGCTGACCGTTTTGACGACGGAGATTCATGCACTGGCCGGGCGTGAGTTCAACATCAATTCACCGCAACAACTGGGCAAGATTCTGTTTGAAGAACTTAATTTGCCTGCGCCGTTTAAGACCGGCAAAGGCAAGGTGATCTCGACGGCAGCAGACGTACTGGAAAGCCTGGCGGCCGAGCATCGCATTGCGCAACTGGTGTTGGAGTACCGGCAGGTGGCGAAGCTAAAAGGCACGTACGTCGACGCGTTGCCAAATTTACTCGATGCGGATTCGCGGGTGCACACGACGTTCAACCCCACCGGCGCGGCGACGGGGCGTTTATCGTCCAATAATCCGAACTTACAAAACATCCCGATCCGGACCGAACTCGGCCGCGAGATCCGGGCCGCTTTTGTGCCGCGGCCGGGATGGACGCTGGTGAAGGTGGACTACTCGCAGATCGAGCTACGGTTGCTGGCCCATTTTTCGGGCGATCACGTGTTGACGGACTCTTTCGTGAATGGCGAAGACATTCATACGCGGACCGCCGCGGAGGTGTTCGGCGTGCCGCCGCTGATGGTGACACCGGAATTGCGCCGCAACGCCAAGGCGGTGAACTTCGGGATTGTCTATGGGCAGACGTCCTTTGGGTTGGCCGCTGCGCTCGGCATTTCGCGTGGTGAGGCAGACACTTATATCAAGAGTTACTTTTCGCGGTACGCGGGAGTGAAGAAGTATATCGAGCGGACCGTTGCCGAAGTGCGGAAGTCCGGCTACGCGGAGACCCTATTCGGACGCCGCCGGCCGATTCCCGATATCTCCAGTAAGAATCCAAACGCGCGCGGATTTGCCGAGCGGACTGCGGTGAACACGCCCTTGCAGGGCACGGCGGCCGATTTAATCAAGATGGCGATGATTCGCATTGATGAGCAGTTACGCGCGGAGCGTTGGCAGGCGCGCATGCTTCTGCAGGTGCACGACGAACTGGTCTTCGAGGCGCCTCCTGAAGAAGCGGCGAAACTGGCGCGCCTGGTGAAACAACGGATGGAAAGCGTGCACAAATTGAACGTGCCCCTGATCGCTGATGCGAGCCAGGGTCCGAATTGGCGGGATGCCAAGTAGCGGGCTTAGTGCGCGCCGGTGACGAGGAAGTTCAGATAGACCGAGATCAGCACGACGGCGATGGCCGATGCGCCGACGCCCTTGAGTAAACGGGCACGCTTTTCGGGAGTGTGCTGGGGGCCGGAGACGATCACGGTCATGGCGAGGATGTGCAGGGCCAGCAGAAACTTGATGCCGAACCACATGTGATAACCCTTCGGTACGCCGGTACCCATGCGAGAGATGAAGTTGTTGGCGCCGGTGATGATCAACAGCGCGATCCCGATGATGGCGGAGCGGCGGGGCAACACCGAGATGGTGGCGCCACCGCTGAAGAGCGCCGCCAATCCGCCGCCAGCCAGAAGCATGGCCATCAGGATGTGGATACCCAGGGTGAGAGACGAAGGAAGTGACATGTTCTCTATAGTTTTACACTGAAGAATGGCCGGTAGCGCTGTGCTTCAATACGATTTCTTCCCGCTGGGCATTTTCCAGTGCAATTGCTCCATTTTGAGCCGCGATGGCCGGGCGGTGGTGATCGATCCTGGCGACGAGTTCGACAAGATTCTGGGAGTCCTGGACGATGCGGGACTGACGGTAGAGCAGATTCTGCTGACGCATGCGCACATTGACCATGTGGGGGCGGTGGCCGCGATGAAACGTCACTTTGGCATTGGGGTTGCCCTGCATCCGGCGGACCAGCCAACCTACGACCTGCTGCCGATGCAAGCGCAATGGACCGGGATGCCAGCCCCGGAGCCGTTCACCATTGAGCGCAGCCTGGTGAGCGGGGAGAAGATTGACTGCCTGGGGAGGGAGATGCAGGTGCTGTTTACGCCGGGCCATTCGCCAGGGAGCGTGAGCTTCTATCTGCCCGAGGAGGGTAAGGTGATTGCGGGGGATGCACTGTTTCGAGGATCGATTGGGCGGACGGACCTCCCGGGCGGCGATCATGACCTACTGATCCGGTCGATTCAAAAGCGTTTGCTGGTGCTGCCGCCGGAGACCGAGGTCTATCCCGGACATGGAGAGTCGACGACAATTGGGCAGGAAATCCGGAAAAATCCCTACCTGCAGGGGCGGTAGGTGAGGGGACCCAGACCGTCCCGGTCCCCTGGGTGAATGTAAACTTTCGTACTCCTAGCCAGAGCATAGAACTATCCAGCACTCGCGACTCAGGGGCAGGAGTGGCTTAAGTGGTTTCAATTGATTAGGTTATCCTTCGTTGGTTGACCGATTTGCCGGCGTGCGGCCGGGACGAGTGTACTGAGGAATAAGTACCGGACTAATGATTTATTGAATCGGTCGATCTATTTGTCTCCTAGGTCTCCGCCGATAAACTCCAAGTACTGGCATGGAACTCGTTACTGGCCTTGATACCCAAATATTCGTGATCTTTCTCGGGGTTGTCGTGGCGTTGGGCTGCACGCTCATCGCATTTCTCGTCGACTACCTGAAGGGGAAGAACGAACGCCTGCGTGAGCAGGTTCTCGAAATGACCGTTCGACAGGAGGAGCGCGCTCGCTATCCGCAGGCCCAGCTTGATTCGACGGCTGTCCTATCGGCAATTGCGCAAGTCGGCCGGAACCTTGAAGTTGTGGTGCGAACCGCGATGCATCCGGAATCTGTGGCCGAGGCGCCCTCAGCATCGCAGCCAGTCTACCAGCCTCGTCCCGCTGCCGAACCGGCCGTTGCCGCGGCGTTAGCCGCCTCAGTGATTCCGATGCCCGAGGTTGCGCCTGAAGCTGAAGTGAAACCTGCGCCGGAGGCTGAGGTGCAGCCCGAGGCCGCGTCAGTTGTTCCAGTGATGCTTCCGGTGGTCGAAGAGACTCCCGCGGCACCCGACACGGTTGACGAGACCGTCGAACTGTCGCGTCCGGCAGCGATTGCCGAGAGCTTGGCGGCCGAACCGGATTGGCGTACGGCGACGTGGCACGAGGAGGCGGCTCAAGCTTCGATAGCGCCCGCCGACGAAACTCCGGTCGCGGATCAACCGGCGGAAGAGCCGCTGGCCGAATCCGCCGAGCCGCAAGTGACCACCAAGCCGATTCGCGAAGCCTTGCGGAGCTTGTTCGATAACCCGGCCAGCGTGGCGGCGGCCGCCCAACTGGAATCCTCTCAATTGGAAATGGAACGCCGCTTGAATGAAGCGATCCCCGAAGTGGAGGCCCCCGTGGCCGAAGTTGCCGAGGAGAGCGAGGAACCCGTGGTGCGGATTCGAGTCCTGAACAACAATGTGGCGACGCCGCTCACCGAGGAGACGGTGACTTCCTCGTGGGCCCAGGAAGCCGTTCAGGAAGCTGAGGAAGTGGTTGCACAGGAAGAAGTGATTCCGGAGCCGGTAGCGGTTCCGGCCACGGAAGAAGTTATGGAAGAAGTGGCGCAGGAGCCGGTAGCGGAAACCGAGCCTGAGATTGTTGCTGAGGGAACGATCGAAGCGGTGGAAGAAGTGCTGCCGGTTACCGCTCCCGTCGATTTCCTCTCGCCCGCCGATTTCGGGGAAAACCCGCCGGCGGAGCCGTTGGAATCCTTCGACAGCCTGATGGCGGCGGTGAATGCGGAACCGTCCGTTGCACCGGAAGTTCAAGAACCGGAAACCGCGCCGGAGGCTGAGGAGCCTGGAGTGCTGGCTCTGCCGAGTGGCATGAACGATCGGGCTACGCTTGATTTCCTCAAGCGGGATACGGCATTGTTTACGGGCCTGATCGTCTCGATCGGCATCAATGACTACGCCCGTTTGCAGGAGACGTCCGGCCGGCCGGCCGCAGAGGACCTCGCCAAGTCAGTGAGCCAATTGGTGAAGTCGTTGATTACGGCGCCGAATGGCAGTGAGTTCTTTGGCTGCCGCGCTTCTGACGACGAGTTCATTCTCGTCTTCGCCAACGAGAACGGCTCTGTCGCCCAGCGCCGGCTGAATGCGTTATCCGAACGTCTGTGGGACTTCCAACTGCGGTCCCTCGGTAACTTCTCGGTGATGTTCAGCTGGGGCGCTACCGAGGCGAACAGCGAAACCTTCGCCGACGCCGTGGAAGCGGCCAGCGAGCGGATGCGCGAAACGCGTCACAATCGCCGGACGATCTCGATGGAGAAGACCCGTCTGAAGAAGGTCGTTAACGGATAGTGGTTTTTCGCGAATGGAATGACAAAAGGCCCTCGCCACTGGCGAGGGCTTTTTGCATTACAGAGTCTGTTTCTAGCTGGCCGCTAGCTTCTTGAGCGACTCCGTAAAGGGCGGATAGGCCACACCGCGTTCGGTGATGATTGCTGTGACGTAGCGCGCGGGAGTGACATCGAAGGCCGGATTCTCCACCTCCATGCCCTCGGGGGCCACCGGTACGCCAAAGACGTGGGTGACTTCCAGCGACGGGCGCTGCTCAATCGGAATCTGGGTGCCGGAAGTGAGGGTCAGGTCGAGGGTGGAGATCGGGGCGGCGACATAAAACGGCACACCATTCTCTTTGGCCAGCACCGCCACGGAGTAGGTGCCGATTTTGTTGGCGACATCGCCATTGCCGGCGATTCGGTCGGCGCCCACCACGACGCAGCCGATGCGGCCATCCTTCAGGAAGTGGCCGGCCATGTTGTCGGTGATGATTTTGGTGGGGATGTTGTCCTGCTGCAACTCCCAGGCCGTCAGACGGGCGCCCTGCAGGAACGGACGGGTCTCGTCGGCGTAGACGTCGATCTTCTTGCCGCTGGCGTATGCCGAACGAATCACTCCCAAGGCCGTTCCGTAGCCGGCCGTAGCCAGCGCGCCGGCATTGCAATGCGTCAGAACTGTTTTTCCATCCGGCACCAGCGGGCCGCCATGCGCGCCGATGGACTGGTTGATGGCAATGTCCTCTTCGTACACGGCCAGCGCTTCGGCCACGAGTCGGGCGCGCACGTCGCTCAGCGGCTGACCGGCGACGCCGGCGCGGACGCGCTTCATGCGCTCGATGCCCCAGAAGAGATTCACCGCCGTAGGACGGGTGGCGCCCAGGGTCGCGCAGATGGTGGCGAACTCGTCTTCGAAGCTCTCATCGGAAGCGGCCAAGGCGCCAAGGGCCACGCCCATCGCGGCGGCTACGCCAATGGCGGGGGCGCCCCGGATAATCATGTCCTTGATGGCGGTGGCGACGTCCTGATAGGTGTGGCACGTGACGAACTCCACGGTTCGCGGCAGTTTCGTCTGATCGATCATTACGACGCCGGCGGGCGTCCATTCTAGGGTCTTGACCAAGGTGGTTTCTACTCTCTATCTGCTCGCCAGGAATCCGACGAGCTGGGTTAAGTTGTAAGTACTGTGCATGATGGTGGAGGCGACGGTGGAATCCGTACGATAGCGGATCCAGCCGAAGACACTTCCGGCAAGCGACAGCAGGAACAGATGCTGCCAGCTCCAATGCACTTGGGGCCCGTGAATCAGGGCGAAGGGAACGGCGGTGAGCACGATTCCCGCGAAAACGCCAAGAGCTTTGATGGTGAGCGGCTGCAGGAAGCCGCGGAAGGCGACTTCCTCAAACAGTGGCGCCAGCATGGTGGCGAAGACGGCCGTGAGGATGAGCGAACTACGATCCGCGCTGAGCCAGGTGCGAATCTGATTCTCGACTTCCGGCGTGCGCAGCAGGACGCCGATCACGTTGATGACGATGGCCAGGATCGGTCCGCCGAAGAGACTGATGGCGATGCCCCTCCTGGGAAGCCGCCAAGCGAGGCCTTCGCGGATGCCCTCGCTGTAGCTGACCCGCAGGATCCAGTAGAGACCCAGGAACCAAAAAGCGTAACCCAGCAGGAGCGGCACCAGGCTTTCAGCGGCCTGGCCGGGAATCTTGAACGGCAACAACCGAAAAATGAGCCCGGCGAGGGCGAAAGCGGGCAGATAGAGGCCCAAAAACAAGGCGACTTCGCGCCAGGTCCAAAACGGCGGGCGGGGGGTGATCATGCGGGAAGCAGCGCCGCCAAAAGAGGGATCATGATCTCGTGATGGCCGGTGAGGGCATAGCCCTTGCCTCCGGCATTGGCATGGGGACGGTGAACGACATTGGCACTGGGGCGGTAATGCTGGAGAAAATCCATGTTCACCGTGGTGAACTCGCGCAGGGGATAACCAAGGTTGCGCACGACGGAGACGGCTTTCAGGAAGACTTCGGGCAGGATTACCGCGGAACCGACATTCAAGTAGACGCCGCCCTCGTTGAGTTCGCGCACCAGCGAGCAGAGCAGCCGGAAATCGCGGTGGGTGCATTCGCCGATGGCTGCGCCGCTGGCTTCCGGAAAGGTGTGCGGCGTGTCGGTGCCGACGGCCACATGGACCGTAAAGGGGATGCTGCGCTGGTAGGCCTGCCACTGGAGCGAGTGTTCCCGCAGGGTGGGGTCGGCGATTTCATGCAAGCGCCGGCCGAGGCTTTCGCCCATGCCGAGGCCGTCGGCCGCACCCGTGCGGATGGCGTCGTTCATTTGCTGGCCCGTTTCGGCGGCAGAGCCGAATCTGCCGTCAGGGAGGACAGATTCGACGTCCTCGCTAGTCGCTCCGGCGATGCCAATCTCGAAATCGTGAATGGTGGTGGAGCCGTTGGTCATGAACGCGGTGGCGTAGCCGCGGTCGATGAGGCTGGTGAAGACGGGAGCCAGGCCGCACTTGATGACGTGGCCCCCCATGCCCCAGATGATGGCGCGCTTTCGGGTGCGCGCTTCAGCCACCGCGGCGACCACGGCGCGCAGCGAATCCGCGGCGAGGATCTTGGGGAGAGAGTCGAGGAAGCCGGGTAAGTCGGGGGGAGGGGAGGCGAAGTGTTCAATGCGGACTTTGCCGCTGCGATCGCGCAAGGAAATGGTCTGCAGCCCGGTGAAGTCCAGGGGCTTATGGGAGTAGCGGCTCACTGCTCTCTATGATCGCAGTAGATCGCGCAGGGCGGGGCCGAGTTCCGTGTAACGAAAATCAAAGCCGGATTTCTCGGCTACGACGGGCATCACCCGCTGGCTGGCTTCCAGGACGGCCTCCGCCATTTCGCCAAAGAGCAGGCGCAAGAGAAACATGGGGGCAGGGAAGATGGCGGGGCGGCGGAGTTCGCCCGCGAGCGCGTGGGTGAACTCAAGATTACGCACGGGGCCAGGGGCAACGGCGTTCACGGCCCCCGTAAACTTCTCGTTGGTGAGGGCGGCGATGATCATCGACACCATGTCATGCAGGTGAATCCAGGACATCCACTGTTCGCCGGATCCGATGCGTCCACCGGCACCCGCGCGAAATGCGGGCAACATCCGGGCGAGGGCACCGTCCTCTTTGCCCAGCACCATTCCGGTTCGCAAACGAACCACGCGCATGTTGAGGGCAAGACCTAGATTGGCTGCCGATTCCCACTCCTCGCAGATTTCCGCGAGAAACCCCTGGCCCAGCGCGGAAGTCTCAGTGAGAATTTCGTCTCCGCGTGAGCCGTAGTAGCCGATGGCCGAACCGGCGATGAAGACTCGGGGGTAGGTGCCCAATTGCGAAAGCGCACTGATCAGCCGTTGGGTGCCGCCGACGCGGCTGGTGCGAATGCTGCGTTTAACAGCTTCGTTCCAGCGCTGGGCGATCGGCTCGCCGGCCAGATGGATGACGGCTTCTGCGCCTTCAAGCGCGGCGGCCGGCGGATCGTTCTGTTGGGCGTCCCAGATGGAATAGGGGATTTGCGGTGGCAGCCCAGCCCGCGGCTTCCGAATGAGGATATGGACTTGATGGCCCTCAGCGGCCAAACGCCCCACAAGGCTCTGGCCGATGAATCCTGTCGCGCCAGTGACTACAATCCGCATCGGTTCACGCTATTGTAGACGAAATGGATCGATTCCGGTCCTTTCCATCATCATGATTTCTTTGAGATAGGCGTCGGAATTGGTTTTGCGGCGCATTCCGTCGTAGGACATCCAACGGATCATGCCGAAGATGGGGCGCTCGGTCCAGGGCCGGTCATGCAAGCCGAAGCACCAGAGAATGCCGGTGTAGGTGTTGGGATCGCGGCCGTCGAGGGCGTAACGGTCGTGGAGGTCAATCATGACGCGCAAGGCGTCTTCGGGCGAGGGCGACCACTCGATAATCTTCTTTCCCCAGTACATGCGGTAGTAGCCATGGATTTTTCCGCGAAGGCGAAGTTCGCGTTGGGATGCGTTCCAGAGCGGGTCGTGCGTTTGGGCGAGTTCCAATTCGGCAGGGGTGTAAACGGGATCTCGCGGGTCGCCGGCATGCTTGGCGAGGGTAGCCTGAGCCCAGTCTGGCAGGTGGGAGAGACTTTCGACGTCGTCGGTGAAGCGGGCATAGTTGAAGGCCAACTCGCGGCGGACGACAAGCTCTTCGATGAACTCGTCGGCGGAGAACTCGTGTTCCAGGGCGTAGTCGCGTGCGCGCAAGGCTACTTCCAGTGAACTGATGTGCCCGAAATGAAGATAGGGGCTCATGCTGCTGGTGGCGTGAGCGGCCGGTTGATTGCGATCAGTCGCGTAACGCTTCAGGTTGCTCTTGAGGAAGTGCAGCAGGTGCCGTTCGGCTTCCGAACTACCGCCGCGATAGGAAAGCGAGGGCAGAATGGTGTGGTCGATTTCGCAGGAAGCGACCAGTTCCGGGATGTTGGCGGCCGTGACTTCGACATGCAGGTGGCGACCGGCATCGAGCGTCCAGTGGTGCTTCAGTTTGGGCATCACGAAGGGCCTGAGATACTGCCCCAACAGCCGGTTGATTTTGGGCCGAATGGTATAGGCGGCATACTCGCGCTTCTCCATGCGGCTCATCGGCACGACACAACTGGAGTCGACCACGATGTACGGGAGATTGAGCTTTTGCGGGACACGCGCGTTGTGCTGGCGGGCAATGAAGGTGGGGTAGTCATCGGTGACCAGCGCCGCGGCGTGCTGGGCCAACTCATAGAGTGCATCATTCCGATCGGCGCGACGCCGGCGAAGGTGGAAGACGTAGCCGGCTCCGAGTTTAGCGGCGCCGGCGGCGGTATCGGGCACGCCCTCCAGGACGAAGGTGTGCAGCCGATCGTTTGCTTCATGGTACGTGCAGGTGAGGCCCTCGTAGATCAGCAATGGCAGGTCGAGGCGGTTGGCGAGGTGGATGGCGTAGGCCAGAGCGTGATTGTGGCTGATCCGGCGGTTCATCTGCGCCCAATAAAGGACATAGTTCGCGGGAGTTCGAACGGGGTGTTCGTTTAGCGCCCGAGCGCGTTCTTCAAGCTGACTGAATTCCATCGTGGTCTCTGTCTTGATGACACCATACGCGGAGCCGCTACAATTAAAGCATCCGCATGCGCATTCTGAACCGGGCTAAGCTGCTCGCCGGGTATCTCTTGGGCCGCCACGATCTGGGCTCGGCGTTGCCGGTTGAATACATCGTCGAAACGACGGCCAAGTGCAATCTTTATTGCCCGATGTGCCCTCGCGAGACGCATAAGCAACCCAAAGAGGACATGACGGTCGAGGTCTTTGAGCGGCTGGTGAGCGAGACCCAGCGATCGGCGGAACATGTGATGCTGATCGGGCTCGGCGAGCCCTTCATGGACAAGCAGATCTTCAACCGCATTGAGTACTGCGAGCGGCACGACATCGCGACTTTGCTCTCTTCGAACGGGACGTTTCTCGACGAGGCCACCTGCGCCAAGATTCTGGATACGCCGCTGAAGCACATCACTCTGTCGATGGACGGAGCGCGCAAGGAGAGTTTCGAGTACTATCGCAAAGGAGCGCGGTTCGAAAAAGTGCGGGATAACTTTGTGCGGCTGTGCCGCATGAAGCACGAGCGAGGCTCGAAGCTGCAGATCGTGGTGCAGATGATCCGCATGGAGAAGAACGACTCCGAGGTTGAGGAGTTCATGCAGTTTTGGGGCGCGGTGCCCGGCGTCGATCAGATTCGCATCAAGGCCGATGAGACGGACTTACTGCGCCCGGATGCCGGTCATGCGCCGGAAGACTGGAAGCATCCCTGCCATTACCTATGGCGTGGCGCGATGTATGTGAAGCATAACGGCGACGTGTATCCCTGCTGCCAAAGTTACATGTTAGACGGTGCTCCGGTGGGCAATGTGGGCAGACAGTCGATGCCCGAGATCTTCAACGGCGCGCCGATGCAGACACTGCGTCAGCAACATGCCTCCGGGCGGGCTGCCCAGGTGGAGATGTGCTCGAAATGCCGCACGACGATTCCGCATCCGTTGTTAGTGGCGGGTAGCCTGATCTTTCATGGCGAGACGGTGCGCAAGTTACTGCCGCTGGTGGAGCGTATGACTTACTTCTCGAAGTTACCTCGCCGCCTGCTGACGCCGCAGCGTCCGGTGCCGGCGGCGGCCGCCAAAGATGAATTGGTGCAGATCAAGTGAAGCGCGCGGTTTGTCTGTTGAGCGGCGGGCTGGACTCTTCTACCTGTCTGGCGATCGCTAAACATGAGGGCTATGAGTGCTTCGCCCTCTCCTTCGACTACGGACAGCGTCATCGCTTTGAACTCGCAGCCGCCGATCGCGTGGCGAACGCCTACGGTGTCGTCCATCGAACCTTGAGCTTCGATTTGCGGCAGTTTGGCGGGTCGGCTTTGACCTCCGCGCTTGAAGTTCCGAAGCATCGTTCTCTGGCGGAGATGGGGGACGGCATTCCGGTGACTTATGTCCCCGCGCGCAACACGATCTTCCTATCGTTTGCGTTGGCGTGGGCGGAGACGCTCGGCGCGCAGGATATCTTTCTCGGCGTGAACGCGCTGGATTACTCGGGCTATCCGGATTGCCGCCCGGAGTATGTTGAGGCGTTCACGAAGCTGGCAAATCTCTCCACCAAGGCCGGCGTCGAAGGCGCGCGCATGACGATCCACACACCGCTGATCGCCTTAACTAAGGCCGGCATCGTGAAGTTGGGTGCGTCCCTGGGCTTGGACTTCGGGCTGACCCACAGTTGCTACGATCCGGATGCCGAAGGCCGTCCCTGCGGCTCCTGCGACTCCTGTTTGCTGCGGCTGAAAGGCTTTGCCGAGGCAGGTTTGACGGATCCGTTGGAGTATCGGTGAGGATCTCCGAGCTGTTCTATTCGCTGCAGGGAGAAGGGTCTCTCCTGGGCGTGCCAAGCTTCTTCATCCGGACCACCGGCTGCAATTTGCGCTGTGTCTGGTGCGATACGCCGTATACTTCCTGGGCGCCCGTTGGAGAGGAGATGTCCGTGGACACCATTGTCGCCGAGGCATTGAAGCATCCTGGGCGGCATGCGGTGGTGACCGGCGGCGAGCCGCTCATCGCGCCGGAGATTGCCGAACTGACGGCCAAGCTGCGCGCGGCCGGATTTCACATTACGATCGAGACCGCCGGGACCGTCGCGCCGCCGGTTACCTGCGATCTGATGAGTATCTCGCCCAAGTTGAGTAACTCGACGCCGTTCGAACGCGAGGGCGGACGTTTTGCGGCGCAGCATGAGCGGCTCCGGTATCAGCCCGCCGTTCTACGTGACTTGATGAGCCGATATGACTATCAACTGAAGTTCGTCGTGATGGCGGCGAGCGACCTCGACGAGATTCTCACGCTGCTTGAGCAGACCGGGGGATTGCGCGAAAAGACGATGCTCATGCCCGAAGGCATTCAGTTGGAGACGTTGCGCGCCCGGGCGCGGTGGATGACGGAAGTGTGTAAGTTAGAGGGCTTCCGGTACAGTCCTCGGCTACATATTGACTTATTCGGTAATCAGCGCGGCACTTAGATCCGGTGTAGACAGGCCCGGCAAGGTGCACCCTCGGCACCGGCAATCTTGAGCGGGAGGCAGATCAGTTCGTAGGGTCCCGGCGCTACCGTGCCCAGGTATAAGCCCTCAATCACCCAGATACCGGCGCCGAGCAGGCTCCAATGGGTTTCCGCCGTATCGTGATGGAATCCGCCGACCGAGAGATAGTCGATGCCCACCGTGCGGACGCCGCATTCCGCGAGATACTTGGCGGCTTCGTCCGCGATGTAGACGAAGTGCTCATCGAAGGGATAGTCCGGCCAGAAACGCTGAGAATTGCGCGTCTTGAAGAGCAGCCGCTCCCCGGCTTGCGGCCGGTAGGGCTCGAGTTCAGCGCGGCGGATGGCGGCCGGATCCTGAATCTCGATGACGCGGCAGGGCCCGATGGTGGCGTCCAGCGGCATCGCGTCGATGGCGACGCCATCGCGGATGAAGTGGCGAGGCGCGTCCATATGGGTGCCGGTATGGACACTGTGATCCAGGTGGGTAAGGTTATAGAGCGAGCCCTGCTCAATGAATGCCGTCTGGCGGACGTTCACTTCCGGATCGCCGGGCCAGCGCATCATGCCATGAACGAGCGGGACGGAGATATCGATCAGCATGGCTTACATGGTCTCGCGCTTTAGCCGGGTGAGGCGGATTTGCAGTTTCTTGCGCTCGATGGCGATGGCCGGTTCGGTGGTTGGTCCGGTGGCCAGGTTCGTTAGCTCATGTGGATCGTTTTTGAGGTCGTAGAGCTCGGTCCAGGCCGGATTCCCAGGATACTCGATGTATTTCCAGCGCTCAGTGCGGACGGCCTGCCAGGAGGGAATGCGCGGGAAGCCAGGTTCCTCGAAGTACTCGGCGTAGAAATCCGCCCTGACTGAGTTGGCCTTCCCGGTGAAGAGCGGGACAAGGGACTTCCCTCGCACATTGGCGGGCGGACGTACGCCAGCGATCTCCATGAAGGTGGGGGCGATATCGACGTTGAGGATCGTCGCGTCATTCGTGGAGCCAGCCTTGAACCACGGAGGATATCGGGCAACAAAGGGAACGCGCAGCGCTTCGTCATAGGCGGCGCGCTTGTCGCCTAAACCATGCTCGCCGTAGAAGTAGCCGTTGTCGGAAGTGAAGATGATGAGCGTGTTGTCCAGTTGCTTCGTCTCTTCGAGGGTCTTCAGGATCTCGCCGACGCCTTCGTCAACGGCCTGCATCAGGCGGAGTTGGTTGCGAATCGTTTCGGCCGAGGGACCGCCACGTACCTGGCCTGGGTTCTTCTTGGCATCCACCGGCACTTCGCGTTGCAGGACGGGCTTGCCGGTGAGGTCATCCTGCGCACTGGCCGGCCGGGTGACCGGGGCGTCGACGTAAAGCTCGCGATGCCGGTCAGGCGGGGTGAACGGCCCGTGCACTGCCTTATGCGCGAAATACAAGGAAAAGGGCTTCGTGCGCGGCTGCTTCAGAAACTTGACCGCGTGTTCATTCAGCAAATCGGTCATGAACCCAGACTGTTCCACGCTCTTGCCGTTGATGTTGAGCGTCGGATCCGTATAGACGCCTTGCCCGGGGAAGCTCACCCAATGATTGAAGCCGGGACGGGGCGAGTCGTCGTTGCCCATGTGCAGCTTACCGACATAGGCGGTTTCGTAACCGGCTTTTTGTTGCAGTGCCGGGAAGGTGACCAACTGATGGCTGAGCGCGGCGTTGTCCCCATTGCTCCGAATGCCATGCGACTGCGCCCAGCGGCCGGACATGAAGCTGGCCCGGCTGGGGGAGCACAGCGGAGTCGTGACAAAGGCGTTACGGAAGATGACCCCTTCCTTGGCCAGCCGGTCGATGTTCGGCGTCTTCAGCCAGGGATGGCCCAGACAGCCGAGCGCATCGTAGCGCAGGTCATCGATCAGGATGAAAAGCGTATTGGGACGCTTCGGTTGGGCCTTCGCCAGCGGCAACGCGCTTAGGCCAGCCAGGAAAGTTCGGCGATGGATCATGGGATGCGTTTAACGATGAATGAGTGGGCGTAAGGGGCGCCAGTGGAGATTGCGGAAGGCGACGGGGCCATGGTCGCCTTGCAGCATGAGCGGATTCTGCGCGGCTTCGGGATGATTCATGTGGGCGCGCGTGGGTCCTTCGCACTCCACATCTTCCTGGACGAGCAGCCCGTTGTGGAGGACACGGAGGAATTTCGCATTGGCGGTCTTCTTGCCGGCGGCGTCAAACCGTGGGGCACGAAACCAGGCCTGATAACTTTGCCACTCGCCTGGCCGGCGCGCGGCGTTCCGAATGGGTGCCGAGCCACCGACGCCCTGTTCGTTGATCCAGCGGTGATAGATGCCGCCGGCGTCAGAAGATTGAAGCGGCTCGCTGGAGCCGTAGGAGTCAAAGATCTGAATTTCGTACAGACCGTGGAGATAGACGCCGGAATTGGAGCCTTTGGCGACCAGATACTCGAGGTAGAGTTCGATATCGCCGTGTTTGGCGCTAGTGACGAAATTAGCGGTGCGGCCCGTGGGGCCGTTGATCATCACGCCGGATTCGCCGCGCGGCCCGGAGAGCCGAGTCGGCCCCAGCAGGCGCTCCCAGCGCACGTACTGCGCCGTGTACCAGTCGCTCGGTTTCTGGTCTTGCGGTATCCAGCCCGAAAGGTCGCGGCCATTCAGCAGCGGCGTCCAGCCGGATTCCTGCATGAAAGGTGGGTCGCCGTGTGCTTCGCCATCCTGGATGTGCGAAGGCTGTTGGGCCGCGAGCGGTATCGCGGACAGGGCGAGGAAGTTTCTTCGATTCATGGCTTCCCCGCCATGATATCCCGCTTAGGAGCGGTCGATAGCCTTCGAGGTGTCGATGACCAGCCAGGCGATCATGGCGACGGCGTACATGGCGGCGGAGACGTAGAAGGTCATGTCCCATTTGATGGCATCGAGGCCGTTGTCCATGCACCACTTGAGGATGAAGGGGATGGCGATGGGCAGCAGCGCGCCGCCCAGGTTGCCCATCATGTTCATCGAGCCGGATAGGGTGCCGGCATACTTACCGCCGAGGCTCATGCAGGTGCCCCAACTGGCCGGCATCTGCAGGTCGTTGGCGAAGCTGGCAAAGCTGATGGTGACCAGCGCGGTGATGGGATCTTCGAGTTTGGTGGAGAGGATCAGCAGACCGCCGGCCATGGCGCAGCCAAAGGCGCTGACGTAGCGGCGGGCTTTGTTTTCGCTGCCGAGCAGGCGGGTGAGGCGCGGGATGAGATAGAAGCCGGCGAGCAGGCAGCCGACGCCGCCGAGGAACAGCGGCAAACCGGAGTAAATGGCGCTCTTCTGAAAGTTCATGCCCCGTTCGCGCTGCAAGTAAGTGGGCAGCCAGGTGATGTAGAAATACCAACCGTACGAGACGCAGAAATACTGTAGCCACAGTAGCCAGACGGTGCCGGAACTGAGTAACTTGCCCCACGGGACGCTGGTGTGTCCGGCGGCATTCTTCGAGGCCTCCTCGAGCAGTTTCAATTCGCCGGCGTTCACCTTCGGATTGTCCTTGGGATCGTCGCGGAACCAGCCATAGAAGAAGACGGCCCAGACGACGCCGAGCGCGCCGAAGATGATGAAGGCCATGCGCCAGTCGAGGGCGCCCATGATGACGCCCAATAGCGGTGGCGTAAAGGCGCCGCCCCAGCGCGCCGCCATCCAGGTGATGCCCTGGGCGCGCACCCGCTCTTCCGCCGGGAGCCACGTCGTATAGGCCTTGGTGATGTTCGGAAAACACCCGGCTTCGCCCGCGCCGAACAGGAAACGGATCACCCACAACGACACCGCGTTCCAAGCAAAGGCGGTGGCGGCGGTGAAGAAACTCCACCAGATGACGATGCGCATCAGCACGCTGCGCGCGCCGAGTTTGTCGCCGAGCCAGCCGCCAGGAATCTCGAAAGCCGCGTAGGCGATGGCGAAGGCGGAGAGCGCCCAGCCCATCTCTTTGTCGGTGAGATTGAGGTCCTTGGTGATCGCCGGCGCCGCAAGCGAAATACACACGCGGTCAATGTAGGTGATGATGCTGAGGGTGATGGCGAAGACCACTACCCAGTAGCGAATTTTGGAGGGGGCGGCACTCATTGTCGGCATGCTCATGAACTCAGGGATCATATCAGGTATTGGACGGTAGGCGTATCCGCGGAGCGTCCCGGAGCGCCCAGTACCGCCTCGTCGATCACCGACAAATTCACGCGTTTGCGGAAAATCGCCATGTTCCGACGGCGCCGCGAGAGTATAAAATAAAAGGCACGATGTTGTCCTCCCCCAACACTCCGGTCATTCGGCGCCTCGGCTACAGTACTTTTGCTTTGGTCGCTTTTGCGTTCGTGCTTCTGTTTTTCAAGGGCCCGCAAGGACTGCCGGCGTTCCAGAAAAAGTGGGCGAACGTCCAGGCGGGCGAAAAGGCCAATGCCGATTTACGGCGTGAGATTGAGGAGATGAAGGCTCGCAATCATCGGCTTCGCACGGATCAGGAAGAGATCAAAGTGGCGATCCGCGAGGAGTTGGGGAAACAAGGTAAGGGCGAGTTGACCCTGAAGCTTCCCGAGAAGGCGAAGAAGTCCAAGCCGGTTACCGAGTAACGTCTCTCGCGTATGCTCCTGGGTGTTGCGGTCTTGGAGGCAGTGAGCATGGCGGCGAGCGCGTGGTACTTTTCTTCGGCCTACCGCCTCCTCCGGTGATCGTCCAAGCCCGGTTCGAAACCCGCGCCGCACCTGTGGCAACCTTCCGGCGCTCGATCCGGGTCTGAAGCGCGACAAGATCCTGCCGCGGCTGCGTTAGGTGCTGGTGCGGCCCGAGGCGAAGTTGGACTTTGAGGCGTCGGCCCGGAACGAAGAGAGCATTAGAGCGCCAATGTCGCGCGCATCGCCACGTCGAGTTCAGTCATGTCCGTAACCCGCCCGACAACCCGATCGATCTCGGAATTTCGGATGGTAGCGAGTTGTCCGTCATGACGATTGAATCCATCATCAATCCATTCTGGCTGTTGGCAGGTAGGACAAGCTGGCTTGGATGTCCTGCTCGCGCTGCATTGCTAGTGATTATGGCAACAATTGTCTGGTCTAGTTCGGTGTGCAGTTGGTTCGCTTTGCCTACCAAGGCGGGGCGCCTTTTGTACGTTCGCAAGTCCGAATTTGGAAACAGGAGGAGGACGACGTCACCTCGGTGGCAGGTTGTCATAGGCGCTCATCTCTGGACGGTCCCAATCCTCGGAGAACGCTGCGAGGCGATGGCGGAGATCGGCGGCTTGAGCTTCACTGATTCCCTTTTCGCGAAGGTCTGGCTGTGGTACCCAAGTTACGATGACTCTGGAACCTTCAGGCTCGGCGATGGGCTCCGCCAACTCGACCTTGCCATTGCGGTAGATTCCTTCAACCGACTTGACCATACGCCCTTTATGGCTCATCTTGCCGTGAGCAACGCCTCCACCGCGGACTGCAACTGCTCGGCGCGTGCCACCGTCGTAGCTTCGGCGGCGATGCGGAGGAGCGGTTCGGTGTTCGAAGCACGCACGTGGATCCAGCCGTCAGCGAAGCTCAGCTTCAAGCCGTCGGAACGGTTGCATTCGGCGTCGGGATAGGCGGCTTCAAGCGACTGCATCAATGGGCCGAGTCGACCATGCTCGAACTTCACTTTGCTGCCGCGGCGGTGGAAGGCCGGCAGGGCGGCGACGCGTTCGGAGACCGTGCCCGGCGAACTGGCTAAACGATTCAGCAGGAAAGCCATCCCGGTGTAGCTGTCGCGGCAGAGGTGGACGGCCGGGAAAATGACGCCGCCGTTGGAGCCTTCGCCGCCGATGGCTGTGTGGACACTTTGCATCCCTTCGACGACGTTCGCCTCGCCGACCGGCGTGCGGAAGACGCGGCGGCCGTGCCGCTGGGCAACGGCGTCGATGACGGAGGACGTGGTGAGATTGACGACGACGTCGCCTTCGACTCGTTCGAGCGCGGCATCGGCGACCAGCGCGAGCACGTCATCGTTGTCGATGACGACGCCGGTTTCGTCGCAGACGGCGAGGCGGTCGCCGTCGGGATCCTGACCGAAGCCGATCTGGCAGCCTTCGCGGCGGACGAGCGCGGCGAGTTCGCCCAGCGTGTCGGGGCGCGGTTCCGCTTCGCGGGGGAAGATCTGGGTGGGGTCCACCGACATGGCGTGCAGTTCGCAGCCCAGCACGTCGCGCAGGAAATGCACGGACATCTCGGAACCGGCGCCGTTCACGCCGTCCAGCGCGACCCGAAAGCGGCGCGAGCGGATGAGATCGGCGTCGATGTGTTTGAGGACGCGCTCAAGATGCAGGGCCATCGGTCGAGCGGAGTGCACCTGGACGCCACGCATCTCTTCGTTCGTGGCCTGGTAGAAATCGCTTTGGTGGTAAAGGTCGAGCAGTTCGGCGCGTTCGTAGTGATTGAAAAACAGCCCGGCGTGATTGAAGAGCTTCAGGGCGTTGTACTCGGGCGGATTGTGGGAAGCGGTGAGCGCGATGCCACCCGCGGCGCCGATCGCCGCCACATACATCTGGATGGTGGGCGTGGGAAGCACGCCGACCTGGATCACTTCGCAGCCGGCCGCGAGCAGTCCGGCGGTGACCGCGTTCTCGAGCATTTCGCCGCTGGTGCGCGTATCACGGCCCAGAACAACGCGGCCCTTATCGACGTAGGTGCCGAAGGCTTGGGCGAACTCGCAGGCGAGGCCAGGAGTAAGAAAACCGCCGACGACGCCGCGGATGCCGGAGACACCGATTTTGAGTAGATGTTCGCGCTTCGACATTAGGCGAGCCTCCGCACTTGTTCCATCAGGCCGTCGAAAAGTGCCTGGGGTGCTTCGCCTCGCGATTCGCAGATGACGCGCACTAGCGGCTCGGTCTGGGAGACGCGGACGTGGAACCAATGATCATGCCAGTCGACGCGCAGGCCGTCGAGCGTGTTGGCGCGGCCCTCCTGCCCGAAGGCTTCGCGAAGTTCGCTGTAGAGCTGGGGAATGCGCATTTGCTTGAGGGGGACTTCGCCTTTCAGCATTTCGTATTTCGGGAAGCCGGCGACGATTTCGTGCAGAGCCTGGCCGCGGTCCGCCATGATGGTGAGGATCATCAGCATGGCGGCAATGCCGTCGTAGACAAAGCGGAACTGGGGCAGCATGACGGCGCCGGTGCCTTCGCCAGCGACGGCGATTTGATCTGGCAGGTAGCCGCTGAGGGCGTCAATGGCCGCCTGCCGGCCCACCGGCACGCGGACCACTTCGCCGCCTCGCTGCCGGGCCACTTCGTCCACCAGCGCGGTGGTGGAGAGGTTGGTGAGGACGATCCGTCCGGGCATGCGGGCGAGTTGGCCATCGGCTACCAGGGGCAGGATGAGCTCTTCGCTGAGCGCTTCGCCTTGGGCGGTGGCGCAGGCGATGCGGTCGGCGTCGGCGTCGAAGAGGAAGCCGGCGTCCGCGCCGAGGGGCTGAATCAGCGGGCCGAGTTGGGAACCCACCATGCGGGCGCTGGTTTCGGGTTCGTGGGCGAACGCTTTGCCTTCCAGGCGAGAGTTGATCAGGATGAGCGGCCAGTGGAAGCGATCGCGCACGCGTTCGAGAATGGTCGACGAGGTACCGTTGCAGCAGTCGACGACGATGCGAAAGTGCCTCAGCTTTTCGAAGTCGAAGACCTCGGCGAGTTCGTCCAGATAGGTCTTGAGGGCGTCAGTGGACTTTGAGAGCTTGCCAATGTGGTTCCACTCGACGAAGTCGAACTTCTTGAGGTGGTAAATGTCGAGCAATTCGCCGGCTTCGCTAGAGGCCAGGTACGTGCCTCCAGGCCCCAGAAATTTGAGGGCGTTCCATTCGGCCGCATTGTGGCTGGCGCCCAGCGAGATGCCTCCGGCAGCGTTCAAGCGGCGGATGGAATGCTGCAGGACCGGGGTTGAGACGATGCCGAGGTCGATGACGTCGCGGCCGCAGGCCAGCAAGGCGGAGACGGCCGCGGGAAGCAGCATCTGGCCGCTGGATCGCGGGTCTCGGCCGATGAGGACGGGGCCGTCGGTCGCCAGCAGGGTGCCGAAGGCGGCGGCAAAGTCCAGCGCGTGGGTGACGGTAAGTCCGGGGCCGACGATTCCGCGCACCCCGACCGGAGAAATTCGCAGCGCTTTCGCTCTATGCATCTTCTTCCAGTATGCCAGCGCTTCATGCGGTGGCGGCTATCTTGCGGGACGGCAGGCGAATCTCGTTATGCCGCGCGATCCGGTTCCGCGCGCCGGATCCACTTGGCAATCTCGGTGGCGGTAGCTCCGATATTCAGGAGTGAGCGCATCATGAGGTCGAGGGAGACAGAACGGTCGGCGGCTTCTATTTTGGCTACGCGTGATTGGCTGGATCCCAAGCGGTCAGCCAAGGCGGCCTGCATTAGGCCCTTTCGTTCTCGAAGCTCACGAACCCCGGTGGCGAGGGCCAGCTTCAGGTCAAGAAACCGGGCCTCTTCTTCAGTGAGTTCCAGAAACTGAGCGGCGTCGCCGGCCACCCAACCCGCCTCTTCCAAACGCTTCTTCTTGGCACTAGTCATTCCTGCTCCTTTTGTTTCGCCGCCTTCGAGTACGCCGCGAGTCGTTT
The DNA here is from genome assembly GCA_022843605.1 of Bryobacter sp. Classification (GTDB taxonomy): domain Bacteria; phylum Acidobacteriota; class Terriglobia; order Bryobacterales; family Bryobacteraceae; genus JALHNI01. Next base: position 21,481 of record JALHNI010000048.1, read on the forward strand.
CCGGCAGACTTCTAGAGTTTGAATCGGAGTTGTTTAGGTTTTCTTATTGAATACTTCGAGGATGACGATAACATCCTCGGCGAGAAAGTACACAATCCGCCAAATACTGTTCGCGATCTGAAACCTGCAATCTATTACCTTGCTTGCCGATCCATGACATGACGCCATCCTTAATAAACATGCCAGCACAATTCCCGGGTTACGCTAGAAGCAAGCATGAAATTCTTGAGTCTGCTGTGCGTTGTGGCGGGGACGGCTTGGACGCAGGTGCCTCCGGTACCGGATTGGGTATCGGTGGAGGCGAACATCGCTTACGATGCTTCGCCGGAGACCAGGGTCGACATTCTGAAGCCGAAGTCCGCCACAGGAAAGCGGCCCGGGGTTCTGTTCATCCATGGCGGTGGCTGGGTCGGCGGGAAGAAGGAGAATGTCGTTGCGAACTTCTGCCTGCCGTATCTACAGAAGGGTTTCGTCGTGGCCAATGTGGAGTACCGGTTGGCCCAGAGAGCGCTGGCGCCGGCCGCGATCACCGATGTGCTCAAGGCCGCCGAGTGGTTCCAGAAGAATGCCGACAAGTACGGCGTCGACCCCAAGAAGATCATCGTCTCCGGCGACTCGGCCGGCGGACACCTGGCCCTGATGGTGGGCATGACGCCCAAGAATGCGAACCTGGGGCGGCCGGCGAAGGTGGCGGCAGTGGTGAATTTCTATGGCATCACCGACGTGATGGACGTGCTCGAAGGCCCGAACATGAAGCAGTATGCGGTGACCTGGATCCCGGACAGCATGACGGACCGGCGCGAACTCGCGCGCAAGGTATCGCCGCAGAACTACGTGCGGAAGAAACTGCCGCCCAGCCTGACAATCCACGGCGGCGAGGATCCGACGGTGCCTTATGAACATGGCGTCACCTTGGTGAAGATGATGCGCGACATGGGCAATGACGCTGAACTCTACAGCGTGCCGAAGGGCAAGCACGGTGACTTCTTGAGAGATCCGGCCGAGGGTCCGGCAGCATGGAATGCGATTTGGGAATTTCTGGGCCGTCGCGGCCTCATGCCCCCCGGATAACCTCGGCGACCGTGCGAATGGTATCGTCGTCGGCCATCAGCACGCGGTGGGGCAGCCAGAAGGCGTCCTCCACGTAGGCTTCGCTATTGGGGCAGGGCAGGATGCGGCAGCCGCCTTCGCGATAGAGCGGGTTGCCGTAAAGGGGATGCGGATAAAACGGCGTGCAGGGAACGCCATTGGCTTGTAGACGGCGGTGAAAGTCGTTGCGTGTGTGGCCGTAGCGAGCGGCATCAATGCGGCCAGGGAGCAGATAGTGCGAATGGACGTTAATCTCCTTGGGGACGTGCTGCCAGACGAGGCCAGGGACATCGGCCGTTAACTCGCGCAGCAGCCGTTCGGCGCGTTGGCGCTGGAGAATCTGCGCAGGCAGTCGCTCGAATTGTGCGGTAAGCACGGCCGCTTGCAGGGCGGTGAGGCGAAAGTTCGTGCCGAGAGAATAGTGATGGAAAGCGGAGACGCCATCGGCGCGGCGGCCCTGGTTTGAGAACTCCCGGAAGCGCGCGGCGAGCCCAGCGTCGTTCGTTACGACCGCGCCGCCTTCGCCGGCCGTCAGCACCTTGCCGTTTTGAAAGCTAAAGGAGCCCCAACGGCCAAAGCTGCCGGCGCGTTGGCCGCGCCACTCAGCGCCTTGCGCGTGGGCGGCGTCTTCATACAGGGCGAGACCGTGGCGCCGGCAGATGTCGAGCAAAGCGTCGACGTTGGCCAGCGGTCCGCCGAAATGCACGGCGACAATTGCCTTGGTCCGAGGGCCGATCGCTTCTTCGACGCGGGCGGGGTCCATGTTGAAGCTGCAGGCCTCAATGTCGACGAAGACGGGCGTGGCACCGACGCGCGAGATCGCTGTGGCCGTGGACACGAAGGAAATCGCAGGGACGATCACCTCGTCGCCAGGCCCCAGACCTTCGACGGCAAAAGCCATTTCGAGCGACACGGTGCCGTTGGCAACCGCTACTCCATGCGCGCAGCCCTGGAACTTGGCGAACTTGCTCTCGAATTCGGCCACGATCGGATGAAATCCGCCCCACTGTGTCGAGGCGAGCACTTCACGAAGCAGGTCAATCTCGCGATCTCCTGCGACCGGCCAGTCGGGTATCTGCATCCTATCTTCTAGGATATGTCTGTCTACCGTGAGCGCGCCGAGGAACTGGAACGTTTCGAATTTCAAATGGGGTTCGAGAGGGGAAGGCTCGCGGTGACGCTCGACATGCTCACCGACGCGATGGCGCTGGTGGGCCAGCACGGCGTCTACTGCCAAAGCGCCCGGCAGGCTGGCAAACCGGCGATGGATATCCAGTTGGTGATGAAATTGCTTGGCGATTCTAAAGAGCTGATGATTACCGTGATGGAACAACTAAAGGCTGCCCGCCGCGCACCCAGCGACGGCAACAGCTAAACTGAAAGAGTCCCAAACTATGCGTACACTCTTCCTCAACCCTCCTTCCTTCGAGGGGTTCGACGGCGGCGCGAGCAGCCGCTGGCCGGCGTCGCGCGAAATCGAAAGCTACTGGTATCCGGTTTGGCTCTGCTATCCGGCGGGTTTGCTGCCCGACAGCAAGGTGCTGGATGCCCCCCCGCACAAGGTCTCCATCGACCAGACCATCGCCATGGCTTCTGACTTCGAACTGCTCGTGCTGTTTACGTCGACTCCTGGTTTTCATGTCGACGTCAAGATGGCGGAGATGATGAAGGAATCGAACCCGAAGATGAAGGTTTGCTTCGTCGGGCCGCCGGTGACCGTGGAGCCCGAGAAAACGTTGCGCGAGAATCCCGCGATCGACTTTATTGTCCGCCGCGAGTTCGACTATCAGGTCGTGAACTACGCCAAAGGCACACCGCTCAAGGAACTGCCGGGCGTCAGCTATCGCACTGAGGGCGGTGGCATTTGGCATAACCCTGAGGGTCCGGTGATTGAGAATCTGGATGAGTTGCCTTGGGCGACTAAGATCTACAAGCGCGACCTCGACTTCCGGCGCTATAACGTTCCCTTTCTGCTGAATCCGTTTGTGAGTTTCTATACGTCGCGCGGTTGCCCGGCCATGTGCACCTTCTGCCTTTGGCCTCAGACGCACTCCGGCCATCGCTGGCGCTTGCGCTCGATTCCGGACATTGTGAACGAGTGTAAGTGGGCTCTCGAAAACTTCCCCGGCTTGAAAGAGATCTTTTTCGACGACGACACCTTCAATTACAAGAAGGAACGCACCATCGAACTCTGCAAGGAACTGAAGAAGCTTAACTTTACCTGGAGCTGCACCAGCCGCGTCACCACTGATTACGAAACGCTGAAGGCGATGCGCGAAGCCGGCTGCCGTTTGATGATCGTGGGCTACGAAAGCGGCGATCAGCAGATTCTGAAGAACATCAAGAAGGGCGCCACCGTCGACATGGCGCGCCGATATACGAAGGATGCCCACAGCCTGGGGCTGACGATTCACGGTGACTTTATTGTTGGCTTGCCTGGCGAGAGCCGGGAGTCTATCCGCAAGACGATCGACTTCGCCAAGGAAATGAACACCGAGACCATTCAGGTTTCGATTGCCCATCCTTATCCGGGTACCGAATTCTTCGACTACGTGAAGAAGAATAACCTGATTACGCTTGATTCGATGACCGACGAAACCGGTCATCAGTTACCCAACATCATTTACCCTGGTCTTGACCGCGGCGAGTTAGTCGATTGGGTGGAGCGTTTCTACGGCGAGTATTACTTCCGGCCGAAGGCGGCTTGGCGCGTCGTGCGGAAAGCGATCTTCGATACGGACGAACGCAAGCGCTTGTACAAAGAAGCGCGAGAGTACATGGCCCTGCGCGCCAAGCGCAAGACCTTCGTGAAGAAGTATCGTGAGCAGAAAGTCAGCGACGCCGCCGCGGCCGCTGGCGACTAGCGGGCTTCCCCAGTTTGTTTTCGGCTTCGAGGCGGGCACCACGGCGTGCTCATCTTCGGCGGCACCCCGCCAACATACAATAAAGATGAGTTCGCTATGAGGTATACATGCCGTTTTTGAAGGAGTGCCGGACCCTGGCGCTCATCGTTGCAACAACCACCGCCGTTTGGGCCCAGGCGCCGCAGACGCCGCGCCGCCCCGGCGGCTTCGTCCCCGGCCAAGCGCGCCCCACCGGTGACCCGGCGCAGATCGCGCGCGGCAAAGCCGTCTACGGGATCTCCTGCCGCTCCTGCCATGGGGCCGACCTGCGTGGCGGTGACATGGGTGGCCCGAACCTGCTGCGCTCGCAGCTCAGTCTGAGCGACCGTGACGGAGAGAAGATCATTCCCGTCATTCGCGGCAGCCTGCAAAGCAGCGGTATGCCGGCCATTCCGATGAGTGCTGATGACTCAAAGGCCGTGGCGACTTATGTTCGCAGCGTCCTGGCTACCATCGGTGGACAAGGCAAACCGCCGAGCGCCCAGGAACCGCCGACAATCCTGGTGGGCAAGGCCGCCGAGGGTAAAGTCTACTTCGCGAAGATGTGCGCCAAGTGCCATTCGGTCACGGGCGACTTGCAGGGTATCGCGACACGCATCGCGGATCCGAAAGCGTTGCAGAACGCCTGGGTGGCTGGCGGAGGCCGGCCCGGCCGGGGCGGCCCGCCCTCGCCGAAACGCCAGGTGATGGCAACGGTCACGCAGCCCGGCGGGCAGGTAGTCTCGGGTCCACTGCTGCGCATCGACGATTTCGTGGTCGCGCTCGAGATGCCGGATGGCACGTCGCGCTCTTTCCGGCGTGATGGAGATGTCCCCAAGGTGGTCGTTCAGGATCCTTTGGCGCCGCATCGCGAATTGCTTCCGGTCTACACCGACAAAGACATGCATAACTTGACCGCTTATCTGGTGACCTTGAAATGAAGTTCCTAGCGTTCTTACTCGCCGCATTTAGCGCTTTCGCCCAGGGTGGTGGTGTATCTCCTGAAGAACTTCTGAAGCCGCTCAAAGATTCCTGGCCCACTTACAATGGCGACTATTCCGGACGGCGCTTCAGTGCACTAACTCAAGTGAATACGGCCACCGTCAAGAATCTGTCGCTCGCCTGGAGTATCCGCATGACGCCGGGCGTCAATCCGCCGTCCGGTGGCCGCGGACGCGGCGCCGGACCCGCCACTAAGCTGATTGTCGGCGGCGAAGGCACCGGCGACTTAAATGCCTCCAGCGGCACCATCAAGGCCTCCGTGCTGGCGGTGGACGGCATCCTCTACTACACGATGCCGGATAACGCCTGGGCGGTGGACGCCCGCGACGGCCGTGAACTCTGGCACTACGTCTGGAAAACCCGTGGCGGCACGCACATCGGCAATCGCGGCTTGGCCATGTGGAACAACTATCTCTACATGGAGACTCCTGATAACTACCTGGTCTCCCTGGATGCCCGCACCGGCAAAGAGCGCTGGCACAAGACGATCGCGGACCTCGATCAAGGCTACTTCTCGACGCCCGCGCCGATCGTAGTCGGTAACCACGTGCTGGTCGGCACCGGTAACGACATTGACTCGCCAGGCTTCCTGCTCTCGTTTGACGCTGAAACCGGCGACCTGCAGTGGAAGTTCTACACCGTCCCCATGAAGAAAGGCGACCCCGGTTTGGAAACCTGGGCCAGCCTCGATGCGGCCCGTCACGGCGGCGCCCAGACTTGGATTCCTGGCGCCTATGACCCGGAAACCAAGCTCTACATCATCGGCACCGGCAACCCGACGCCGGCTTACACCGTCGGCCAGCGTGGAGAAGGCGATAACTTATTCACCTGTTCGCTGGTCGCCATCAACGTCGACACCGGGAAAATGGCCTGGTACTTCCAGACTTCGCCGCACGACATGCACGACTATGACTCGGCGCAGACTCCGATACTGATCGATGCGCCGTTCAACGGCAAGATGCGCAAGCTCGTGCTGACCGCGGCGCGCAATGGTTACTTCTTCACCCTGGATCGAGTCACTGGCGAACGCCTCGTCACCACGAAGTACGGCCAGTACACCAACTGGGCGAAGGGCTTGAATAAGTTCGGTGGACCCGAACATGATCCCGTCAAGGATCCCACCGTGGGCGGCGCGCTCGTTTCGCCTACCTCCGACGGCACGGTGAACTGGCAGCCCCCGGCTTACTCTCCCCAGACCGGTTTGTTCTACGTTCCCGAGGGCAATGGCTTCTCGCTCTTCTATCTAACCGATACCGACCCGCGCGGCTCGATGGGACTCGGCGGTAAGGAAGAAGTCGCCGTCGGCACCGGCGGCAATTACTTAAGTGCGATCGATTACCAGACGGGAAAAGTTGTCTGGCGGCATCGCTTCTACGGCAACGGTGGCGGCGGCGGTCTTCTCGCCACCGCCGGCGGATTGCTGTTCGCCGGCGACGGCATGGGCAGCCTGGTGGCGCATGACGCCAAAACGGGCAAGCCACTTTGGCATACGCGCATCGGTAACATCACCAATGCTCCCCAGACGTTTCTGCTCGACGGCCATCAATACCTGACGGTCGCCACCGGCGATACGCTGTGGGCCTTCATTCTGAATTAGGCGTCAACTGCGGAGCGGTGACGGAACCTGGCGTAAGTCTGCCCGGGAACCGGATATGATCCTAGGTACTCGATTCGTCGAATACCGGAAGGACCGTCTCACCGATGAAAATGATTCTGAGCCTGTTGCTGCTGATGGCTGCGGCCCTCGCCCAAACGCCGGTGCGCTATCGCATCAATGCCGTGGCGGGCACCAACGTCATTGGCGATGGCGGGCTGGCGGCCGATGCCATTCTCGATGAAGTTGGCACCGTTTACGCCGACCAGCGCGGCGGCTTCTACCTGTCCGGTCTGTTTCGCCTGCGCTACGTCAATGCTGACGGCGCGATTCGTACCGTAATGGGGAAAGGCTATGGCGACCCTCCGGTGGACGGCGTCGCGGCTGTCGAGAGCACCCTGAATACCGCCTCTGACGTAGTCACCGGGCCCGACGGCGACCTTTATGTTTCTGACGAAGTCTCCTGCATCGTCTTCCGGATCGATCGCGCCGGCATGGTCCGCTTTGTCGCCGGCACGGGTGTCTGTGGCTTTAGCGGCGATCGCGGACCAGCCCGCCAAGCCCAACTCAATACACCCGTCGGCTTGGCCTTCGACACCCAAGGCCGCCTGCTGATCGCTGATCAAGTAAATGACCGCATTCGTCGCGTCGATGCCGCCGGCGTCATTGAGACCATTGCCGGTATTGGTGGCCCGCAGAGCTTCTCGCAGCCGGGACTGCCGGCTTTGCAGACGCCAGTCTCCTTTCCCACCAGTTTGGCTGTCGCGCCCGATGGCACCATCTATTTCGCCGAGTTCGGCTATCGCCGTGTCCGCCGCATCACTCCCGCCGGCATCGTGGCCAACGTCGCCGGTAGCGGCTTCCCGGGTAACTCCGGCGACGGCGGACCGGCACTCGAAGCCCGCTTCAACTTCGCCGATCGCATTGCCCTCGACTCAACCCGCCAGCGCCTCTACATCTCGGACTCCATCAGCAGCCGCGTCCGGGCCGTCGACCTCGCCAGCGGCCGCATCAACGCCGTAGCCGGCGTCACCTTTACGGTGGGCGGCATCGATGTGCTCGCCGATGCCTTCTGGGGCGATGGCGGACCGGCGAATCTCGCGGGCTTGGCCCGGCCGCGAGGCATCGCCGTTGACGAGGCAGGCGCGCTCTACGTCGCGGATGGCCGCAACTTTCGCATTCGCAAAATCGAAAACAGCCTCATCCGGACGGTGGCCGGCCGCTTCCGCAACACGGCGAATGGACCGGCCTCGCGTGCCGAGATGAACAACGTTCTTTCTATTGCCCCGGACGTCGACGGCACGCTCGTCATCTCGGACCGCAGCAATCGGATCCTGCGGCGCGTCACCGGCGACCAGATCGCTGTAATCGCCGGAACCCCACCGGAGCGCTGGCCGGCCAACGTGCCCAATGGTTCCTCAGGTGACGGCGGCCCGGCCCTGAACGCGCGCTTCGTTGCTCCGCGTGGCACCGCCATCGATGCGGCCGGCCGTATCTACGTGATCGATCACGGTTCCCTTACCGATACGCCGAGGCTGCGCAAACTCGATAACGGCCTGGTGACGTTTCTGGCAAACCTGCCCGTCGGTGTCACCACCATCGCTATTGATCGCGCGCGGAATCTGATCTACGCCACGATTCCCTCCGCCAACAAAGTGATCGTGGCCGAACTCGTCCAAGGGGCACTCACCTTTCGCGACTTCGCCGGCACCGGCGTGGCCGGCTTTTCCGGCGACGGGGGGTCGGCCTCGATCGCTCGCCTGCACCAACCCACCGACATCGCCGTCGATGCGGCGGGCAATGTCTACATCGCTGACATCGGTAACTACCGAGTACGCCGCGTTGCCGGCGGCGCGATCTCGACGATCATGGGCAATGGAAACCGCGTCGTCGCGAGCAGCGTGCGGGCCGATGCCTCGCCCTTGCAGGAAGCGATCTCGCCGTTGGCGCTCACCGTCGATCCCACCAATCGCGTGACGATCGTCGAGGGCTATGGCGGCGTGGTTCGCCAACTCGATCCCTCCACCGGCCGCCTGCGCGTCATCGCCGGCGCGATCGGCCGGATCGGCTCCGGCGGCGACGGCGGTTTGGCGACGAACGCCGGGTTCGTCTACCTCTCGCGCATTCGCTCGGACGGCCAAGGCAATCTCTACCTAAGCGACGGCATCACCGATCATCTTCGTGTCCTGCGGCCCATCACCCTCACCCGGCTGGAAGCGGTGAGCGGCAATGCGCAGTCGGCTCCGGCCTCCACCCGATTGGCCTCGCCTTTAGTGGTGCGCCTTACCGCGAGCGATGGCGTGTTGGCTGGCGTCAGTGTGCGCTTCAGTGCAGCCGGCGCGACAGTGAATCCGGCCACCGCAATCACCGGTGCCGATGGTCTGGCCCGCGCGGAGGTCACGCTGGGTGGCAGCCTGGGCCCCGTGACGATCACGGCGACCGCCGAAGATCTGCCGCCCGTCACCTTTCAGGCGACGGCTACCGCCCCGGTGGCCGTCAATCCGAATCGTCCGGTCGTCCAGAACGCCGGCGTCGCCACGGCCGGAGCATTCGGCGCTGGCAAGACCATCTCGCCCGGCACCTGGATTGAGATCTACGGCTCCAATCTGGCCGCCGCCACGCGCGAATGGGCCGGGAGCGATTTCGTCGGGCGGCAAGCCCCCACCGCGCTTGATGGTGTCAGTGTCTCCATTGGCAATCAGGCGGCTTTCGTCGCTCTAATCAGCCCGACTCAGATCAATGCCCAGGTGCCCGCTGGAATCGGGATCGGCCTCGTCCCGTTGACGGTGAAGACGCCCGCCGGAGTGAGCGAGCCCGTCCTGGTGAACGCGGCGGAAGCGTCCCCGGGCTTGCTGTCGCCGCCGGTGTTTCTCGTCGACGGCGTGCAGTACGTTGCGGCCTATCATCAGGATCAGGCATTCGTTGGCCGCGAGGGACTCATTCCGGGCGCGAACTTCCGGCCTGCCCGCCCCGGCGACGTCCTCACGCTTTACGGCGTCGGCTTCGGTGCCACCTCGCCGGCGTCCCCCCCGGGGGTGGTCGTCACCGGCACTCCCACCTTGCCCAACTTCACCATCCGGCTGGGCGGCGCTTCGGCCAATGTCCTGTTCGCCGGACTGGCTTCTTCCGTCGTGGGCCTCTACCAATTCAACTTCGTCGTTCCCGCCGATGCGCCGGAAGGCGATGTGCTCATCACGCTTCCAGGCGTGACGCAGCGCCTGATGCTTACCGTCGCTCGCTGAGCCGGTTTACGGCTCCGGGCCGAAGGCGGGCTTGCGGAAGTTCCAAGGGGCGATAGCGTCGGCGTCCGTCCACAGCCCGATCCCCGCTTCCCGCGCCCGCTCTTCCAGTTCACGAAGTTCCATATCGCGTGGCGCGTACCGGCGAAACCACCACGCCATTCCCGCGCGCACCATCTCCTGATTGACGTGCTTCGATCCCAGATACAAGTCCGCCACTGAACGACCGTAGCGATCCTTGGATCGTATAACCACCCGCACCGTCTGCTTGAAGATCATCTCGCCCAGATAGTCCTGCGCGCGCCGCCCGTAGGCCTGCCGCTTCTCCGGCGCATCGATTCCGTGCAAGCGAATGCGCACCTCTCGCCCGGCGCGCATCACCCCGACCGTGTCGCCGTCGATGATCGCCACCACCCGGCCCTCAAACTCAATTGCCGGCGCGGCGGCCAGCAGCAGCAACAGGGCGAGCAAGTTACTCCATCTTCCCCAGCACGCTCCGGCTCTTGCTGTAGCCGAAGTAAATCAGTAAACCGAGCGCCAACCAAGCCAGAAAGTTGATCCAGGTGAAAAGCGGCAGACTCAGCATGAGGAGTACGCAGCACCCGATAGCCAGCAGGGGAATCAGCGGGACCAGCGGCACGCGAAAGCCGCGTGGCCGTTCCGGCTGCTTCTTGCGCAACACCAGCACCCCCGCCGACACCATGGCGAAGGCGCAGAGCGTGCCCATGTTTGCCAGGTCCGCGAAGGCCCCGATATCCCCGAACATCGCGGGAATGCCCACTGCGAAGCCCGCGATCCAAGTGGCCACGTGCGGCGTGCGATAGCGCGGATGCACCTTGGAGAACAGCTTCGGCAACAGGCCATCGCGGGACATGGCGAACCAGATGCGGCTTTGCCCGTATTGAAAGACGAGCAGCGAACTCACCATGCCGAAGAGCGCGCCCACGCCAACAAACCAACGCACGTTGTTCTCGCCCACTTGCTTCAGCGCGTTCACCACCGGGGCCGCATTATTCAGTGTCTTCCAGTTCTGCATACCGGTCAGCACGATGGCCACACCGCAGTAGAGCAGAGCACAGATCACCAGCGACGCGATGATGCCGATGGGCAGGTCGCGTTGCGGTCGGCGGCACTCTTCGGCGGCCGTCGAGACCGAGTCGAAACCAATGTAGGTGAAGAAGACGATGGCCGCGCCGGTCAGCAGTCCGTTCATTCCGTTCGGGAAGATCGGGTTCCAGTTTTCCACCTGGATGTGCGTGGAGCCCACCGCGATAAACAGCAGGATCACGCTCACCTTGAAGATCACCATGAAGTTATTGGCGTCGGTGCCCTCCTTCACGCCCCGCACCAGCACCCAGGTGAGTGCCAGCAGGATCAGGAATGAGGCCAGATTCACGTGCGGCGTAAAGACGCCGTTTTGAATGGTGGGTTGCGAGATCATTTCGGGGAGCCGCCAACCAAAGCGGTCGAGGACGTCGTTCATGTGGGCCGCAAAGCCCACGGCCACGGCCATGTTGGAGACTGCGTATTCCAACACGAGTTGCCAGCCCACCATCCAGGCGAAGATCTCGCCAAGTGTGGCGTAAGCGTAGGTGTAGGCGCTGCCGGCGATCGGAATCATGGAGGCCAGTTCGGCATAGCAGAGTCCGGCCAAGCCGCAAGCGATGGCCACCAGCAGGAAGGAAAGGGCAATGCCGGGTCCGCCGCCGGGCCGTCCCACGCTGGTGACTGAGCCGCCGCTCCCGATGATTTCAAGGATCGTCGCATTCAGGATCGACGAATATTCCTTCACCTCGCCGGCGGCGGCGGTGCCCGTCAAAATGAAGATGCCGGAACCGATGACGGCACCAATGCCGAGCGCAATCAACTGCCAGGGGCCCAGCGTTTTCGCCAGTCGATTCTGGGGTTCCTCACTGGCGGCGATGAGGGCATCAATGCTTTGGGTGCGAAAGAGCTGGCTATCGGGCATGAGACCCGTAGTGTAACTCTAAAAATCGGAGGGGCCACTCCGGAGGAGTTTGGAGCGGCCCCCTTGCTGAGTTGCGAGTGGCTCCGGACCGAGCGGATCGTGATTTGGAGGATTAAGAATGCTCGATCGGACCCATCAATCGGGGAACAACCCGTAACCAGCCGATGATTAATCCGAGATTAGCGCTCGGTAACTTGCCGGGGGAATAGATCATCCGTACTGGAGGATAGGGCGGACCTCTGGTCCGGTACTTTCCGGCTACTTGCTCAACGCCGCCACATGCGCCGACACCCCGCTCGCCAACCCGGAGAGGCTGTAGCCGCCCTCCAGTACTGAAACCACCCGGCCCCCCGCATGTTTGGCGGCGATCGTCCGCATGAGCGTCGTCAGGTCGGCGAAGTCGGCATCCTGCAACTGAAACCGGCCGAGAGGATCATCCTGTCGCGAGTCGAAGCCCGCCGAGATCATAATCAACTCCGGCTTGAACGCCTCAGCGGCCTTCACCAGATGCTGCTCAAAGGCCTGCCCCAGGACCTCCGCTCGGCCGCTGCCGGCCGGAAAAGGAAAGTTCAGAATCTTGCCTTGGCCTCGTCCCGCGCCTCTTTCGGTAGCGAGTCCACTGCCCGGATACCACGGATGCTGATGCGTGCTCAGGAACATCACCGAGCCGTCTTCATAGAAAACGTCCTGCGTTCCGTTGCCATGATGCACGTCCCAATCGACAATCAGCACCCGGCCCAGGCCGTGTTTCTTCTGCGCGTACCTTGCCCCGATGGCGATGTTGTTAAAGACGCAAAAGCCCATGCCGCGCGTCGGCGTCGCATGATGTCCTGGCGGACGGACGGCGCAGAACGCCGTCTCCGCCTTCTTCCCGCAAACCAGATCCACTGCACCTAGCACGCCACCTACCGCCTCGGTGGCAACCTCCCAGGACGCCCGCGAGACTTGCGTATCGCCAGTGGACAGCTCTCTGGCTCCAGACGCAATGTCGCTCTTCGCGCGCGCAATGTACTCCCGGGAGTGGCACAGCGCGATTTCGTCTTCGCTGGCGATGCGCTGCTGAATTCGCTGCGCCGATTTGGTGAAAGGCGAAAGCGCCTGGCGAACCGCGGCATTGCGCGCCGGCGATTCAGGATGGCCAGGGCCTGTGTCGTGACGTTCGAAACTCGCGTCCGTCAGCAGCGCGAACCGGCTCAAGTCATCACCTCGCGGATAACGCGGCCTCCGATGTCGGTGAGTTTCTTGTAGCGGCCGGCATGCAAGTAAGTGAGACGCTGTTGGTCCAGCCCCATCAATTCCAGGATCGTCGCATGGACGTCCCGCAGCGGAATCGGTTCGCCCGCCGCGCGTACCGAGAAATCGTCGGTTTCCCCAAACGTGCTGCCGGCCTTAACGTTGCCGCCGGCCATAAAGACGGCCAGGCCGTATTGATTATGGTCGCGGCCGGGCTTGTCGGTCACGAGGTTGTTGTCGAACGGCGTCCGGCCCATCTCGGAGGCCCACACCACGAGCGTTTCGTCGAGCAAGCCGCGCGACTTCAGGTCCTTAATCAGCCCCGCCACCGGCTGGTCCACTTCCTGGCAATGCTTCGGAATGCGCCCCGCCACGTCCCCGTGGTCATCCCAGCGATCGCCGCCCGCGCCGTGCATCACCATCACAAATCGAACTCCGCGTTCCACCATCCGGCGCGCCATCAGGCACTGCCGGCCGAAAGGCTCAGAGACCGTATTGTCGAGGCCGTACAGCTTCCGCGTCGCCTCGGTCTCCTGCTGCAGGTCGACCAACTCCGGTGCCTTCGACTGCATCCGAAACGCCAGTTCATAGGCCGCAATTCGCGCATCCAGTTCGCCGGTGTTTGAGCGCTCCGAGGCATGCCGCTGATTCAGAAACTGCAGCATGTCGAGTTCCTGGCGCTGCTCCGCCGCCGTAAGGTGCGGGCGCCGATTCAGGTCGACGATCGGCGTGGCGCCATTGCGGAATAGCGTGCCCTGATAGGCGGCGGGCAAAAACCCATTACCCCAGACGCTCGCTCCGCCGATGGTCGCGCCGCGGCGGTCGCCCAAAACGACGAAGCCCGGAAGGTCCTGATTCTCGCTGCCGAGCCCGTACGTCACCCAGGCGCCGATGGACGCGCTGCCCGGAAACTGATTGCCCGTCAGCGAATGATAAACCGCCGGACCATGGTTATTGTTATCCACCTTCACGCCGTGAACAAAAGCCAACTCATCGGCGACACTGCCGAGATGAGGCAGCAATTCTGTCATCGGCCGGCCGCTTTGGCCGCGGCGCGCGAACTTCGCGATGGGCGGAATCACGCGATTCGGCGCGGCCGAGAACGTGGCGATCTCACCTTCGGTTCGAGCTGCCGTGGGCATCCTCTGGCCGGCGAATTTGCGCAAGGCCGGCTTATCCTCAAACAGATCCATCTGCGAGACGCCGCCCTCCATGAAGAGGAAGATGCATCGCTTGGCGCGCGCCGGCACATGCGCGGGACGCAAGGCGAGCGGCGCGTCGTGTGCCGCCGCCAGGTCGGCCAAGGCGAGTGAGCCAAGACCAAGGTAGTTCGTCCAGAGCCAATCTCGTCGCGTCATCATACGTGCCGATCAGTTTATCGCGGTTGCTGCCAGCGCAACAGGTGCCGTTCCACGCGGCCCACCACTGCGGCGATGGCCAGCACCACCGCGGCCAGCAAAGTCATGCCGGCCAGCATCCCGGTCGTGTCCAGCAAGCCCTCCGCCTGCGCGATCACATAGCCCAGTCCGCCAGTTGCACCAAGATACTCACCCACCACCGCGCCCACCATCGCCAACCCGATACTCGCCTCCAGGCCGGAGAATATCCAGCCCAGGGCGCTCGGCATCAGCACGTGGCGCAGCAGTTGGCTTTCGCTCGCCCCCAGCAGCCGCGCGTTGTCGATCAGCACCCGATCCACGCTCCGCACGCCGCGGTAGGTATTGAAGAACACCAGGAAAAATACGAGCGTCATGCCGAACGCCACCTTCGACCAAATCCCCAGCCCGAACCAGAAAATGAAGAGCGGCGCCAGCACCACGCGGGGCAGGGCGTTGGCCGTCTGCAGAAACGGTTCAGCCACCGCGGCCCCTAACGGCCAGCGGCCCAGCCAGAAACCCAGCACGATGCCGGCCGCGCTGCCGATGACGAAGGCGAGCAGCGCCTCCAACAACGTCAACCCCACGTGCCTCCAGATCTGCGCCGTGCTGAACCATTCGGTAAGGCGAGCGGCGATCAACGCCGGCCGGGAGAAGAAAAAGGGGTCGATGACGCCCGCCCGCGCGCCCGCCTCCCAACCGATGAGCAGCACCGCTGCCAGTCCCAATCGGCTGGCCGCTACTTTAGCCCGCATGGGAACGCAGCACCTCCGGGCGAAGGTCATTCCAGATATTGCGGTAGAGGTCTTGGAACCTGGGATCGAGGCGCAGGTCGGCGATAGCGCGCGGACGCGGCAGATCAATCCGGTAACTGTTGATGATGGTGCTGGCCGGTCCAGCGGAGAGCACGCAAACGACGCCCGCGAGCGCGATCGCTTCTTCCAGATCGTGGGTGACGAACAGCACCGTCCGCCGGTCTTCGTCCCACAACTGCAGCAGTTCGGTCTCCATGCGCTGCCGCGTATGGATATCGAGCGCGCTAAACGGTTCGTCCATCAGCAGCAGGGGACGGCGCGGAATCCACTGCTGCGCCAACGCCACCCGTTTCTTCATGCCGCCGCTTGCCGCCGCCGGAAAATAATCGCCGAAGCCTTCAAGGCCCAGGCGCTCCAGCCATTCCCGCGCCTCATCCCGACCGTCCCGGCCCGACAACGTCGCCGAAAGTGCGATGTTCTCCTCCAGCGTCTTCCATGGCAACAAGGCATCCTGCTGGAAGAGGTAACTTACTTTGGGATTCAGCCCCTTTAGCGGCGCACCGAAGGACTCCACCTCGCCCTTCGTGGGTTCAATCAGCCCGGCAGCCAGATTCAGGATCGTCGTTTTGCCGCAGCCGCTGGGGCCCACCAGCGCCACGAACTCTCCGGCGGCCACGGTAAGGTTCAAAGCATCCACCGCCAGCCGTGGGCCGAATGCGCGTCCGGTTTGGCGGAATTGGAGGGCGGCCGGGGTCAACATCTTATTGTAGCGGCCCTTCTGAGAACGGTACATCTCGTGACAAACTAAGTGCTTGTTGCAACGTTGGCTTCCCGCGCTGAGTATGATGCTGGTCTCGACAATCAGCTATGTCGACCGCAATACCCTGGCCGTCCTGATCCCCACCATCATGCGGGAAACGGGCTTGAGCGTCGAGCAATACTCCTGGGTGGTCTCCGGCTTTTCCGTCGCCTATATGGTGGGCAACCCCCTCTGGGGCCGCCTTCTGGACCGCTGGGGCGTTCGCCTCGGAATGCTGGTCGCGGTCGGTATCTGGACCGCGGCCTCCACCGCGCACGCTTGGGCCTACGGCTTCCTCAGCCTTCTGCTGCTCCGCGTGGTGCTCGGCTTCGGCGAAGGCGCGACGTTCCCGGGAGCCTTGCGCACCGTCGTGCAGACCTTACCCGAAACCAGCCGGGCTCGCGGCACTGCCCTGTCCTATAGCGGTGGAGCCTTGGGCGCCATTATTACGCCCTGGGTCGTCACGCCGATCTTTCGCGCCTATGGCTGGCCGGCGGCATTCCTGTTTACGGGCGGCATCGGCGCTTTGTGGCTTGCCTGGTGGGCATGGCTCAGCCGTCGGCCGGACCTGCGAGCCGCTCCGGTCATTGAGGCGGCCGCACCTGTCTCCTGGCGCGATCCGCGTATCTGGGCCTTCATCGTCATCTACTCGTTTGGAGCGGCGCCGCTCGGTTTCGTGCTTTACACTTCCTCGATCTATCTCAGCCGCGTCTTCCAGATCGCGCAGGGCGATCTAGGCTATTACCTCTGGATTCCGCCTCTCGGTTGGGAAGTGGGTTACTTCTTCTGGGGCTGGTATCTTGACCTGCGCCCCGCCACGCGCACCACTTACTCGCGCATCTTTGCCTTGGGCTTGGTGCTGAGCCTGCCGTTTGCCTTCGTGCCGCAAATCACATCGCTCCCCTTGCTGCTTTTCGCACTGTTCTTTGCGATGTTTACGACAGGCGCCTTCATCGTTCCGGCCATCGGCTACGCGACCCTGATCTTCTCCACCCGCCAGACCGGGCTCATCGCCGGCTTGGGCGCCGGAAGCTTCTCGGCCGTCACCGCGGTCGTGATGCCGATCTGCGGACGCCTCTTCGATCAACGCGACTACGCCAGCGCCTTCCTGCTCGTAACCGCGTTGCCGGTGCTGGGCTACGGACTCTGGCGCGCCCTTGATCGCGATTAGTTGCGCCGCAAACGGCGACCGCCCCGAATGGCGCCCCAGTAAATCAGCGGGCTCGGCACCAAGGCCAGCAGCCGCACGAGCCAGCGATAGCGGAAGTCCGGAATCACAAACAACTGCCCGCGGTCCAAGCCGCGCAGGCTCTCCGACACGACAAAGTCCGCCGACAGCCATAGCGTCTCCGGTACTACCGAACGGTCCACCTCGATCACGTCATGAAACTCCGAGTAAGTGAAGCCCGGGCACAAGGCCTGCACCTTCACTGGCGAGCCGGAACTGCGCAACTCCAGATACAAGCCCTCGGTAAACGTATTCAGCCAATGCTTCGTCGCCGAGTAACTGGTGCCGCCACCGCTTAAAGTGAAGCCGGCCACCGACGAGACGTTCACGATACCGCCCGCTTGCTGCTCCACCATCTTTTTGAGCGCGGCGTGCGTCAACTGCACGATCGCCAGCACGTGCACGCGATGCATGTTCACCTGCCCCAGAAGATCGGCGTGAAAGTACTTGCCCTTGGTACCGAATCCGGCGTTGTTGATCAAGTAATCCAGGCGCGGAACTTCGTGGATCCGCTCGGCCACCCGTGCGACATCGGCATCCACCGCCAGGTCCGCCGCCAGCACTTCGCACTTTGCTCCGTGCGTCGCCTGCAATTCCGCCGCGAGTGCTTGCAGCCGCTCCACGCGACGCGCCACCAGGATCAGGTCGCAGCCCCGGACGGCCAACTGTCGCGCAAACGTCGCCCCGATGCCGGCCGATGCTCCAGTCACCAGCGCCAGCGGCCGCTGAGCCATTTACGGAATCACCTTCACGGTCATGCGCTCCGTGTCGGTTTGCCCATTCTCTCCGCGCACGGTGAGTTGATACGTCGTGGTTTTACGTGGCTGGTCCACCAGGCAATCACCCGCCGGCAAGCCGCCTTTCTGGAAGCGGCCCGGCCCGCCGCTCACCGCCACCGCGCCCTGAGCCTTGAAACAGAAGCTCACCGCGCTACCGGACTTCACCTGCGGAGCGCTGATGGCGAGATCAAGAAACTTCAGCCGGGTTCCGCCCGCGGTGACCTCCACCGTTTGCGTGACGCTCCGGCCGTCCTTGTTCTTGGCGGTCAGCGTGTAGGTAGTATTCCCCGCGGGAGTCTTCTCGATGCATCTGGCGAGCGCCGGCGAAAGCGATTCGCCGCCCGGGTCCAGCGTCACACTGGTGCTGGACTCCACCCCGTAGCAGAGCAGCGTCGCTTCGCCAGTGGGTACGCTCGCCGGAGAGGCATAAAACTGGGTGATCTTGGGCGGGAACACGGGTGGTGCCGGGGGCGGAGCAGAAGCACATCCGGTCAGGATGACCAGCAGGGTGATTGAAGTAAAGTACCGCACCCCTTCAGAATACAGGGCTGCACCTCGAAACGAATTCCGGGAAC
>JALHNI010000049.1 GCA_022843605.1 Bryobacter sp.
CGGTGACGTCGAGGCGCTTCCAGAAACCGTCGGGGTGCGGGTGGGTGAGAATGGTGCGCAGCCAGGGGATCCGCCAGCCGATCGCAAGGTCGAGGTCGGCGAGGGGCAGGGCCTGCAGGGTCTGGTACCAATCCGCGGGCGCGGCCTTGCCCGCGGGCGGCGGATAGAGCCCCGCAGCGGCGGTCCCGATCAACGCAAGGCGGGCAACGCCACCCAGATAGATATTGCGATAGAAGCTGTTCCAGGTAGCCGTAGGGCACAAGACAGCCAAGCCAGGCGCGCCTTCCGCAGCCGCCTGATACTGTACCGCCCCAACGTAGGAAGCACCCCACATGCCGATGCGACCATTACTCCAGGGTTGGCGAGTGATCCACTCGGTAGTGTCAAAGCCATCCTGGCCTTCGTTGTTGTAAGGAAAGAACTCGCCCTTCGAGGCGAAGCGCCCGCGCGTGTCCTGCACGACAACCGCATAGCCAGACAAAGCGTAACGGCGGCCAATCGCCGCCGCATTCGCCTTGTTGTAGGGGTCCGTTGCAGGAGAACCGGCTTGGGGACCGACGGACTCGTGTCGTAGAGGTCGGCGGCCAGTTCAACCCCATCGCGCATCGGAATCACGATCTGGCGCGGCTCTTGCGCGATGGCGGCAGCGGCGCAGATCAGCAAAGGCCAGACTCGCATTACGTCAGAATCTCTTTCACCACCTGGCCGTAGACGTCGGTAAGGCGGAAGTCGCGACCGGTGTAACGGTAAGTGAGCCGCTCATGGTCAATGCCCAGCAGATGCAGCGCCGTCGCGTGCAAATCGTGAATGTGCACTTTGCCGTTCACCGCTTCCCAGGCGAATTCATCCGTCTCTCCATGCACCATCCCGCCCTTGATTCCGCCACCGGCCATCCAGGCCGTGAAGCCTTTAGGATTGTGCTCGCGGCCGCGTTCCGAGGCGGGGGCCTTGCCTTCTGAGAGGTCCTGTTCAAAGGGCGTGCGGCCAAACTCGCCGGACCAAACCAGAAGCGTATCGTTTAGCAGTCCGCGGCCTTTCAGGTCAGCGATCAGCGCCGCGATCGGTTGGTCAATAGCCTTACAGCGGTCGGGAAGCCCTTTGCGGATGGCGCCGTGATGATCCCAGCCGCCATCGGTGATCTGAACGAAACGGACCCCGGCCTCGACCAGCCTTCGGGCCAGCAAACACTGGCGACCGAAGTTGTCTGTAGCCTTCTCGCCGATCCCGTAGAGATCGAGCGTTGCTTTCGACTCCTTGGCGAGGTCCAGCACCGCGGGCGCTTCCGCCTGCATGCGGAAGGCAAGCTCGAAGGACTCGATCATGCCTTCCATGTTCTGGTCCGACTCGAGCTGTTGCAGGTAGCTCTTGTTCATCGACTGGATCAGGTCGACCTGACGGCGCTGGAGTTTGCCGCTAACGGACTTGTCTTCGAGATAGCGGATCTGCGCCTCCTTCGCGTTGCCGGCTTCGCCGATCGGCGTGCCTTGATAGATCGCCGGCAGAAAGGCGTTGCTGAAAAGCTGGGTACTGCCGCCATCGCCGCCCACCTGCGGGCAAAGCGTCACGAAGCCGGGCAGATTCTGGTTTTCGGTGCCGAGTCCGTAAGTGACCCAGGAGCCAATCGACGGGCGGACCATCACCGAGTGGCCGGTGTGCAACTGCCGGACTGCCGGGGCGTGAGCCTCCGAGTCCGCCTGCATACCGTTGAGGACGCAAAGCTCTTCGGAGACTTTGCCGAGGTGCGGTAGCCAGTCCGACATCATCAGTCCAGCCTTGCCCTGACGGCTGAAGGTGGAGATAGGCGCCATCATCAGGTTGCGGCCGATGCCGGGCGCTTCGTAGTTGGCCGGCAGAGGGATCGGAAACTTCTGGCCGCCGCCCGCGGCGAGGCGCGGCTTGAAGTCAAACAGATCCATGTGGGAAGGGCCGCCCTGCATCCACAGGAAGATCACTCGCTTAGCGCGCGGCTGGTAATGGGGTTGCTTGGGAGCCAGCGGATTTCCTTTTCCCGTGGCCGCCGGAGCCAGCATCGCCGAAAGCGCCATGGAGCCGAAGCCGCAGCCGTATCGCTGCAGAAACTCACGGCGTGAGCGGGCCAGGATGTTTGCGTGATGCGACATAAGTGCTCCCTACTTTAAATACAAGAACTCGTTGCTGACAACGAGAGAGTGGCAATAACGCGTCAAGGCATCGCGCGAAGCATCGGCTTCGGACTTGCCTGTCGCCCTCAACTCCGCCGCGAAAGCAGCTAAGAACCCGGCGGCACGCGTTTGGTCGGCGGCGACTGACGCGCGCCCCAGGATGCGTTCGATCAGCCAACTGACGCGCGGCGCGCCCGGGGCAGCGTGTTCGGCCGCCTTGGCCGCCAGCAGGCGGGACTGCTCCTGGAGGAACGGCGAGTTCATCAAATACAGCGCCTGCGTCGGCACCGTGGTGACGCTGCGGGCTCCGTTCACTTGGTTCACGTCCGGGAAGTCGAAGAGGTTCAGAATGTCCAGGCTCTTGTGCTGGCTCTTGCGCAACACAGGCAGATAGACCGTCCGACGCCGGAGCAGATCATCGGGAAGCTTCGCGTCATCGCGAAACTCCACCGGCTTGCCGACGTTCAGATTGCCCGGCACTTCGAGTGGCAGGCTGGGTCCCCCGCGGCGTTCGTCGAGCGTGTCCGTGAGTTTCAGCACCGCGTCACGAATCGTCTCGCCTTCCAGGCGGCGGCGATTCATGCGCCAAACAAGGCGGTTCTCCGGATCAAGCTCCGCGGCCTTGGCTTGGTGCGCGCTCGACTGCCGGTAGGTTTCGGATAAGGCGATCTCTCGAATGACCTTCTTCACTGACCAGCGTTGGCTAACGAAGCGCGTGGCCAGATAATCGAGCAGTTCCGGGTGGCTGGGCAGTTCGCCGCGCAGCCCGAAATTGTCGACGCTGCGGACGAGACCGGCACCGAACAGATGCTGCCAGAGGCGGTTCACCATCACGCGCGCGGTAAGCGGGTTCTTCTCGCTGGCAATCCAGTCAGCCATTTCCAAACGTCCGCTGGCCCGATAGCCCAGTTGCGGCGGCCCCGTCCACATGGCGATGCTCACGAAGCTACGCGGCACCTGCTCGCCGAGCAGATGCGAGTTGCCTCGAATGTTGATCTTGTGATCAAAAGGCGTGTCGATGTCGCGCACGGAGAGCGCCATCGGCGGCTCCGGACGATTGAACTCCAGTTGGCCTAGGGTCTTGTTGAGTTCGCCGATCTGCTTGTCGATGCCGGCGAGCGAAGTTCCGGCTTTCTTCAGCCGCTCCTTCTCTTCGGTCAGGCCTTTCAATTTCGCTTTGAGCTCGGTCCAGGCGGTCAGGAACTTTTCCGTGTCCTTCGCGCGCTCGCGGAGTTCCTCCGGCGTCTCCGGCAGCGGCGTGCGGTGGACGTCACTGAAGATGCCGTCGATCCGCCCATCGAGCGTGAGCGTGCTTCCCAGAATGCCGGCCATGGCGTAGTAGTCCTTCGCCGGAATCGGATCGAATTTGTGATCGTGGCAACGGGCGCAGCCCATGGTGAGGCCGACAAAGGCTTTGCCGACCAAGTCGAGTTGCAGGTCAACGACGTCCATGCGGAGCTGTTCTTTGTCGGCAGCGACCAGCGGCCAGGGTCCCAGCGCCAGGAAGCCCGTGGCGATCACCTGTTCGCGGCGTTGCGCATCGTTCTCGGCCGGCAGCAGATCGCCCGCCACCTGTTCCTTGATGAACTGCGTATAGGGCTTGTCAGCATTGAAGGACGAAATAACGTAGTCGCGATAGCGCCACGCCTCCTTGGCCGGGATCTTGCGCCCAATCTCGAGATTGTCGGCGAAGTATGTCAGGTCGAGCCAATGCCGGCCCCAGCGTTCACCGAAGTGCGGAGAGGCGAGAAGTCGGTCGACGAGCTTCTCAAACGCTTGCGAGGAATCGTCCTCAAGGAACGCCTCCACGTCCGCAGAGGCGGGCGGAAGGCCAGTGAGATCGAAAAAGGCACGCCTGATCAAGGTGCGCTTGTCGGCCGCTGGCGCGGGCGAAAGACGCTTTTCGGCAAGCTTGGCCCGGACTAGGCGATCGATGCCGTCATTAGGTTGCAGCTTTCGCACTGGCTGCCAAGCCCAATAGTTCTGGCGTTCTTCGTCAATCGCTTGCTTCTTCTTGAGGTCGGCCTCGGCGGCGGCGTTCGACTCCTCCGGCCAAGGCGCCCCGATCTTCACCCACTCGGTGAGGATCTCGATCTGCTCGGGCTTCAGTCTCCCGGAGGGAGGCATCTTGAGCGGACCGCCATAGCCGACCACCTCGATCAGGCGGCTCGCCTCCGGCTTGCCGGACACCACCAAGGCACCCGACTGGCCGCCCTGAAAGAACGAGGCCTTCTGGTCCATCTTCAGCCCGCCGAAGGTCATCTTCGACTTCGAGCTATGGCACGAAAAGCATTGGGCGGCGAGCAGCGGCCGGACCTTGGTCTCGAAGAAGTCGGAAGGGTCGGCGGTCTGCGCGGCCAACGGCGAAACGGGAAGCAGAGCTAGTGCCGTTGGCAGGACTGCCCAAGTCAGCCATCCTAACATCTGTGTCAACGCACGCAAACCGAACTTCACGGGCTTGAACGCGTTCCAAAGCTCCCGTCGCCGGTGCGCCTGATCACTCTCCTGGAAGCGGAGGTTCTTCAGCAGCGACAGATCGTTACTTGCGAGCTTCGGGCCAATCATCGTGTTGCGACCAAGGTTATCAAAATTGCCCGATGCGGTTCTGCCAGAAGGCCTGTAGGTTAAGGAGGCGCGTCATTTGCTCCGACTTTCGACGCAAGTCGAAGCCCACATCCAACTGCCTGCCCTCGATGGTAACCCGCTACAGTCGTAAGAAGACTTATGGACTCAACACCCACCCATCACACCCTCTCCAAAGTGCTGGAACGGAACATTCGAACCATCGTCAGCCTGCGCCTGACACAATCCTGCCAACGTGGGCTACAGGACCGCCTCGCCGATGCCGTCACCGCCTTTGCGGGCAGCATGCCCTTCGTCTACATCCATCTGGTTTGGTTCATCGCTTGGGTATTGGTCAACACCGGCAAGCTCGGGCTCGCCGCCTTTGACCCCTTCCCCTATGGCCTATTGACGATGGTTGTATCGCTGGAAGCAATCTTCCTGTCAGCGCTCGTCATGATCACCCAGAACCGCCAAAGCGACGAAGCGGAGCGCCGTGCCGACCTTCACCTCCAGGTGGGGCTACTGGCTGAGCACGAATTGACGCGCGTGATCAAGATGCTGGACGCAATTCAAAAGAGGCTCGGGGTAGAACCGGGCGAGGACAATGAACTGGAAGACCTCGAGATGGAAACGATGCCGGAAGACGTGCTGGCCGAACTCGACCGCATTCACTTGGCGACGCGCGGCCATGGCCACGCACCATAGCCAAGCTCAGCCGAATCCGAGGTCGCCAGTGGACGGGCGCTCCATCATCGAAGCCTTCGAGTAGTCGCGGTTCATCAGCGCGATCGACTCGATTCGAATGCCCTTCGGACACACCGCTTCGCACTCACCGATGTTAGTGCAGGAGCCGAAGAGTTCGTTGTTCATCTGGTCCACCATCTTCTTAGCACGTTCCAGACGTTCCGGTTGCCCTTGCGGCAGGTGACCCAGATGCGCGATCTTGGCGCTGGTGAAGAGCGAAGCCGAAGCATTCGGGCAGGCAGCAACACAGGCACCGCAGCCGATGCACTGGGCGTTGTCCATCGCGAGGTCGGAGTCCAGCTTGCGGATGGCAATTGCGTTGCCGTCAGGCGCTGAGCCTGTGGAGACCGAGACGTAGCCGCCCGAAGCGATGATTCGATCGAAGGCCGAACGGTCCACCATGAGGTCGCGCAGCACCGGAAACGCGGTGGCACGCCAGGGCTCCAGCACCAGATCGTCGCCGTCTTTGAAATGACGCATATGCAACTGACACACGGTGGTGCGCTCGTTGCCTCCATGCGCCAGTCCATCGATCATGAACCCGCAGGAGCCGCAGATGCCTTCGCGGCAATCGTGTTCAAACGTCACCGGGCCATCCGCGTCTTTTTTCTCGATCAGCTCTTCGTTCAAGACATCCAGCATCTCGAGGAATGACATGTCCGGACTCACGTTCGGAACTTCATAGCGCTTCATCGCGCCCGCGGCATTGGTGTTCTTCTGCCGCCAAACATTCAGAGTGATTCGCATTTACTTATAGCTCCGCTGCGAGGGATGCACGTAGTCGAAGGTCAAAGGTTCCTTCACGAGTGTCTGCGCCTTCTTATCGCCTTCCCACTGCCAAGCCGAGACGTAGGAGAAATTGTCGTCGTCCCGCAGTGCTTCGCCTTCCGGGGTTTGATACTCCTCGCGATAGTGGCCGCCACAACTCTCTTCCCGGGCAAGGGCGTCGCGGCACATCAGCGAACCTAGCTCGATCAAGTCGGCCACGCGTCCAGCGGTCTCGAGCGACTGATTCAGTTCATCGCCGGAACCCGGCACATTCACCGAGGCCCAGTACTCTTCTTTCAGCGCGTCGATCTTGCCGATCGCCTGGGTAAGGCCCGCCGCATTGCGCGCCATTCCGCAGTACTCCCACATGATCTTGCCCAGATCGCGATGGAACGAAGTCACCGTGCGCTTGCCGCTGGCGTTCAACAGCTTATTGGTCTGCTGATTGACGTTGGCCTCGGCATCCTTGAAGGCGCTGTGGTCCGTACCCACTGGCGCAAATTTATTCGAGGCCAGATAGTTGCCCACACAAGCCGGCGCAATGAAGTATCCATCGGCCAGGCCTTGCATCAGGGCGGAAGCCCCCAGACGATTGGCGCCATGGTCAGAGAAATTCGCTTCACCGAGGCAGAAAAGGCCGTTCAGCGTGGTCATCAATTGATAGTCCACCCACAGCCCGCCCATGGTGTAGTGGACAGCCGGATAGATACGCATCGGAAGCGTGTAAGGATCCTCGCCGGTAATGCGGTCGTACATCTCGAACAGATTGCCGTAGCGCTCTTTGATCTTGTCGGCGCCAAGACGTTTAATGGCCTCACTAAAGTCCAGATAGACGCCGAACCCGCTCTCGCCCACGCCGCGGCCCTCATCGCACATCTTCTTCGCGGCGCGACTGGCAATATCGCGAGGCACAAGGTTTCCAAAACTCGGATAGATCCGTTCCAGATAGTAGTCGCGTTCGCTCTCCGGGATCTCGGCGGCCTTCCGCTTATCGCCAACTTTCTTCGGCACCCAGATCCGTCCGTCGTTGCGCAAGCTTTCCGACATCAGCGTCAGCTTCGATTGGTAGTCGCCCGAGACGGGAATGCACGTCGGATGAATCTGCGTGAAGCAGGGATTGCCGAACAGCGCGCCGCGCTTATGAGCGCGCCAAGTCGCGGTGACGTTCGAGCCCTTCGCGTTGGTGGAAAGGTAGAACACATTCCCGTAGCCACCCGTGGCCAGTACGACGACATCCGCCGCATAGCTTTCAATCGCACCAGTGGTCAAGTTGCGGCAGACAATCCCGCGGGCTTGGCCATCAATGTTCACCACGTCGAGCATCTCCCGACGAGTCATCATCTGCACCCGGCCAGCGTCGATCTGGCGCTCGAGCGCCTGATAGGCGCCGAGCAACAACTGCTGACCTGTCTGGCCGCGGGCATAAAACGTCCGCGATACCTGAGCGCCACCGAACGAACGATTCGACAACGTTCCGCCGTACTCGCGGGCAAAGGGCACACCCTGCGCCACGCACTGATCGATGATGTTCACCGAGATCTCGGCGAGCCGGTAAACATTGCTTTCGCGCGCGCGGAAGTCGCCGCCCTTCACCGTGTCGTAGAAAAGCCGGTAAACCGAATCACCGTCATTCTGGTAGTTCTTCGCCGCATTGATGCCACCCTGCGCCGCAATCGAGTGCGCGCGCCGGGGGGAATCCTGGAAGCAGAAGCACTTGACGTTGTAGCCGAGTTCGCCCATGGTGGCGGCTGCCGAAGCGCCGGCCAAGCCCGAACCCACCACAATCACTGAGTGCTTGCGCTTGTTGGCCGGGTTCACCAACTTCATGTCAAACTTCGTCCGCGTCCAGCGCGTCTGAATGTCACCCGATGGGACTCTGGAATTGAGCTCCATTTCTCTCCTCTACTGAACGTCGCTACCGATCAACCGGAACATCACGGCTACCGGGATCGAAAGATTGCCACCCACGATTAATGCGGTTAAGCCAGTTGCCAGGTTGCGCAACTTCGGCGTGTACTTGGGATGATTCACCCCCAGGCTCTGAAAGGCACTCCACACGCCGTGGATCAAGTGAAAGCCCAAACAACCCATCGCGATCAGATACGCGCCAAACGCAATCGGATCGCGGAAGCCCAGAATCACGTTCCGGTAGACGTCCCCTTCGTCGAAGCTGGGATGCGTCTGGCCCGTCGTCAGATGCGACAGGTGATACACGATAAAGAAAAACAGGATCGGCCCGCTGATGTACATCGTGCGCGAGGCGTACGAGGACTTCGTCGAACTCAACTTCTGGTAGGCCACCGGCCGGGCCTTGCTCTTTAGCGACCACAACTGGAAAGCGGCTGTCAGGTGCAACGAGATCGTCGCCAACAAAAAGAGTCGGGCACCCCACAGTACGCCCAGATTCGACTTCAACAGACGCCCGTAGTTGTTCAAGACCTCGGCACCGAGGTAGACCTGCAGGTTGCCGGCCATGTGCACCAGGGTGAAACCCACCAGGATCCCGCCGGTGACGGCCATTACGGTCTTTTTTCCGATCGACGCTTGCCAGAACTCCAGCGTGCGATGAAGGGTGCTATTCGCAGCCACTGCGGACATATTAGCTTTGGCTCCTCAAGACTGATCAGGTCCGTCTTTCACCTTGTTGGATGAGCGGACCTCTACAATTTAACCAGATTTTGTTCGGGAGCCGGGCGTTTGGCTTCAATGAAGCTGAAAAATCAGGCCGGTTTCTGTACTGTCTGCGGCGGAGCGAGGAAATAGCGCAAATAGAGCCAGCGGAAACCGTAGAGCGAGCAGCCCAGGCCCACGGCGATAACGGCGTTCACCACCAGGACCGAGAGGCAAGTGACCAGGAAGGCGACCGCATCGATCCGTCGCATCTTGGGAAGCCGCTTCCACGTGGACCATTCCAGTAGGCAGATGCCCACGTAGGCCGTCACTCCCGCCAGGGCCGCAATCGGGATCTTCGACACGTACTCACTGCCCATGTAGAGCGTGGCCAGCAAAATCAGGCCGTGAATCAGATTCGACATCCGGGTGGTGCCGCCGCAGCGAACAATGGCCAGGCTGCGCGCCGGAATCCCGACGCTGATCGGCGCGCCGAACATCCCAGCGCAAACGTTAGCGATGCCATACGCGCCCAATTCGCCATCGGCGTCAGACGGTTTCATCGGCTTGTGCCAGCCGCGGAAGTGGTCAACGACGCGGGAAGTAATCAGCAGATTGACGGAGGTGACGAAAGCCAGCCCCAAGCCGGGCAGCAGAAGCTTGTCGAGATCGGCCGGAGTCCACAGGAAGCTCGCCAATGGGGGCATTTCGAGCGGCAGGCGGCCCACAATCTTCTCATGCAGGTTGAGGGCATAGCCGATCCCGATCGAAGCGACGACGCCAATCAGCGGCGCCGGCATCATCTTGGAGCGGTTAGCAACGAAGAAGGCCACGGCGATCACCGTCACGCCGAGGACGAACGGCGGCCACTTGAACCCATCCAGCTTCTCGATCACCAGCCAGAACTGGGAAAGCGTCGACAACTGCGTGGCCGAGCCGGGAATTGCCAGTCCGAAGATGGTCTTCAGTTGCGCCACCACCATCATGGCGCCGATCCCGCACGAGAATCCGGAGACCACCGAGTGCGGCACCTGAAGGATATAGCGTCCCCAGCGCAATACGCTGAAGATCATCATAAAGATCGAGGCGATCAAGGAAATCTTCGCGGCGCCCGCTAGGCCATAGTCGGAGACGGCTTTGGCGATGAAGGGCACAGTGACGGTAGCCGTGCCACCGATCAAAACGGGATTGCGGCCTAGGAGGAAAGTAATCGGGCAGGTGAGAAGAGATGTAAAGATGCCGAGGATCGGGGGCAGTCCCATCAGCGTCGCCATGGCCAGGCCGTAGGGCAACGCAATCAGGGCCGCAATGAGTCCACCGAAGAAGTCGCCGGTAAACGCCTTCCAGCTATAGGAGAATTTTCTCAGTCGCAGATCAACCTCATTCGAGGCGGAGGTGGACAGGACCTTCCTCATTGGCACCCTCTCAAACCCGGAGTAGGGAAACTTGGGAACAGCTGACTAACGAAAAACACGTCAGGCGGCTCTTCAGGCACTCAATGCCCGGGAGCCGCCTGCGTGACGAGACAACTCTAACTAGGCGGACATCACTTTTTCGAGGGCAACCTTGAACTTCTCCATCTCCTCACGGGTTCCTACCGAGATGCGGACGTGAGTCGGCATCGCCGCCCAAACACGGCCCACCAGGATCTTCTCCTTGAACATTCCCTGGACGAACTTCTGTCCGGGACCGCCAGTTTCGATCATGAAGTTGTTAGATTCCGAAGGTATGAACTTGTAGTTCTTCTTCGACAGCCAGGAGAACAGGTCGTTACGGACATCACCGATGATCTTGCGGCGGTCAGCCACCAGGGTCTTCTCTTTCAGCGACGCGGTCGCGCCCACCATGCCCGTCAAAGGCAGGGCGCCAGCGCCCCAAGGCTGGATCTTGGCCAGGAGGTCAGGACGGCCGATCGCCGCGCCGGCGCGCAGACCCGCCATACCGTACAGCTTGGAGAACGTGCGCAGAATGATGACGTCCTTGTCAGCGGCCACCATGTCGGCGCCCGTCTGCTCTTTGGTGAGGTGGATGTAGGCTTCGTCAAGAAGGATCACCGAACCAGCGGGCTTGTTCGCCACCAGCCACTCGATGTCGCTCTTCTTCGTGGGCCAACCACCCGGGTTGTTCGGGTTGCAGATGTAGATAAGGCCTGGGGTGGCGTGCGCCGCCGCCATCGCCTTCACGTCATGCGAGAGTTCTTTGGTCAACGGCACCTTGATGGTCTTGGCGCCGATGAACTCCGCCGCACGTCCGCCCGCTTCGTAGCCAGGGTCGGCCATCACAAAGGGCTTATCCTTCGAACAGAAGGCGATTACGGCCTGGTGCAGCGGTGCGCTCGAACCGTCGTAAGGCAGCACGTAATTGGGCTTCACGCCGTCGATGTCGCCCTGAACCTTGGCGAACTCGAAGGTGTGCTCGTACATATAGCGTCCGCCCTTGCGAAGCACGCTGGACATCGCTTCCACTGCGGCATCGCAGGGTCCGAGCGGATTCTCGTTCGCATTGATGCGGACGGCATCGGCCGGAATCGGTCCACGCATGGCCGACAGGCCCTGGGCCAGGGCGGCTTCGTTGTAGAAGGGTAGGCTGGCGCCCGCGGTAATCATGGCCGCGACGCGGCCAAAGCTACGGCGGTTGAATCCGCGGTCAAGCAGACTCTCTTGCATTTCAGGATTGAGCAATTGCTTCATTTTCTTGTCTTCCCTCGTGGAATTCTCAGTCGCGAAAGTTACATTACTTGGTAACTCAATGCCTTCATTGGACAGTATATGCCGTTCTTTTGGAATCGGATACTGATTCTTCACTATTTTGTTAAAGAAGAGGATCGGCTCGCTCCGACCCGATCCCCTCCCTCAGGACGTTAGAAGTACAGCCGCAGACCCAGCTGAATCATGCGCGCAAAGTTGGCTTGCGCCGTGATTCGGCCGTACTGCGAGTTACCGAAAGCCGTATTGCCGGCCCGGAATTGGGGAGTGTTCGTGGCGTTAAGCGCCTCAGCCCGGAACTGAGCCTTGAACCGCTCGGTGATAGCGAAGGTCTTGAAGATCGACATGTCCCAGTTCACCTGACCCAACGCGCGGGTCGAGATCGAACGGCTGACATTGCCAAACGTGAGCGCTGGGGCCACTGAGAACGCAGCCTTGTTCAGATAGAACGTGCCGTCGGCGGTGCCATCGGTCCACTGTGACAAATTGCCGCCCGCGAACGGATCGGCACCGGTCGTGTTCGGCCGCTGGCTCGGCGAGAAGATCACGCCGTTGTTGTTCGAGTTCTGGCGGATCTGGTACGGATAGCCGGAATTGAAGATCGAGATTCCGTTAATCGACCATCCGCCGAAGGCGTAATCCACCAAGCGGTTGGCATTGCTCATCATGGCCCGGCCCTTGCCGAACGGCAGTTCGTAGGTGAAGCCCAGGCTAAGTCGATGGGTGGCGTCGAGGTAGGACAAGCCCCACTCCGAGCGCAGATCGTAGACGTTTTGCGGAGCGACGTTACCGCCGTTCAGATTGTTACCGGCGCCGCCGGAGACGTTATCGAGGTTCTTCGAGTAGGTCCAGGAGGTAAGGAAGGTGACGCCCTGGCTGAAGCGCTTTTGGGCACGAACCGCCAGCGAATCGTAACGGGCGCGGCCGTAGTCCGGGAAGGACAGATTGATATTACCGAAGGCGGCGAAGGGGCGGAGCAACTGAGCGCGAGGTACGTTCGCCGTGCCGATCCCGACGACACCGCCCTTGCCGAAGTAGGGGTTGGGTACCGCGGCGCCGAGCGCCGAAGCGCCGAGGCCGAAATGCCGGGCCTCCACTTGGTTGATGTTGAGATTGGCAGCCGTCAGAGTCATCCGCGAGCTCCTCGAACCGACGTAAGCCACCGAGAGCGCGATATTGCCGGGCAGTTCCCGCTGCACATCCAGCGAGTACTGTTGGACAAACGGCGAGCGCGCGTCTTGATCCTGGATGGTGAGCGCCTTGCCAATGCCCGTCTGGTCGCCCAGCGAGTTGCCCACCGGACGCTCGAGACCGCTCGCGAAGACGTTCGAGAAGTTCAGCGCCGGGGTCCGTCCGCTGTCCACCGTTGTAACGGCCTGCGTGGAAGCCGTGAAGCCTTCCGAGGCCAACGGGCCGCCGTAGGCGAAAGCAGGCGCCCAGAAAATGCCGTATCCGCCGCGGATAGTAGTCTTGGCATTCAGTTGATAGGCCACGCCGATGCGCGGCGAGAGCTTGTTCATGTCGGGGTTGCCGGTGGAACGCTTGTTGCCGTTCTGGCCGGCGAACATCACCGCGCCGGGCGTGGGGACGCCGGAAAGGGCTGAGATCGAATTGAGGGCCGTCCGGTTGAATCCAACGGTCAGGTTGTCGTTGGTGTCGATGAGACCGGTCTCCCGTTCCCAACGCATACCGATGTTCAGAGTCAGCTTGCTATTGAGCCGGATGTCGTCCTGGACGAAGCCGGAAGTGTAGTCCAGGTACTGGAAAAACTTCGTGGGCACCAATCCGTCCGCCGCGGCGGGGAAACCCAGCAAGAGGCTAGCGACGTCAGCGCCCGAGGCGCCGTCGCCGCGCAGGTAGTCGCGACGCGTAAATTGATCGTTAAAGGTGAAGTTGCCCGCCGAGTTGCCGTAATTCACGCCGGCGGCCTTGATTCGCCGGAAGTCGTAGCCGAACTTCAGGCTGTGCTTGCCGACAAACTTTGACAACTGGGCACCGAAGTTGTTGGAACTCAATACGGTGCTGCTGTTGCTATTCGTGCCCATTGCATCGCCGGCGTAGAAGTTTTCAAACGCCACGCGCGGGAACGTGGGAACGGGAATCTGCGAGGTGAAGCTCGAAGGCAGGCCGAGTTGCGAAATGTTGTAACCGGCGCTCTTCTGCGAGCTCAGATTCGGGAAGCGATTGAAGCCATAGCGCACAGCCAGCACGGTGGTGGGATTCAGAGTCAACGTGTTGTTGAGCTGCGTCGCGTTCACCTTGCGGTCAAGCGTCCACTGCTGAGGCGATGCGACGTTGCCCGGAAACCAGTTCTCACCGGGCTCCAGCGAGTTGTAGCGCAGATAGGAGAGATTGACATTCCACCACTCAGTGAACCGATGGTCCAGCTTGATGGTGTGCTGGTCAGCCTTCGACGGCAGGCTGCCGGAGTAGGGACGGTTGGCGTCGCCAAAGAAACGCGCCGTCGTTCCCGGCTCGGCAAACTGGCTTGCGATCAGCCGACCCGTCGGATTGATGCGCGCCGCGGGGATGATGTTGCCCGCAAACGGAGTGCGCGTGCCATCGGCCAGGGTCGAGAGCGGATCGAACATCATGCGCAAAGCGCCGCCCGCCGTGCGCGAGTTGGAGAAGTCGCCCGCCCGCTCGGCCAAAGTGGGAACAGCAGTGGTGCCCGCATTGGCTTGCGTGTCGCGGTAGCCTTCGAAAACCGCCCAGAAGAAGGTCTTGTTCTTACCGTCATACACCTTCGGGATCCAAACCTTGCCGCCGAAGCTGCCCATGTAGTTCCGGAATGGCTGCTCCGTGCGCGGCGCGCCAGCGCGGTTGGAGAAGAAGCTATTGGCCAACCACTCAGTCTCACGCATATATCCGGCGAGAGAACCATGATAATCGTTGGTGCCGCTCTTCAGAAACACGTTGAACATACCACCACCGGAGCGCCCGACTTCGGCGTCGTACGTGTTCGCCTGAACCTTCATTTCCTGTACTGCTTCCAGCGAAGCGATGATGATCGCGCGATTCGTCATGTCGGTGATCGGGATACCGTCGATCAGATAGTTATTGCCACGCACCGGGCCGCCCGCAATCGAAATCTGCGAAGAACCCGACTGGTCCTGCATCCGCGCATAGGCCGGGTTACCAACCTGCTGCACGTTCGGCGCGAGCTTCGAGAACATGTAGGGGTTGCGGCCGAGGTTCGGCAGGTCGATCATCTTCTGCCGATCAATCACCTGACCTTGCGAAGCCGTAGCCGTTTCAATCAGCGGAACCTCTTCAGTCACCTGAACGCTGTCGGTCACATTGCCCACTTCCATCTTCACGTCGACGGTGAGTTGGCTTTGCGTTTCCACGAGTACGCCCTTGCGCTCGTACTTCTTGAACCCTGGGGTTTCCACGGTGATCGAGTAGGTGCCCGGAATCACCTGGCTGAAAACGTACTCGCCGGTGGCGAGCGTCACGGCCGAGCGCAATTCGCCCGTACCTTCGTTCAGTAGCCCGACCTTGGCATTCGCCAACACACCGCCGCCCGCATCTGCTACCAAACCACGTAAACCGCCGTAAGTTGATTGCGCCAAAGCAGCTGTGCTTAGCACAGTGGCCAGGCAAATTGTAAGAGAAAGTAAAGCCTTGAAGCTTGACCTCATACCAGTTTCCCCTGTTCAGATTTAGGTTGCGCGCTCAGGGCAGAGAGCGCTGTGGCCCGAGTGGGCCATCTGCAACAGGGCAGCTTGAGGGTAGGCAGCTAGGAAGATGCGTTGAGACAGTTACATCCTCGCTAACCCCAAGTTGAGCAGTGAAGCTCGATTCAAGTATTGTAGGACCAGCCACCCCAGCTTGCTATGGGAAATCTCACCCATAGAATTATTTGATGGAAAATACCCTCAAGATTCACATAATGCTCAACCATCTCTATCAGCTATTCGACCGAGACCTGCGGCAATTAGCCAACGAAGTCGATCTCTACCCCGCCGACGAAGCTCTTTGGCGGTCCGCACCGGGTATCTCCAACCCCGGTGGCAATCTGATCCTCCATCTTTGTGGCAATTTGCGTCACTACATCGGATTCCGTCTCGGTCAGATCGACTATCAGCGCGACCGCTCCGCCGAGTTCTCCCGGCAAGGACTCCCGCGCGCCGAGTTGCTCACTCAGATCGACCTCGCCCGCGCCGCCGTCTCCACGCTCACCTCCCTGAGCCCAGACAGTCTGGACGAGACCTACGAGGAAGAAGTGTTCGGACACCCCATGACCACCGGCTTCTTTCTCACCCATCTCTACGGCCACCTCCGCTATCACATGGGCCAGGTGAACTACCATCGCCGGATGCTCGACGCCTAATGCCGGACGAACGCGTTCCCTACCGCCTGACTACAGGCGCAGCCCCGTATGACGGGCTCCAACTTCCCGCGGCCATCCTGCTCGACAATGTACGCAGCATGTACAACGTCGGTGCATTCTTCCGCACCGCCGATGGCGTTGCCCTCGAAAAGATCTATCTAGCCGGCATCACCGCCCGCCCGCCGATGAAAGAAATCACCAAGACGGCTCTCGGCGCGGACCTCACTGTGCCATGGGAGGGCGTCGCCGATCCCGCCATGCTCCTGGCTCAACTTCGCGGGCAGAACTGGGAGATTGCCGCCATCGAAACCAGCGTGCACGCCATTGATATCTTCGATTGGCAACCCCGCTTTCCGGTCTGTGTCCTCTTCGGCCATGAGGTCGATGGCGTTCAGCCCCATCTACTGGCCGCCGCCGACACCCACGTCCGGTTGCCGATGCTCGGTCAGAAACATTCGCTCAACGTCGCCACGGCCGGAGGGATCGTCTTGTATGAGCTCCTTCGCAAGTACCGCCGGATGGGTGAGAATAAGGAACGATGAAGCTCACGCTGGCCGCTCTCCTCTTGCTCACTGGCGCGGTTTACGCCCAGTACTCCATGTTCCCGGCCGTCCGCGGCACCAAAGAGATGGTGGCCGCCGCCAACAACTTTGAGGTGGAAGCCGGCTACCGGTTGCTGCAGCAAGGCGGCAATGCCGTCGATGCCGGCGTCGCGGCAATGCTCGCCGCCACCGTTACTGAGCAGGCCCGCATCGGCCTTGGCGGCGAAGTCCCCCTCATCATCAAGATGAAAGGACAGCCGGCGCGAGTGCTTTCCGGCATCGGCACCGCACCCGCCAAGGCCACCGTCGACTACTACAAGCAACGCAAGCAGGAGCCGTGGGAAAGCAACGAGGACTTTCCGCCCATCCCCGCCATCGGCATCCATTCCGCCATTCTGCCGGGCATTCCCAGTGCCGCCATTGTCGCGCTGACGGAAAACGGCACCAAGAGCTTTGCCGAAGTCGCCGCGCCTGCTATCGACTATGCCGACGGCTTCCCCCTCGGCGAAGAGTTCGCCAGCTTCCTGCGCACCACCGGCCGCGTGATGCAGCTTTGGCCGAGTTCGCGGGAGTTCTTCTTCCCGGACAACAAACTCCCGCTGCGCGGCTCGCTGTACCGTCTGCCGGACCTCGCGAAGACCCTCCGCGAACTCGCCGCCGTCGAAAAGAAAGCCCGAGGCAACCGCGCAAAAAAACTGGCCGCGGTCCATGACTACCTCTACAAGGGCGCCTTCGCCAAGCGGATCGCCGACTTCAATGCCTCCAACGACGGTCTCATCGCCCTCGAAGACCTCGCCAAGTTCAAAGCCGAATGGGACACGCCCCGCGCCAGCACCTTCGCCGGCTTTGAAGTTCTGAAGCCCGGCTTCTTCACCCAGGGCCCAGTCATGCTGCAGGCCTTGAACATCCTCGCGGGCTACGACCTGAAAAAGCTCGGACACAACTCGCCTGAGTACCTCCACGCCGTCATCGAGGCCGTAAAACTCGCCTTCGCTGACCGTGACCGCTACTACGGCGACCCAAAGTTCAGCCAGTTGCCCGAAGCCACGCTGCTCTCGATGGAGTACGCCGCTGGTCGGCGCGCCCAGATTGATCCGGCCCGCGCTTCGCTCGAGCATCGGCCCGGCAAGGTTTCCGGCTTCCCCGCCCTCTCGTTGGGAGACTCCAAAAGCCACTCGGTCGACCAGGACACCACCTGCGTCAACGTCGTCGACAAGTGGGGCAATGTCTTCACCGCCACGCCCAGCGGCGCCTGGCTTCCTTCCGTCATCGTTCCCGGTACCGGCTTCCCCCTGTCCAGCCGCATCCAGTCCTTCGTGCTCACCCCGGACCACGCCAATCAGCTCGCCCCCGGCAAGCGACCGCGCGTCACCCTGAGCCCCACCATGGTGCTCAAGAACGGCGAACCTTACCTCGCCATGTCCACCCCCGGCGGCGACAATCAGGATCAGGCGATGCTCCAAGTGCTTCTGAACCTACTGGTCTTTGAGATGCAGCCGCAGGAAGCAGTGGAGGCCCCTCGTTTCCAAACCGAACACTTCTTCGCCTCATTCGCCCACCACGAGTTTCAGGCCGGCCGGGTAAACCTCGAAGAACGTTTCCCGAAGCCGACCATCGAAGCCCTCCGCGCCAAAGGCCACAAGATCCAGGTCACCGGCCCCTGGTCAAACGGCTCCGCCCCCACCGTCATCCTCATCAAAGACGGCATCTTGAACGGCGGCGCCGACCCGCGCCGCGGACGCTTCATCTTCGGGCGCTAGGTCTGGCTTTTCTCGCCTACGTAGTTCCGGCGCGGATAACGATCGCTCATTGCGGCAACCTGACCGCCAGCCCTAACCCACTGCCCGGAACGCCAACACGGCGTTCAAGCCCCCAAACGCGAACGAATTCGACAACGCCGCGCCAACCTTGCACACCCGCGACTCATTCGGAATCACATCCAAGTCGCACTCCGGATCCGGCGTCGTGAAATTCGCTGTCGGCGGCAACACGCCATGGTAGAGCGCCAACGCCGTGGCCGTCGCCTCCAGCGCCCCCGCTGCCCCCATCGCATGTCCGTGCATCGATTTCGTCGAACTCACCGGCGGTGGCACCCCAAACACTTCCCGAATCGCACGCGCCTCGGTGGAGTCGTTGGCCTGCGTTCCCGTCCCGTGCGCGTTGATGTAACCAACCTCCTCGCGCGATAAACCGGCATCCGCGAGCGCAATCGCCATCGCGCGCGCCGCCCCATTCTGCGAGGGCATCGTCAGGTGATGCGCATCAGCGGTCATTCCGCAGCCCGCCAACTCCGCGTAGATTTTGGCGCCACGCGCCTGTGCGCGTTCCCACGGCTCCAGAATCAGCATGCCCGCGCCGGCGCCCAGCACCAATCCCAAGCGATCCTTGGAGAACGGCCGGCACGTATCCGGCGCCATCACCCGCATCCCCTCCCAAGCCTTCAGGACGCCCAGCGAAAACGGCGCTTCACTCCCGCCTGCAATCGCCATCTCCGCCGCGCCGCTCCGCACCATCCACAACGCCTGCCCCAGCGCGTGATTGGCCGAAGAGCACGCCGTCGACACCGTAAGCGACGGTCCCGTAAAGCCGAAGCGCATCGAAATCTGGCTGGTCGCGGCGCTCGTCATCGCCCGCGGAATCGTATAGGGGTGGAAGCGCGGCTTGTGGTCGGCGTACAGATCCCGGAAGCCCTGGTCCTCCGTTACCTTGCCACCCATCCCGCACCCGGTGACAATCGCCGTGCGTTCCTTCAAATCCGGAGTGAGCACGACGCCCGAATCCTCAATGGCCTCCGCCGCCGCTTTCAGCGCGTACAGGCCAAACGGATCGATCGTGTCGATTTCCTTTGCATCAAAATGGTCCCGGGCGTCAAAGCCGAAGACCTCCGCTCCGCGTTTACCCCTCAGCGAAGTGGAATCAACTGACTCAATCGGCCGGATGCCGCAGGCACCGGCCTTCAAGGCGGTCCAAAAAGCCTCACGGCTCGAACCGATGGCCGAAACGATTCCTAGGCCCGTGATCGCAACGCGCTTCATGCCTCAGCAGGTGCCGATTGCTCCGCCAACAACGCTTTGATTCCGTTGGCAATATCGGCCACGCTCCGTAGCTGTTTCGCGGCTTCGTCCGGAATGCTGACGTTAAACTCTTCCTCCAGCGCGAAGAGAATCTGCAGCCCGTCCAGCGAGTCAATCTTCATTTCTTCGAAGGTACTCTCCGGTTTTACGGTATCCGCCTCCATGTGCTGAGTCTTGACGATTACCTGGATGACGCGTTCGATGATTGGGTCGGGCATATGAGTTGGCTTACAGTCGGGAAACGAAACCCGTTTTCCTTCAATCTGGGCATGATAACGCGAACTGCCCCAAGCGTGGCGGCGATCTCTGGATTTGCGGTTAATTCCCTCCCGTCGTGAAGACAAAGAATCGCTCCTGGACCCGCCGCCCTTTCCAGTTTCCCGGCCACCCGTTCCGCCGGCCATCGCCAATCTGACCCGATCGCCGTCCACATCGCCAGCCGCATGCCCTGCTCTTCCAGCACTGCCGCCAGCCCCGGCCAGCGGCACCCGTAGGGCGGCCGGAACCATACGGGACGCACACCCGCCGCCTCCGCAATCGACTCCTGCGCCACCACCACCTCCCGCCGGATCGTCTCGCGCCTCTTCAAGTAAAGTGCCGCATGGGTGTCCGTATGGTTCCCCACCTCGTGCCCCCGCGCGACCACTTCACGCAAGACTCCCGGCAACCGGCGCACATTCCGGCCGCACACAAAGAACGTCGCCTTCGCGCCGTATGCGTCCAGTAAATCCAACAACTGGGGCGTGCCTTCGCTCGGTCCATCGTCAAACGTCAACGCGATCGACCGCTCCGTCGACGGCCCCCGCCACGTCACCGGACCCAGCACCGCCGCACTCCGGCCCCGCACCGCCCAAGCCGCCCCCGCAATCACGCCCGCGGCCAGCAATCCGGGCAGCATCATCTCAGGCAAACTTGATGCTGTGGTCGCCCACTACCGCGAACGTCTCCGCCGGCGAGTGCAGCGAAAAGTAGCTCCAGGGCCCCGGAATCCAGGGATAGCGCTGGATCACGCCCTCGTCCACCTCAACGCCCAAACCCGGCTTGCGGTTCAGCATCAATTCGCCACGTTCAATGTCCAGCGGCGTCTTGAGAATCTCCCGCGCCAAATCGAACCGGTACATGCTCTTGGTCGTGGCCGTCGTGTAAACCGGGTATTCCAGCCACTCGACGACATCCTCCGGCCAGCACACGCCCAGTTGCGCCGCCGTCGCCAGTTCCAGGTCCGTCCCCCAACTATGAAAGGCAAATCGCAGATTCTGCCGCGCCACTTCCGCAAACAACCGCCGCGCCACGCTGTAGCCGCCCTGGCAGAGCAAGTCCAGTTGCACGTAGTCAACACAGCCCTGCGCCATCAGGTCGGCGAAACCGGCTTCGTCCGGCTCATGCTCGCCGCCGGCCACCGGCACGATGCCCGCCGAACGCAACCGCGCATAGGCCTCGTGCCGGTCTGGCAGCAGCGGTTCCTCAAGCCACGCAATTTCGTACTCCGCCATCCGCTCCGCCAGTTCCGTCACCGTCTGCTCGCTGTAGCTGTTATCGCCCATGCGCCACCAGGTGTGCGCATCCACCATCAGGTCGAAGCTCGGTCCCGTCGCCTTCCGCATCAACTCCACGGCTCGCACATCCTCGTCCGGACCCAGCCCAGGCCGCATCTTGTACGCCGAGAATCCCAGCTTCTGGATCCCCGCCGCCTCCTCCGCGTAGCTCTCCGGCGACTGGTACATTCCCGCACTCGCGTACAGGCGAATTCGATCCCTCACGCGCCCGCCCAGTAGTTCTGAAACCGGCACACCGCGGTCCTTGCCCACCAGGTCGTAGAGCGCCACTTCCACCATCGTGTAGGCCTTCACCGCCTGTGGATCTGCGCTGTGAAAACGTACCCGCAGCGCATCTGGATCGGCCAGCGTCTGCCCCACCAGAAACGGCGCGATCACCGTCGCGATCAGGTCCCGCACACTCTCCGTCGCAGACCCCGGCGCATAACCCACCAGGCCGTTCGAGCACTCCACCCGAATCAGCATCGCGTCCCGCTTCACAATGCGGCGATCGCCGCCGTGATAAGCCAATTCAATCGGCTCGGCGAATGGAAAAGACATCAAGTGCGCTTCAACCCGAACAATCTTCATCCTTTACAGCTTACGCCCGCGCGCTAACCTAAATCACATGGACCCGCGCTACCCCATCGGAAAATTCACCGACAGCCAGGACCGTTCCCCAGAACGCCGCCAGACCCTCATCCGCAACCTGGCCAACCTCCCGTCCCAAATGCGCGCTGCCACCAACGGCCTCGGCGACGTCCAACTCGACGCGCCCTATCGCGACGGCGGTTGGACCCTCCGCCAAGTCGTTCACCACGTCGCCGACAGTCACCTGAACGCCTACATCCGCACCCGCTGGGCCCTCACCGAGGACTCACCGGTGATCAAAGCCTACGACGAGGTCACCTGGGCCGAACTTCCTGACGCCAAACTCGGTCCAATTGAGCCTTCGCTCGCACTGCTCCAAGCCCTCCATCTCCGCTGGGTTTCTCTATGGAGAGCCCTCCCGGAGGAAGCCTACTCCAAGACTTTCATCCACCCGCAAAGCGGCGCAAATACACTCGCCAAACAACTCGAGCTCTACTCGTGGCACGGCCAGCACCACGTCGCCCACCTTACGACTCTGCGGCAGCAAAAGGGCTGGTAAGCCCCCGAACCCGGCTGAATCTCGTCTACACTGACATCTATGCCTTTTTCCGTCAGTGCCCGCCTCGCCGGAATGATGTTCCTCACCTATGTCATCTGGGGCTCCTGGTACATGACCATCGGCACCTACCTCACCGCCACACTCAAGTTCTCCGGCACCGAGGCCGGTGCCATCTTTGGCACCACCGCTCTCGCCTCAATGATCTCCCCGCTGATCGTCGGCCTCGTCGCCGATCGCTTCTTCTCCACCGAACGTGTCCTCTCCGCCCTCTTCTTCCTCGGCGCCATCGTCCTCTGGCTCATCCCCCAAGCCACCAGCTTCACGGCCGTCTATAGCCTGATGCTGGTCTATTGCCTCATCTTCTTCCCCGCCGTGCCCCTCACCAACTCACTCGCCATGCGCCAGATGACCGACGCCCAGCGCCAGTTCCCGCCCATCCGTATCTTCGCCCCGCTCGGCTGGATCCTGATCTCCGTCACCGTCAGTTGGCTCGGCATTGAAGCCGCCCCCACCCCGTTTCTCATCGCCAGCGCCATCTCCGTCATGATGGGCGCCTTTTGCCTCATCCTGCCTCACACGCCCCCTGGCACCGGGCACGGCAAAACCACCTGGAAAACACTCCTCGGCCTTGATGCCCTTGTCCTCCTGAAGGACCGTTCTTACCTGGTCTTCCTCATCGCCTCTGTCCTCGCCTGCATCCCGCTCACGTTCTACTTCTCCTTCACCAACGCCTACCTGAACGACGTCGGCGTCGCCAATGCCGCTGGCAAGATGTCCCTGGGCCAAGTCTCTGAAGTCCTCATGACCCTGGCCATGCCCTGGGTCTTCAAACGCATCAGCATCAAGAATGTCCTGCTCATCGGGCTCGCCGCGTGGGCCCTCCGCTACGTTCTTCTTGCCTTTGGCAATGCTGACTCCGGCATGTGGATGTTCTACGCCGCCATCCTCATCCATGGCGTCTGCTTCACGTTCTTCTTCTTCACCGGGTCCATCTATACTGACTCCACCGCGCCTCCCGCGTTGCGCAACACGGCCCAGGGCCTGCTCACCTTCATGACTTATGGAGTGGGCATGTTCCTCGGCTCCCTATCCTCGGGCACCGCGGTCGACCTCTTCACCACCACCGTCAACGGGGTCGAACAACGCAATTGGATGGGCTTCTGGCTCACCTCCGCCGCAGGTGCCGCCGCCATCGCGCTTATGCTGCTCCTGGTATTCCGAAGCAGCAAGCAAGAGCCTGCGCGCGGCTAGGCCGGGCGGACCGCCGCGTCCAACGCCGTCGCCAAACTGGATGCTTCCGCCGCCGTCAGTGGCGCACCGTTCTTCGTTACATAAAACACGTCCAGCGCCTTCGTCGCCTCCGTGTCGATCAACACCACGTCGATACTGCACTTCTGTTCGCTAATCGCTGACGCCAGATCGTAT
Source organism: Bryobacter sp. (assembly GCA_022843605.1). Taxonomy (GTDB): domain Bacteria; phylum Acidobacteriota; class Terriglobia; order Bryobacterales; family Bryobacteraceae; genus JALHNI01. Next base: position 23,596 of record JALHNI010000049.1, read on the forward strand.
AGCAACCCCGGCCGGTCCTCGCTCACAATCTCCACCAGCGTCGACTTCGCCGACTCCCGCGACGTCACCTCAACGATCGGCGTCAGCTTCATTCGCGTCTTCGGCTTCGGCCGCGACTGCAACAGTCGCGGCACGTCCACCTCGCCTCTCACCGCCTGCGTCACCCGCCGCCGCACCGTATCCACTTCGGACGGGTTCAGATCCAGGGTGCGCAACGGATCGGCAAAGTGAAAGACATCCAGCAGCCGGCCTTGCTTATTGGCAAAGGCCTCCACCTTCAAAATATTAAAGCCGAAGCTGGCAAGCGCGCCGGCCAGCGCGGCAAACACACCAGTCCGGTCCGGCGCAGCCACCGTCAACTCCCAGGCCCCTTGCTGCTTGCGCAGTTCCACCGCTACGCCGATCGACGCACTCAACTGGCCCAGCGCAAAATGGCGCTCGATGTCCTCCGCCGTGTGCGTCCGCAGATAGCGGGTGGGGAAACCCTCCAGCCATTCGGCAACTTCGGGGCGTACGGTGGGTACGTTCTCGATCAATTCCGAACCCAGTTCGCGCGTCAACTCGCGCCGAATCGTGCGGTAGGCCCGCCAAAGCTGTTCCGCCCGCCATGGCGTCATCGTGCTGGGATTCACGGCGCTGATGTCCGCGAAAGTTAGCAGCGTCAAAAGCTTCAGTTGCTCCAGCGTTCCCACCCGGTGGGCGGCGTCCTCAATCACGGCCGGATCCGACAGATCCCGCGAACTGGCGACGGCCGACAGGTCCAGGTGATGCTCAACCAGAAACAGAATCGTATTCGCCTCATGCTCCGGGGCGCCCCACCGGGTTAGCACCTCGCGGGCAATCCGTTCGGATTCGGCGGAATGCTCCTTGCCCGTTCCCTTACCGATATCGTGCAGCAGCAGCGCAAAGCGCAACTGCGGCAACCCTTCGGCCTCCGTCCACAGTTCCGCAAACCGCTGGATCGCCGGGTCCTTCGCCGACGGCAGCTTCTCCAACGTCTCCAGCGTCACCAGCGTGTGTTCATCCACCGTATAGCGATGGTAGAAGTCGCGCGTCACCAGGCTCTCCAGATGCTCCCATTCGGGCATCAGCGCCGCGAGCGCGCCAGTCTCGTGCATGGTGCGCAACGCCACCGCGGCGTGCGGCTGCGAAAGCATCTCCCGCCACCAGGGCCAGGATGGCGGATTTGCCGCCAGCACGGCCCGGCTGGCGGCCACGCGGTCCTCGGCTTCGGGCGACAGCGAAAGGCCATGCCGCGCCAGAAACGCGAACAGCCGCAGTTCCAGCGCTACATCGGTGGCGCCACGCGCAGCCCGGAAGAACACGCGGTCCTTGCTCACCGTAAAGTCGGTATTCGACACGCGCGTCCGCAGATCGCGAAAGACGCTCAGCAGACCGCTGGTGGGGCCTTCGTGACGCTCGATAGCACGCAGCGCGGCCCGGAACACCAGCCGCGCATGGTGATAATACGCCCGCATCAGCGCGTCGGGGTTCTCCGCCAGGCTCTCCTGAAAATCAAAGGTCAGCACGTTCGAATCCCGCTGCGCCGCATCGTGCAAACCGAAACGTGTCTGATACAGAAACTCGCGCGCCGGTTCCAGCACCAGCGTATCTTCGCGCAGCCAGTGCAGCAGATTCAGATCGCGAAGACCTCCGGGGCCTTCCTTCAGGTCCGGCTCCAGGTGATAGATGGTGTGCTGAAACTTGCCGTGCCGCGTCGCTGCCAATCGGCACATATGGCGATCCAGCACGCCGCGTTTGGCGTCCAGGAACTTCGGCATCCGCTCGTTCAGCTTCTGCCATAGCGCCTGAGACCCCGCGAGAAAACGTCGATCCAGCAGACTGATCGTTCGCTCAACATCCAACTCGTCCAGACGTACGCACTCTTCCACAGTGCGCAACCCCTGGCTGAGCCGGAGATTCGCATCCCACAACTGACGCTGAAAATGCGAGATGGCATCCCGGTCTTCATTGACTTCGGGAATCCGATCCACCAGGAGCAGAATGTCGATGTCGGAAAACGGAAACAGCTCTTTGCGCCCAAAGCCGCCCACCGCTACTAACGCCAAGCGCTCGCCGAAGCGAGCGCTCAGTGCCAATTCGTACGCGGACCGAACTTGGGACTCAACCTGTTGAAGACGCTCTTCAAAGCGTCCGTGTCTATAGGGCGGTGTCGCTACGGTCATCATTGCGGATCCGGATGGCTTCGACAACGTCGTAGACGAAGATCTTACCGTCTCCGATTTTACCGGTCCGGGCCGCCTTCACGATGGTCGCCGTGACTTCGTCAAGACGAGCCGCCGGGATCACCATTTCGATTTTCACCTTGGGAAGCAGGTCTACCTGGTACTCCTGCCCCCGGTAAACCTCCTTGTGCCCTTTCTGCCGGCCGTGCCCGCGCACCTCCGCGATGGTCATCCCGTCCACCCCGATGACCTTCAGGGCTTCCTTCACTTCTTCAAGCTTGAAGGGTTGAATAATGGCTTCGATCTTTTTCATAGTAGTGATTCTCCGGGGCCTAGGATTCGTAGCTATAGCCGTCTTCACCGTGCTGCGAAAGATCGAGGCCTTCGATCTCTTCGTCGCGGCTGACGCGCACGCCGACCACGACGTCGACAATCTTCAGGATGATGAGGGTGCCCACAATGGCCAAGCCCCAGGCGATCGCCACGCCAATGGCCTGGTTCATCGTCTGCGCCGCATTTCCCGCATCCAGGTTCAATCCGCTGTTGACGGCCTTGTCCGCGAAGACGCCCGTCAGGATCGCGCCAAGGGTTCCGCCCACACCGTGCACGCCGAACGCGTCGAGCGAATCGTCGTAACCGAGCATGTTCTTCACCATGGCCACCATCACAAAACAGACTACACCCACCAGCAGGCCCATGATGATCGCCGACATCGGCGTCACGAACCCGGCAGCGGGCGTAATGCAGACCAAACCTGCCACGCAGCCCGAAATCGCACCGAGTACAGTCGGCTTGCCTTGCTTAAACCACTCCGCAATCGTCCAGCTCAAAGTAGCTGCGGCTGCGGCGAGGTGCGTGGTCAGGAATGCCGCGCTAGCGAGCGATCCGGCACCCAGCGCCGAACCCGCGTTGAATCCGAACCAACCCACCCACAAAAGGCAGGCGCCAACCGTCGCCAGCACCAAGCTGTGCGGCTTAATGGGCTCCGTAGGATAACCAACGCGCTTGCCGAGGTAAAGCGCGCAAACGAGAGCCGAGACGCCCGAAGTGATGTGCACCACGGTGCCGCCGGCGAAGTCGTAGCAAGGAATCGACCCGCCCAGGAAGGCGTTCAGCAAACCACCCTTACCCCAAACCATGTGCGCCATCGGCAGATAAACCAGACAGAGCCACAAAGTGGAGAACAGCATCATCGCCGAAAACTTCATTCGTTCCGCAAAGGCGCCGCAGATCAGCGCGGGCGTAATGATCGCGAACATCATCTGGAAAATGGCGAACGTCTGATGAGGAATCGTCGCGGCGTAGTCGCCATTGGGTTCCGCACCCACGCCATTGAGAAACACATACCGAAGGTCGCCGATAAACGGAGAGGACTCGCCGAAAGCGAGCGAATATCCGAAAAGGGCCCATAAAACGGAAACCAGCCCCATCAGGATCACGCACTGCATAAATACCGACAGTACGTTTTTCTTCCTGACAAGACCTCCGTAGAAGAGCGCCAGTCCTGGGCCAGTCATCATCAGCACCAGAGCCGAGGAGACCAACACCCATGCGTTGTCACCTGAGGTCTGTGCTGACTTGACGGCCGCTTCTAGCGCGGCGATTTTGGAGTCAACGGTCGGAGCCGGCTCTTGGGCCATAGCTACGGCCGCCAGTGTGGTGAGGAGGGCACCATATCGAGCGGTACTGGGGCGAATCATACAGGTCATCCTAGTTGGGCAATGGCAGTGGGGGAAATCGATAATTCTTATGACCTCCCAAAGCCCAGTGCTAACCTTGGATCGAAAGACACGCTTTCCTGATGCTTTCACTCCCCTTCCCGCTGGCCGCGAGTTCCTCCCGCGATTTTGATTTACCCTTCGCCATGCTGGTGATCTTCGGCTCCGCGAAGCTTTTGGGCGAAGTGTGCATCCGCTTCCGGTTGCCCGCGTTGGTCGGTGAGATTGTCGCCGGCATTCTGGTTGGCCCCTCTGTTCTCGGATGGATTGCCCCCAGCGCGTTCCTGCATTCCCTCTCTGACCTGGGCGTGATGTTCCTCCTGTTCACGGTGGGTCTTGAAGTAAGGGCAGCGGAGTTGAAGCGTGTGGGCGGGCCTGCGACCCTGGTTGCGCTGGGCGGCGTCGTGCTTCCCTTTCTGGCCGGGTGGGGAATCTTGACCTTTTCCGGTGCCCGCCAAGCCGAGGCTTGTTTCGCCGGCGCCGCCTTTGTGGCCACCAGTGTGGGGATCACCGCGCAGGTTTTGCAGAAGGGCGGATTGCTGCATCTCCGCGCCAGCCGCATCATCCTGGTCGCCGCCGTCATCGATGACATTCTGGGCCTCATCGTCCTCGCGGTGGTCAGCGGGATGTCCCGCGGGAAACTTGACTATTGGGATATCGGACTCACCGCGGTCTTCTCGATCGGCCTTTTTGTTTTGGCCATCCAGTTCGGCTCGCGAGCGATGGAGCGGGCGGTGCCCAAAGTCCGCCGGACCATGCAAGGCTCCGAAGCCGATTTCGCAATCGCCATTACCGTTCTGTTTGCCCTGGCTTTAATGGCACTTTATGCCGGCGTTGCCGCGATCGTCGGCGCATTCCTCGCCGGAGTCGTGCTGGCCGGCTCCCTCGATGAACGCGCCGAAAACTTCACCCACGGCGCCACCGAGTTGCTGGTGCCCTTCTTTCTGGTCGGCATCGGCCTGAATCTTGACTTAAGCACATTGCGCAATCCCGCCACTCTCGCGCTGGCCGCAATCGTCCTGGTAGCCGCGGTAGTCACCAAGATCGTGGGTTGCGGTTTGGGCGCCCTTCGCTTTGGCCGCGTGGACGCAATGCGCATCGGCGTCGGGATGGTGCCGCGCGGCGAGGTGGGCATGGTCGTCGCCCAACTCGGCCTCACGCTGGGCGTCGTCAGCCAAAGCCTCTACGCCATCACCGTCTTCATGGCTGTCGGCACCACGATCGTCGCCCCCCCGCTTCTGGCTTGGGCATTCCGCGGCGCCGACACCCGGCCAAGCGATTCAGAACTGCCTTCCATCGGATAACATCGGAGTGGTAACACCCCATGAAAAAGCTCATCCTGTCCGCAACCGTCCTGGCCGCCGCTGGTCTGGCATGGCAGATGGCCACCGTCAAACTGCCCCCGCCCTACGCCACACCGTCCTCCACCAATCGCGCCCGCGTCATCGACAAACCCAACGGCGCACGCTTAACCCTGCCCACCGGCTTCTCGATCGCCGAGTATGCCACGGACTTCACCCGCCCTCGCTACATGCTTCAAGGCCCTTCCGGCGAGGTGCTCGTCACTGACTCCGTCGAGAATGGCAAAGTCTTCCTCCTCTTCGACAAGAACCGGGACTACGTCGCCGACAGCCGCCGCGAATTACTCACCGGTCTCGACCGCCCCTACGGTCTCGCCTTCCATCAGGGCTACCTCTACGTCGCCGAGACGACTTCCCTCAAGCGCTACAAGTACGACCCCAAATCCATGTCCGTCGGCGCCGGCCAGGAGATTGTCAAAATGGCCGACTTTAATCGCGGCCACTGGACGCGCACCATCGCCTTCGACAGCAAAGGCAAGCTCTACCTCGGCATCGGCTCGGCCAGCAACGTCGACCATGGCGAGCACCCCCACCGCGCCGCCATCCTCCGCATGAACGCCGACGGCTCCGGCCAGGAAATCTACGCCTCCGGAACCCGCAACCCCACCAGCATCCGCTTTTATCCCGGCACCGACACCCTGTGGAGCAACGTACAGGAACGCGACGCCCTCGGCGACGACCTGGTGCCCGACTATTTGACGTCGATCAAGCAAGGCGGCTTCTACGGTTGGCCCTATGCTTACACCGGCCCGAATCCCGATCCCCGTCGCACCGAGAACCCCGAAATTGTGAAGCAGGCCATCGTCCCGGATATCGTCCTCGGCGCCCATGTTGCCGTTCTCGATTTCTTGCCCTATACCGGCCAGCAGTTCCCCGCCGAGTACCGCAACGGCGTCTTCATTGCGCAGCATGGTTCCTGGAATCGCTCTCAGCGAACCGGCTACAACCTGATGTTCGTCCCGTTCAAAGACGGCAAGCCCTCTGGCAAGCCTCGTGAATTCCTGGGAGGCTGGATGCTCTCTCCCACCAAACAGGAAGTCTGGGACGGCCAGTTGGCCTGTTGCAACTGCCCGACGGAAGCATTCTCGTCACTGACGACGGCGGAAATAAGATTTGGCGCATTTCGTACAAGGGCTAGTTCTCGTTTTCCTTGCCGGTCCGCTGGCGGCCCAAACCTTTTCGCATGCTGAAGCATTGCGTACGGTGAAGGGCTGTCAGCCTTGCCACGCCCCGATCCCGAAGTCCACCGCCGTCTCGAAGCGCGCAGAGCGGCCCGTCCGCTGGGTGAAGTTCTCCCATGCCCTGCATGTGAAGGTGCCAGGCGTCGCCCAAAGCCTCATCAAGGCCATTGATTCCAAGACCTACCTCGGCACGGCAACCGCGGAAATGCGTAAGTCCCTAGAAACACAGAACGTTTGCCAGGCCTGCCACCGGGGTATGCCGCAAGTCGCCGGTCAGCTGGCCAAGGGGAATTACCCCTCTATGTCGGATTGCCTGGTCTGCCACAACAAGATCGATCCTCCGTTTTCCTGCGAAAAGTGTCACAGCGAAGACATAAAGACCCTCCTGCCCCCCAGCCACACCCCCGACCTGATCGACCGCCATACCAACAAGAATTCCGGACTCGACCGCACCACCTGCGCCAGTTGCCACGGCCGCCGCTTCACCTGCATGGGCTGCCACTAGATCCTGCAGCCTCCGGGTTTGACAGCTGAGGCCCGCAATTTGCTACTCTGTATGGAGAGATTAAGAGATTGGAGTTCGTACGCCTATGAGTACCGCTTTTCCCTCGGGGAAGGCGATCGAGCGGAAGTGGCATGTTCTTGACGCGAAAGAACAAAGCCTGGGCCGTCTCGCCAGCCAAGCCGCAATGATTTTGATGGGCAAGACCAAGCCCAGCTACACCCCCTTTCTCGACACTGGTGATCATGTGATCGTCATCAATGCTGCCCATGTCGTGTTGACGGGAAAAAAAGAAGAACAGAAAAAGTACTACACTCACTCGGGTTATCCGGGCGGGCTGAAGGAAACCAGCGCTCGCAAAATGCGTGAAGGCCGTCCGATCCGGATCGTCGAACTCGCCATCTCCGGTATGCTCCCCAAAACCAAGCTGGGCAAGCAGATGTACCGGAAGTTGAATGTCTATCCGGGCGAGCTGCATCCGCATCAAGCGCAAAAGCCTGTCGCTCAGGCTGCGAAGGAGTAGTGAAAGTTACCATGGCCGTGTTGCAACAGAATTTGGGAACGGGTCGCCGCAAGTTGGCGATTGCCCGCGTGTTCCTCCGCCCCGGCAAGGGGACGATTACGGTGAATAGCCGTACCCTCGAAGACTATTTCAAGACGGAATCCTCTCGGGCCCTCGCGAAGCAATCGCTGATCGGTTCGGAGATAGGCGACAAGTTCGACGTCCTCTGCACCGTCATGGGTGGTGGCATTATGGGCCAGGCTGGCGCCATTCGCCTCGGCGTCGCTCGCGCGCTGATCGACTACAACGCTGAACTTCGTCCGCGCCTCAAGTCGCTGGGCTGCCTCACGCGCGATCCTCGCGCCCACGAGCGCAAAAAGCCTGGTCAAAAGGGTGCGCGCAAGAAGTTCCAGTTCTCCAAGCGCTAACTCGGAATCGTTTTTTCGGAGGGGCAAAGCATGGCCAAAAGCCAACTTTGCCCTTTCGTGTGTTTTCACTCACCTCGGATTTACTTCCCTGCCCGGCAAATCTCGCCTTGGACCGTCGCGCCGGATCGTAAATTCGTCAACCGCAACCAACCTCTAAAAGAAAGTTAGGAGCGCATTTTGCCTTCCATTAGCATGAAAGAATTGCTCGAAGCCGGCGTACACTTCGGGCACCAGACCAAGCGCTGGAACCCCAAGATGAAGGAATACATCTTCGGCGAACGCAACGGGATCTACATCGTCGACCTGCAAAAGACCTTGAAACTCTTCAAGGATGCCATGCGGTTCATCGGCGAAATGGCTGCCCAAAACAAGACCTTCCTCTTCGTCGGCACTAAGCGACAGGCCCAGGAGGCCATCGCCGAAGAAGCCACGAAGTGCCAACAGTACTACGTGAACAATCGCTGGCTCGGCGGCTTGCTCACCAACAACATCACGGTGCAGAAGTCGATCAAGCGCCTCAAGGAATTGGACGCCATCGCCGAAGAAGGCAGCTTCGCCGGCCGCTCCAAGAAGGAAGCGTCGCGCATGGAGCGGGAACGCAAGAGCCTCCAGCAGAACCTCGCCGGTATCCGTGATATGCAAGGCCTGCCCGACGTTCTCTTCGTCGTGGACTCCCACAAGGAAGCCATCGCCGTCATGGAAGCCCGCCGCCTGAATATCCCCGTCGTCGCCGTCGTCGACACCAACTGCGACCCCAACATGGTCGACTACGTGATCCCCGGCAATGATGACGCCCTGCGCGCCATCAAGCTCTTCACCAGCAAGATCTCTGAGGCCATCAGCGAAGGCCGTTCGCTCGCCACCGAGCAGGACTTCGTCCCCGAAAAGATCGTCGCCGACGAAAGCTCCACCTCTCTCGACATGTCCGCCTACACCCAGTATGTCGACCCCTCTTACTCCGAACAGTTGATGTCGGAGAGCCTGGTGTCCGACGAAGACCTCCCCAGCGTTTCGCTGCCGAAGAAGGCCGCCGTCGAAGAAGCCAAACCTGAAGAAGCGAAGGTGTCCGAATAAGTTATGGCTGAAATTACCGCTCAACTCGTCAAACAGCTCCGCGACAAGACCAGCGCGGGCATGATGGAATGCAAAAAGGCCCTCGAAGAAGCCAAAGGCAACCTCGAGGAAGCGGAAGTCGTCCTGCGGAAACGCGGCATGGCTTCGGCCGCCAAGAAGTCTTCCCGCTCCACCAAGCAGGGCAGCATCGGCACTTATATTCATCCCGGCTCCCAGCTTGGCGTCATGGTCGAGATTAACTGCGAAAGCGACTTCGTCGCCCGCACGGACGACTTCCAGGAACTCGTCCGCGATCTCGCCATGCACATCGCCGCCGCTGACCCGCTCTTCGTTCGCCGCGAAGAGGTCACCGCCGCCGTTCTCGACAAAGAACGTGAAATCGCTCGGGATCGTGCCAAGAACGAAGGCAAGCCCGACAAAATCATCGACCGCATCATTGAAGGCCGCATCGAGAAGTACTACGAGGAAGTCGTCCTCCTCGAACAGCCTTTCGTGAAGGAAAGCACGATCACGGTGAAAGATCTGATCAATCAGAAAATCGCCAAACTCGGGGAGAACATCAGCGTCTCCCGTTTCGTCCGCATGAAGGTTGGAGAAACCCAAGCGGCTGAACCAGCCGAAGCTGAAGCGGCGCAGTAAGTACATCGGGGCGGCGGAAACGCCGCCCCTTTTTTGTGAGTAGAGGGGAAACACTAAGCAGCATGGCCTATTCGCGGATTCTGTTGAAGCTTTCAGGCGAGGTGATGGCGGGACAAGGCTCCTTCGGCATTGATCCGGAGAAAGTCGCGGCGCTGGCCGCCGAAGTCGCCGACGTCGCCCGTACCGGCATTCAAATTGGCCTCGTCGTCGGCGGCGGTAACTTCTTTCGCGGCGTCGCCGCGGCCGCCCGCAACATGGATCGCGTCTCGGCGGATCACATGGGCATGCTCGCCACCGTCATCAACGCCCTCGCCCTGCAGGACGCTCTCGAAAAGCAAGGCATTCAAACCCGCGTCATGACCGCCATCCAGATGCCGCAAATCTGCGAACCCTACATTCGCCGCCGCGCCATCCGTCATCTCGAAAAAGGCCGTATCGTCATCTTCGCCGCCGGCACCTCGAATCCGTTCTTCTCCACCGACACCGCCGCCACTTTGCGCGCCCTCGAAATCAAAGCCGAGGTCATCGCCAAAGCTACTAGGGTTGATGGAGTCTACGACAAGGACCCGCTGAAGCATTCCGACGCCGTCCTCTTCCGCCACGTCTCTTACACCGAAGTCCTCACCAAGAGCCTCGCCGTGATGGATGCCCCCGCCGTCGCCATGTGCCGCGACAACAAAATGCCCATCGCCGTCTTCAACCTCAACGTCCACGGCAATATCCAGCGCTTTGTCCAAGGCGAGGAAATCGGCACCATCATCGGTAGCTAGGCGTCTGAACAGCTAAACTAGGAAACGACCATGACAGTTAAGGAAGTCGAAGCACACATCAAGACCAAGATGGACAAGACCGTCGCTGACCTGCAGAACGACGTCTCCTCCCTCCGCACCGGGCGCGCCAACGTCGGCATGCTCGATAGCGTCAAAGTGGACTACTACGGAACGCCCACGCCCCTTAACCAGGTGGCCAACATGAGCGTCCCCGAGCCCGCGCTCATCGCCATCCAGCCCTGGGATGCCTCGCTCATCGGCGCCATCGAGAAAGCCATCCGCACCGCGGAACTCGGCCTCAATCCCGCCAACGACGGCAAACTCATCCGGATCCCCATCCCGCCTTTGAACGAAGAGCGCCGCAAGGAAATCGTCAAGCGTCTGCACACCATCGCCGAACAGCATCGGGTCGCCCTTCGCAGTGAGCGCCGCGACGGCAACGAAAAGCTCAAGAAGATGCTCAAAGACAAGACCATCAGCGAAGACGACGAGCGCCGGGCCCTCGAAGAGATTCAAAAGCTCACCGACGCCAATATGGCCAAAGTCGATGCCATCTCCAAGTCCAAGGAAAAAGACATCCTCGAAGTGAAGTAGCCGCCTCGCCCGTGCCAATCGGCGGATTGCTATAGTGAGAACGTTCGCATGAACCTGCCGAATGCACTAACGTTGCTGCGCATCTTCTTCGTCCCGCTCCTCGTAGCGGTACTGGTGCAGCGCAAGGTCGAATGGGAACTGCTCGGCGTCTCGCTCAGCAGCGAGATGTTCGCGCTGTGGATCTTTCTCTTCGCCGCCCTCACTGACTTGCTCGACGGCTACCTTGCTCGCCGCTGGGGACAGATCACCACCGTCGGCACCCTGCTCGATCCCATCGCCGACAAGATGCTGATCTCGGCCGCCCTTATCTCCCTCGTGCAGACCGGCAATGTCCCCGCCGGCCTCACCATTCTCCTCATTGGCCGCGAGTTCGCCATCTCGGGCCTGCGTAGCATCGCCGCCAGTGCCGGCTACACCATCCAGGCCAATGACCTCGGCAAAACCAAGATGGTCTTCCAGGTCCTCGCCATCTCGCTGGTCATCCTCAGCATGCGCTACCCCGAACTCACTGAGCTGGCCCGCTGGAGCATGTGGGTGGTCGTCTTTTTTTCCATCGCCTCCGCCCTTAGCTACTTTGCCAAGTTCTGGGGCAAGGTCGATGCGCACGTCAAAGAGAATCGCCGCCGCCAGTTCCTGGTTCTCGGACGTCGCCGCAAACGCACCCGGGCCGCCATGGGCGGCGCCTAGCTTGCGATAATTGTGGCATGTTGCGATTAGCCGCGTTCGTCTTCGTAGCCCTCAGCCTCGCCGCCCAATCAACTCCCTCCGTCCGCGCCAGCGGCGAAGGCGTGGTCTCCGCCCAACCGGATCTCGTGCGCGTCAATCTCACGATCGCCACGCAAGCCAGCACCGCGCAAGAGGCCGCTGACCAGAACGCCACCGCCTCCCAGTCCGTCAACACCCGCATCAAGGCCCTCATCGGCACCAACGGCGAGGTGAAGACCGTCGCCTACTCCGTCAATCCCACCTACCGCTCCAACGGCACCAGCCAAACCCTGGTCGGCTACATCGCCAGCAACACCCTGGAAGTCACGGCGTTTGATCTGAACCTCGCCGGCCGCCTTGTCGACGCGGCGACCCAGGCCGGCGCCACCTCCGTCTCCGGGCTCCGCTTCGGCCTCCGGGACTCCGAACCCCAACGCCGGGAAGCCCTACGGCGCGCCACGCAGGTCGCCCGCGCCAGTGCCACCGCGATCGCTGAAGGCCTCAACGTCCGCCTGGGCAACATCCTCGCCGCCGTCGAGGGCTACGCGGTCTCCCCGCTCACCACCGACTTCCGCGCCGCCGGCGGCGCCGCCTCCACCACCTTCGACACCGGCCTCGTCGAAGTCCGCGCCACCGTCACTCTCGAAATCGCCATCGTCCAGTAAGCCCGACTATCCTAAATCATGGACTACAGAATCCTCGGCGGCTCCGGCCTCAAAGTCTCCTCGCTCTGCTTCGGCACCGGCACCTTCGGCGGCGGCAATGACTTCTTCAAAGCGTGGGGCTCCACCGGCGTGGAAGAGGCCCGCAAGCTGATCGGCATCTGCCTCGACGCTGGCGTCAACCTCTTCGACACCGCCGACATTTATTCCGACGGCCTCTCTGAAGAGATCTTCGGCCGCGCCATCGAAGGCCGCCGCCATGAGTTACTCATCTCAACCAAGGCCACCTTCCGCATGGGCAAAGGTCCCAACGATCTCGGCTCCTCGCGCCACCACGTAATTCAGGCCTGCGAAGCCAGCCTCCGCCGCCTCGGCACCGATTACATCGACCTGTATCACATGCATGGTTTCGACGCATTTACGCCCATCGAGGAAGTGCTCTACACGCTCGACACCTTAGTGCGCAGCGGCAAAGTCCGGTACATTGCCTGTTCGAATTTCTCCGGCTGGCACCTCATGAAGTCGCTCTCCATCTCGGAGAAACAAGGCTGGGCTAAGTATGTCGGCCACCAGGTCTATTACTCGCTCATCGGCCGCGACTACGAATGGGAATTGCTGGGACTCGGCATCGACCAGAAAGTCGGCTCCCTCATCTGGAGCCCGCTCGGCTGGGGACGACTCACCGGCAAAATTCGCCGCGGCCAGCCGATTCCGAAAGAGAGCCGCCTGCACGAAACCGGCAAGCTGGGTCCGCAGATGAACGACGAGTATCTCTATCAAGTGGTCGACACTCTCGACGAAGTCGCCAGGGAGACTGGTAAGTCGGTCCCGCAAATCGCCCTCAACTGGCTCCTCCGCAAACCGACCGTGTCCACCCTGGTCATCGGTGCGCGCAACGAGGAACAGCTACGCCAGAACTTAGCCGCCGAAGGCTGGAAACTCACCCCCGAACTGGTAGCCAAACTCGACCAAGCCAGCGCCCAGCCCCTTCCCTACCCTTACTGGCACCAACGACAGTTCGCCGAACGCCACCCCCTGCCGGGCGAGTAGATCACTTAGGAACCATCCAGCGCACCGTTGAATGCTCCGCGATCAGCGCAAAGTCGCGAATATTCGCGGTAACGACGATTGCCCCCACGCGGGTCGCCGACAAGGCAATCAGTACGTCATTTGAGATCTGTCTCCGCTGCGCGACGCCCATACCGCGTTGGGCAAGTTTGGCCAGCACACGTCCGCATTCAAGAAAGCAGGCGTGATCAGGAGTCACGATCCGTCCAGCCGTTTCGAACGGTTTCAGGAAGCTGGCCAGTTCATCCTGCTCATGCTTGTCCCTGCATCCGGCATAGAGTTCCAGCGCAACTACCGAACTCATGTAGAATTGCGGACGTAAAGTCCGCGCCTCAAACTCTTCTTTGTGATTCGGATTCCGGAAGAAATCGATCAGGACGTTGGTGTCCAATAAAGCTTTCATTTCTTCCGGCGTGGTGGATCAGGGAAGGCAACCCCGAGACCGGCCAGCGCCGGACCATGTTGCCGAAACGCCTTGTCGATCTCGTCTCGTACCACGATCTCTTTCAGTGCCCGCGTCACCGTCTCGGTTTCGGTCCGCGCGCCCGAAATCTTCTGGGCCTGACGAACCAGTTCCGGATCGATCAGCCACGTCTTCTTGATAGCCGCCATACGGATGATTTTAACATTGGCCCGTATCAGGAGAATTCGGTACCAACGTTCACGTCAAATCGAAATAAACTTCCCCGCCCCTAAATCCCTGAACCCAAGCCCGTTATCCCGCACGGCACTCAGACAACCGCACCTGAAATTTGACACTCCACGTTATCCTCAAATTGGGCCTCGGCAAACGACTCATCCTAAAAGGCCAACCGGGAAATTGGGTTTGTTTCGTACCCCTACACTTCCGGAAACACCGCCGGCCCCTTCAGCTTCCCGGGCTCCACCAGTTCCACTGCTGGACCCATATACACATACACCAACCCGCGCCGCGCCCGGTCACTCCGGTTCGGCTCGCTATGATGCACCGTCAAACTATGATGCAGCACACAGCTTCCTCGCCGGATCACCGCCGCGAACTCTGGCAGATCCACCGCCGGCACCAGCCCCAGCGAGTTTCCCGCCACCCCCGACGCCGCATGCTCCAGTCGACCCAGCTTGTGCGAACCCAATGCAAACCGCACACAGCCATTCTCTTCCGTCGAATCGTCCAGTGCCACCCAGGCCGAAAGCATGTCATCCGGCGCAAACGGCCAGTAGGGCATATCCTGGTGCTTCGGCACGGCCGTTCCCACCTGGGCCGGCTTTGCGAACACCTGGCTGCCGTAAAGCCGCACCGGTTCGCCCAGAATCTCCCGCAGCACCGCCACCAATTGCGGCTTACGCGCGAAGTCCATAAACGGCGTCGCGTAGTGGTGCAGCCGAAAGGCATTCCGCAAACGATCCGTACCCGGCTCGTAGATCAGATCCGAATCCGGAACGTAAGTCACTTCGCGCCGGATCACCCGATCCACCTCGTCCGAAATCGGAGCCATTTCCTCCTCGGAAAACAGGTCCTCCAACACCACCACACCATCGCGCCAAAACTGCTCCGCTACCGTCATCTCCTCCAGTCTAGTGCGACACTAACCCCATGAAGTTGTGCCTCATCCTCGCGGTGTCCAGCCTATTGGCCGCGCCGAAAACTGTCGTCGAGGGCGACGGATATTTCCCCGTCCTCATCCAAATGAAAGATGGCCGCCTCGCCGCCGTCTACCGCGCAGGCGCCGCCCACATTGGCCGCGGCGGCCGGCTCGACTGGATCACCTCCAATGACCGGGGCCGCACCTGGACCCCGCCCGCCGTGCTCGTCGATACCCCGGAGGACGACCGCAACCCCGCCTTCGGCCAACTCGCCGACGGCACCCTCCTGATGGCCTACGCCATTCTGAGCGGCTATGGCCCTGACGGTAAACTCGCCAGTGCCCGCAAGGATCGCGTCTTCGACGGAGTCTATGTCATGCGCTCCACCGACCACGGCAAGACCTGGAGCCCCGGCAAACGCAGCCCGGAAACCCGTCGTCCTCCCGGCGACAAGAACGTCGTTTCTGCCGCCGTTTCGCCCTTCGGCAAAATCGTGCAACTGAAAGATGGCACCGCCCTCATGGCTGTCTATTACGAAGCCACTCTGCTCGACGGTACCCAGCAATTCCAAAGCTGGGTATTCCGCTCTACTGACCAGGGTGTCACCTGGGACCATCCCTCGCTCATTCAGTTGGACGGCAATGAGACCGCCCTCACCGTCCTCAAAGACGGCACCGTGCTTGCCGCCGTGCGCACCTCCCGCGCCGGCTATCTCCGCCTCACACGCTCCACCGACGGCGGCCGCACCTGGGCCCCGTCCGTTCAAGTCACGAAGGACGCCGAGCATCCGGCGGACCTCATCCAACTGCGCGATGGCCGCGTCCTGCTCAGCTTCGGCCAACGCAATGCGCCCCGTGGCGTGCACACTTGGCTGAGTAGCGACAACGGCGTCACCTGGAAACCGGAACACCGCCAAACGCTATCCTCCGACGCCCCCAACACCGACTGCGGCTACCCCAGTTCTGTAGAAACCAAGCGCGGCCAGATCGTCACCATCTACTACCAGGTCGATGACGCAAAGAACACTCCCGCCAGCGCCAAGGCCAAAGTGATTCAATGGCAGGTACCTAAGTTATGATCGAAGCGATCCTTTACGGCGCACGGGACCTGCGCCTTGAACAGCAACCGGACCCCATCCCCGGCCCCCACGACGTCCTCGTCCGCACCGAGTTCACCGCCCTCTCCACCGGCACCGAACTCGGTAACTACGAAGGCCGCTCCGAAGAACTCCCCGGCGCACCCAAGTACCCGCGCCGCACCGGCTACTGCAACGTCGGAGTCGTCGAACAGACCGGAGCCC
>JALHNI010000050.1 GCA_022843605.1 Bryobacter sp.
ACTCATTCTGGTTGAAGTTCACGCGGCGAAAGCGGCTGCCATAGACATTGGGAATACCATAGTGTTTGGCAAGGCGTTCATTGACGAAGGTATACTTCGCGCGGAGTAAGTCGAGCACGCTGCGGTCCTCGCGCATGATGTTCTCGAAGAAGAGCTCCGTTTCCTGGCGGAAGGCTTGACGCAGGTTGTCGTCAAAGTCGGGGAAGAGCCGCATGTCCGGCGTCGTTGAGTTCAGGTTGCGCAAGTAGAGCCACTGCTCGGCAAAGTTCGTGGCCAGAACGCGGGAACGCGGATCGGCCAACATCCGCCGCGTCTGTTTCTCGAGGACCGCGGGAGTATGCAAGTTGCCGCGAATCGCCGTCTCGAGCAACTCATCGTCGGGGATACTGCTCCAGAGAAAGAAGGACAAACGCGAAGCGAGCTCAAGATCAGTTAACCGGTACGGACTCTTTGGCGCTATGTCCGGCGGATCCTGCTCCACGCGAAACAGGAATTCGGGGCTCACGAGAACTGCGCGCAACGCCATCTCGACGCCGGCCTCGAAACCTTCACTGGTACGCGCCTGTTGGTAAAATTTCAGCGGCACGGCCAGGTCGGCGTCGGTGACGGGACGGCGATAGGCGCGGCGCATCAGCGTGGTGAGGATGCGTTTAACGCAGGCGGTTTCATCGGCCGGTGAGGCCGGCTGGCAAACGAAGATGCGGCGCCGGCTGGGCGTCTCCCCGGGGCCTTTGGCCGAATAGGGTCCGTTCACGGAGATCGAATAGACGGCCGGCCGGATCCGCGGATGCCGGTCCATATTGAAGTGGGCCTGATAGGGTTGGCGCTCAGTCTCGAGCAGCACTGATGGCTGTTTGGGGAAGGCGACGGCGATGGTGTGTGGACCGGCCTTTACGAAGAGCTTGACGTTCATTCCCCGGTCCACCACGCTGTGGTCGTTGCCGGACTTCGGCCGCTTCACGGTGAAGGTTTGCAGCCGCTCGCCGTCCAGCAGCAGTTCCACCTGATGCTCACGATACTCGCCGTAGAGCCCTTCCACGTGCTCGTTGCGGTCCCGCGCGAGCCGCAACTGAATCTCGTACTCCGCATCAAGCGGAAACGTATGTTTGTAGACCATGCCGCCCCGGGTGCCGAGCGGCAGGTCATCGAAGTGTTCTTCCTGTGTCAGATCCGGCGGCAGATTGACGGTGACCCCACCTGGCGAGCGGGCCGGCAACCCGACAGCAAGACGGCTGATCTTGCGCGAGGCTGAAAGGTAGCGTTCGAGCAGCGTGGGCGACAGATCGCCAACGCTGACATTGTCGAAGCCATGGCTCACTTCGTCAGACGGCAAGAGCGATGCGACGTCGACATCCAGGTCGAGCAAGTCGCGAATTGCGTTCTTGTATTCGGTGCGATTCAGGCGGCGGAAGCTATCCGGACGTCCCGGATTGGGCTTGGCCGCCGCGGCGCGATCCAATTGAGACTCGATCGACGCGACCACGGCTTGGTAGGTGCGCTCATCCGGACGGGGCAACCCGGCGGGCGGCATGTAACGCGCGCGGAGGCGGCGTACGACCTTTTCCCACGCTTCCGGATGCCGCGCAATGGGGGTTTGGCTCAGCGAGTCAAGCTCCAGACCGGAGGTCTTGGTTTTGGCGTTGTGGCAACCGACGCAGTAGCGGGAAATCACCGCGTTTTCCGGTGCGGTTTGGGCCGCGATGCGGTTGGCGGCAAGAGCGGTGAAAAGAATAAGCCAAGTCGCCAGTCGGATCATGCTGACGCCAATATATCAACATTCACCGGCGTTATCCCCGGATGTTGGCACGCGGTTCTTCCCGTTCGATCACCTCGCGCGGTTCTGGCGTGCGCCCTTGGTCGCTGGTTTCGATGATCCACTGGTCGAGCAGCTTCGTCAAACGCGTGCGGGCCGACTGATGCCGGGGATCAGCGGCCAGGTTGGCCACTTCGTGCGGATCGGCCTGATGGTCGTACAGTTCGACGTCCGGCTTACGGGGCGCCATCCACTGGGCCTGCACCGGGTTGAGTTTGCCGGCGGTATGCAGTTCCTTGATCACCTTCTGTGTGGGATAGCTGTTGTTGATGTATTCGTTGAATTGCGTGTACGGCTTTTCCGGCATGAAGTTGCGAATCAGTTTGTAGCGGCGATCGCGGACGGCGCGGATTCGTTCAACGGTCATGTCGCAGCGGTCACGTGCAGTGAAGATGTGCTGGCGAGGCTTCGAGCCGGAGAACAGGGCCTGGCCATGCATCGGAGTCGGCTTGGCGATGCCTGCGATCTCGAGCGTCGTGGCGGTGATGTCCAGGGAAATGACTGGATCCCGCCGCACGGATCCAGCCTTCAAATGACCTGGCCAGCGAACAATCAGCGGGACGTGGGTCCCGGCATCGTAGAGCCATTGCTTGCCCCGAAGCAGGCATCGCCCGTTATCGCCAAAGACGAAGACGACCGTGTTCTCGAGCAGACCATCGTCTTTAAGGGCTTGGATGGCGACGCCTACCTGCATATCCCAGTAGTTCACGGCATCAAGATAGTTGGCGACTTCGTCGCGCACCACCGGATGGTCGGGATAGTAGGGCGGCAGTTCCACCCGCGCCGGATCCACGAGGGTCGTTTGCTTCCGTGCCGCCGGCCACACCGGACCCTTGTGCGGCGCGGTGAAATTGATCTGGGCGTAAAAAGGTTGTCCGGGGGCGCGCTGCCGCCAGTGCGTGCCCTGGAACGGCTTCGGTCCCTGGAAGTTGAAGTCGGTTTTGGCGGAGAGCCGCATGCCGGGCACCAGTTCCGCGACGTTGGCCGTGAAATAGCCGGCATCCTGCAGGCGATGGGAGATCAGCCGAACGCCTTCTGGGAGCGGATAGCCGTCCTTGCGATGACTGCGATGATTGTGGGTGCCGGTGGTGGTGTGGTAGACGCCCGTGTTCCACGCCGATCTGGCGGGAGAGCAAACGGGGGCGGTGGTGAAGCAGTGCGTGAAGCGGACGCCTTCGGCGGCGAGGCGATCCACGTTGGGGGTGTGTACCAGCTTTTCGCCGTAGCAGCCGAGTTGCGGTCCCAAGTCGTCTCCCAAAATCCAAACGATATTGGGTTTCGTCTGGGCGCGCAGATGCAATGCGGGGGCGGCCAAGGTGAGAGCAGTACGCCGGGTCATCTCTCGATCTTAGATAATCTGCGCGTCGAGCAGGATTTTGCTGAGAAAGTGACCCGAATCACCCGTGGTTACCGCTAACGTAAAGTGATATAAATTAGGTGATGAAGCAGGTCTGGCGTCGTTCTCTCGTTCTCCCCGTGACGTTGATTGGCGGCCTGAGCCTTGTGGCGCAGACGCCGGAGCAAGCCGAATTTTTCGAGAAAAAAGTGCGTCCGGTGTTGGTGAAAAACTGCCAGGGATGCCACAACACCAAGGTGAAAACCTCCGGCCTGGATATGTCCTCGGCGGCCGGCTTTTTTGCCGGTGCGGCGAGTGGATTGCTTGTCGACAAGGCCGCACCCGACAAGAGCATGCTTCTGCAGGTGATCTCTTACGAGGGTCGGCCCAAAATGCCGCCCGCGGGCAAGATGTCGGCGGAGGCAATTGCCGACCTCACCACCTGGGTAAACATGGGGACACCTTGGCCCGGCTACGATCCGATGAAGGCTTCGGCCTCTGGACAAGCGCCGCATGCCTCCCCCACCGGCGGCCCCACGATTCGCAAGCATGGTCGCGGGCTGACGGCGAAGGATGGGGACTATTGGGCATTTCAGCCGGTGCAGCCCGTTGCGCTGCCCGCGGTGAAAAACAAGGCTTGGGTGCAGGCGCCCGTGGACCAATTCATTCTCGCGGCGCTGGAGGCCAAGGGAGTCAAGCCCGCGCCCGCTGCCGACAAGCTCACTCTGCTCCGCCGTGTCACCTTTGACCTGACCGGTTTGCCGCCCACCGAAGCGGAGATGCTGGCCTTCCAGGCCGACAACGCGCCGAACGCCTTCGCCAAAGTCGTTGACCGCTTGTTGACGTCGCCCCGCTATGGCGAGCGCTGGGGCCGCCATTGGCTCGATGTCGCCCGCTACGCCGACTCCACCGGCAATGACGAAGATCATCGTTACCCGTATGCCTGGAAGTACCGTGATTACGTAATCGAGGCCTTCAATCAGGACCTGCCCTACAACCAGTTCATCCGCGAGCAAATGGCCGGGGACCTGATTCCTTCCGCCGATGGTGGCCCGAATAAGCGCGGCATCGTTGCCACTGGCTTTCTGGCTTTAGGCGCCAAGGCGATCGCGCAGCAGGACAAGCAGAAGATGCTCTACGACGTCTACGACGAACAGTTGGACGTCACTTCCAAAGCCTTTCTGGGTCTCACCATGGCGTGTGCCCGCTGCCATGACCATAAGTTCGATCCGATTCAGCAAAAGGACTATTACTCCTTCGTCAGCTTCTTCGCCAACACGAGGAGCTTTAAGGACCCCAGTACCCACGTTTCGAAGCTGCTCTATGTGCCCCTGGTGCCGAAGGAAGAGTACGCGAAGTATCAGGCCCACCAGGACAAGCTGAGTGCGAAGAAGATTGAGATCGAAGACGTCATGGAGCAGGAGAAGGAGCGCTATATCGCGACGTTGGCTCCCCGGCTGGCCGACTACATGCTGGGCGCCCGGACTGTCAAGGCCGGTGGTGTACCGGAAACGGTGTCCGCCGAACGGAAGCTCGATCTCAAGATCCTGAATAAATGGGTGAATTATTTGAAGCAGGATCCCCGCGCGAAACCCCACTTCGGTCCTTGGAGTCAAGCGGCCACGGATGAACAGGCGAAAGCGGCGGCTGCAACCTATCAGCACGACTTCATTGCCCGTCTCGGAAAGTGGAATGAGCGGATGGGCAAGTGGCGCGCCACCGCTCGCCGGATGCTGAAGGACATGGACATGCCGCCTCCTCCTCGTCCGACGTTCGACGCCGAAGAGGACGGCTTCTTCTTCGACGTCTACATTGATCGCGGTGCCCCGTTCGGGGTTTCTTTGCTTGACCAGGATTCGATCTACTCTGCCGAGGCCAAGGCGACCCTCGCCAAATTGAAGGCGGAGCAGGAGGCCCTGAAGAAGAGCGCTCCGCCGGAGCCGGAGATGGCCTGCGCTGTGGAAGATGGCGATCCTGTCGACCAGAAGGTATTCATTCGCGGTGACTATGCCGCGTTGGGCGAAGCGGCGCCCAAGGGATTTCCGGCGATTCTCCTGAGGCCCAACGATCCCAAGCCGGGCTCTGGCAGCGGTCGTTTAGCGTTAGCCGATTGGATCGCCAGTCCTCAGAATCCGCTCACCGCCCGCGTGATGGCCAACCGGATTTGGCTGCGCCATTTCGCGGAAGGCATCGTTCGGACGCCTGACAACTTCGGCGTCACGGGAGAACGTCCCACCAACCCGGCTTTGCTGGACTATCTGGCCGGTCGTTTTGTCGCGAACAATTGGAGTGTGAAGAGTCTGCATCGCGAGATCCTGCTCTCCAGCGCCTACCAGATGTCGAGCCAAGTCTCGCCCGAGGCCAACCAGAAGGACCCTGAGAACCGGTTGCTCTCGCGCTTCAACCGTCGCCGGTTGGACATCGAAGAGATCCGCGACGGACTGCTGTTGGCGGATGGTTCCATCGATCTGAAGATGGGTGGCACGATGCAGAGCGGCTTCGGCACGGATGGCGAGAATTCGTCGGGCCGGTTGAGCCTGAATCCGGAAAAAGAGAAGCGCCGCATGGTGTACCTGCCCATCCGCCGCGCCAACTTGCCGGCGCTGCTGAATCTCTTCGACTTCGGCGACGCCACCACGATGCAGGGGAAACGCATGGTGACCAATATTGCGCCGCAGGCACTGTTCATGATGAACAGCGAGTTTCTGACGGACCGTTCGCAATCGATCTCCAAGGCCTTGCTCGACGACGCGGCGCTCTCGCCTCGCGAACGGATCGAGAAGATCTATCTGCGCACCCTGAACCGGCGTCCGGCCGGCGAAGAGACTGACTCGGCGTTGACCTACGTCGAGAACTACCGGAAGCGCTTCGGCGGTGACTCAGCTGAGCGCGACGCCTGGCAGAGCATTACCCGGGTATTGATGGCTTCAAACGACTTCATTTACGTGGACTGACCCCTATGCATAAGCTATTCTCTTCCCAATCCGGCAACCTCACCCGCCGCGGCGCCTTACGCGCTGCCGCCTGCGGCTTCGGTCATTTGGGTATGCTCGGGCTGCTCGCGCAGCAGAGCCAGGGCGCCCCGGCCAGCGGCCAACTCGCCAGCCCTCTGTTGCCCAAGAAGCCGCATTTTGAGCCGAAAGCAAAGCGGGTCATCTTTCTCTTCATGCACGGCGGGCCTTCGTCGGTCGACACCTTCGATCCCAAGGAAGCGCTCACCCGCCTGCACGGCAAGCCGCTGCCCTTCAAACGTCCGCTCGCCTTCGCCGATGCCGATCCCGGGCCGCTGATGAAGTCGCCTTGGGCCTTCAAGAATGGCGGGCAGAGCGGCATTCCCGTCTCTGACCTGTTTCCGCATGTCCGGGAATGCGTCGATGACCTCTGCGTTGTCCGCTCCATGGTGGGTGAAGGCGTTGATCACGGCGCCGCCTTGCTTCAGACCTTCACGGGCTCCAGCACCTTCGTGCGTCCCAGCATGGGTGCCTGGACTCTATACGGCCTCGGGACGGAGAATCAGGATCTGCCGGGCTTCGTCACCATCAAGCCGGCGCTCTCGCACGGCGGCGCGAAGAACTGGGCTTCAGCCTTTTTGCCCGGCGCCTATCAGGGGACGGCAATCGGCAATTCCGGCATGAGGCCAAGGACATCGCCCAGCAGCCAATCGAGTACCTGTTCCGCAGAGGCTATACGCCGGAGCAGCAGCGCTTCGAACTCGACATGCTGCAGAACATCAATCAACGCCATGCCTCCGTCCGGAAATTCGACCCCGAACTCGAAGCCCGGATTCAGGCCTTTGAGCTGGCTTTCCGCATGCAGGCTCAGGCTCCAGAAGCGTTCTCCATGGACCAGGAGACGGAGGCTACGAAGAAGCTCTACGGCATGGATGCGCCGGAAACCTCTGAGTTCGGCTGGCAGTGCCTGCTTGCTCGCAGATTGTCGGAGCGCGGCGTGCGGTTCGTGCAGTGCACCCACAGCTACAAATGGGATCAGCACGGTGAGTTGTTCGTGAAGCACAACGAAAACGCCAAGGAAGTCGACAAGCCCATCGCCGGTCTGTTGCGCGATCTGAAGTCGCGCGGCATGTTGAAGGATACGTTAGTCATCTGGGCTGGCGAATTCGGGCGGACCCCGGTGTCCCAAGGCAACGACGGCCGCGACCATAACCCTTACGGCTACTCAATCTGGATGGCCGGCGGCGGCGTGAAGCCAGGTTTCATCTATGGCGCGACCGACGAGATCGGCTATCACGCAGTGGAAGACCGGATGCACATTCATGATTTCCACGCGACCGTCATGCATCTGCTCGGTTTCGACCACGAGAAGCTGACCTACAACTACTCCGGCCGTGACTTCCGCCTGACGGACGTGGCCGGCGTGGTGGCGCACAAGATCATCGCGTAAGGCTACCGCGCGGACCCGCCCGCCAACTGCGCGCCCTTCTTCTGCCGGATCTCCCGCACGGCGTAAATTCGCCGGCCCTGGCTCTCGAAATACGTCCGCATCAGCAACTCGCCCAGGATGCCCGTAGAGAACATCATCAGGCCGCCCAGCAGCAAAAGCGCACCCGCGATCATCAGCGGACCGTGCTCGGCTACTAAGTGCCCGCCCATTAGCTTAAACGCCGTCAGGTAGGCCATAATCAGCCCTCCCAACACCGTGCCCACCAGGCCCACCATGCCGAAGAAGTGCATGGGCCGTGTGAAGTACTTCAGCAGAAATCGAATCGTCAGAATGTCGAACAGCACCCGGAAGGTACGTCCCAGTCCGTAGTGAGATACGCCCGCCGGCCGGGTGATATTGCGAATCGGCACCTCAATGATGCGTGCACCGTAGAAGCTCGCCAGGGCCGGAATGAAACGATGCAACTCTCCGTAGAGGTTGATGTCGCGAATGATCTCCGCTCGGTAAGCTTTGAACGTCGTCCCGAAGTCATGCAGATCCACGCCGGACGCTTTGGACATCAGCCAATTGGCGATCCGGGAAGGGAAGCGGCGCGTGACGGCATTGTCCACCCGATCCTTACGCCAGCCGCTGGCGATGTCGTATCCTTCCTCCAGCTTCGCGAGCAGGTTCGGGATATCGGCCGGATCGTGCTGCAGGTCACCGTCCATTGAAATCAGAATTGTGCCCTGAGCCTCGTCAAAACCGGCGGACAAGGCCGCAGTCTGTCCGAAGTTGCGCCGTAGACGGATAACCTTCAAGTGCCCGTCAGTTTCGGCCAGATTCGCCAGCAGGTCGAACGACTTGTCGTTCGAGGCATCGTCAACGAATATCAGTTCGTAGGGGCGGCCCAAGGACTCCATCACTTGCGTGAGGCCGTCGTAGAGCGGCAGGATGGAGGGCTCTTCATTGTGTATCGGAATGACGATCGAGATCATGGGCACCCTACGCTAAGTCTAGCAGGATCAGTATAATGAGCACCATGAACCGACGAACTCTGCTGGGCTCTGCCGCCTTCGCGCCCTTCGCTTGGGCGCAGGATCGCCCGGCTCCTCTGACAATCGAGAAAGTCGAATTCCTTCGTCTCGAAGGCCAGCGCATTGCCGAAGCGGGCGTGAACCGCCAGCATCAGGTGAACCCGCTCCATGTTTACGATGCGCTGCGGCCTAAGGAGTACCGCGACGGAACGCTCACGACGGCCAGTGCCAAGGTGACGGCGCTTTATCTGCGCATCACGACCGGCGAGGGGATTGAGGGCCTCTACGGCCCCATCGACAAAGAAGCCGCCATCGTCGTTGAAGGTCAACTCGCGCCTTTCCTGCGCGGCAAGGATGCGCTCGCCGTCGAAGCGCTCTGGGATCAGATGCATCGCCTGAATCGCCACTCGCGATCCAGCCATTTCATGATGGCCATCTCCGCGGTCGACTGCGCGCTCTGGGATCTGCGTGGACGCTACTACAAAGCCCCCGTCTATCGCCTCCTGGGCGGCCCGACTCGCGCCGCCGCTACCGTCTACGGCAGCACCCTCGGCTTTTCCGTCGAACCGGACCGGATCTTTGAGCGCGCCCGCATCCTCACGAAGCAGGGCTTCCGCCATCAGAAATGGTTCCTCGCTTACGGTCCTGGCGACGGACTCTCCGGGCTCGAGAAAAACGTCAACCTCGTCCGCACACTCCGCGAAGCCGTGGGGCCGGACGTCGACCTGATGTTCGACGCCTTCATGGGCTGGGACCTTAACTACGCCACCATGTGGGCCAAACGCGTGGAGCCTTTTGCGCCGCGCTGGATTGAGGAGGCGTTTCATCCCGATAAGCTCGAAAGCTTCGCTGCCCTCAGGCGGGCCACTTCCGTTCCTGTCGCTACGGGTGAGCATTTCTACGGACGCTGGGAAGTGCAGCGATTCCTGCGCAACGAAGCGATCACCGTGGTGCAGGCCGATCCGGAATGGTGCGGCG
Organism: Bryobacter sp.; assembly: GCA_022843605.1. Taxonomy (GTDB): domain Bacteria; phylum Acidobacteriota; class Terriglobia; order Bryobacterales; family Bryobacteraceae; genus JALHNI01. The sequence goes on from JALHNI010000050.1 coordinate 9,545, forward strand.
GCGTCTCGGAACTGGTGAAGATCGCTACCCTCTGCTCGTCGTTCGATGCCCAACTGATCCCGCACGGACACAGCGTTCATGCCGCCATGCATGTTTCCGCCAGCCAGTCGCCGATGACCTGCCCGTTGAACGAGTTTCTTATTCTCAAGATGCAGAGCTACTACCACTTTGAGAAGCACGCGCCGATTCCGGTGAACGGCCAGATCGCGCTCTCTGACCGTCCCGGCTTCGGCATTGAGATCGACTCCACGAAAGCCACGCGCATGGATGTCGTGAAGCTGCTGGCCTAGTCGATAACCAGCCCGAAAACTTCCGTAAACTGTACAATCCAAGTATGGCGACTGCACGATACGTCTACTGGCAGGATGGCGGCGACTGGCTGGGCTACTTCGATGAGTTCCCGGAATACCTGACGCAGGGCGAGACCCTCGAGGACCTTCAGGCGCACCTGAAGGATTTATACCTGGACTTAACCAGCGGCGAAATCTCTGGAATCCGCAGAGTGGCTGAACTCTCATTGTCTTCGTGAAGAGAACCGATCTGATCCGCCGGCTAGAAGAGATCGGTCGCCGCTTGATTCGGCACGGCGGTAAGCATGACTGGTACGAAAACCCAAAGACTCGTGTTGCCCAACTGTGCCCCGGCATCGCGAGATCAATGAGAACTTGGCTCGGCACATTTTGAAGAAACTGCAACCCTGAGTCTTCTTGCCTGCGCTCTCCGGATAATCGACTGGCAGGATTTCGAGACGAACTTCAGACTAAGTTACCCTGAAGAGGCGCGATGGTTTCTGTCCTCAATCTCAGCAAGGTCTATCCGCTCTATGCCAAGCCCGTGGACCGGCTGGTTGAGTCGCTGCCGCTGATGGGCCAGCGCCACACGGACTTTGCCGCGCTGACCGACATTAGTTTCGACGTCGCGCCTGGCGAGATGTTCGCCCTCGTCGGACCGAACGGCTGCGGCAAAAGCACCCTGCTGCAGATCGTCGCCGGCATCCTGCCGCCCACCCGCGGGCTTGTCCGCGTGCAGGGCCGCATTGCCGCCTTGCTCGAACTCGGCGCGGGCTTTAACCCCGAATTCACCGGGCGCGAGAACGTCTTCTTGAACGCCGAACTGTTGGGGTTGTCCCGCAAGGAGATCGAGCGCGCCTTGCCGAAAATCGAGGCCTTCGCTGAAATCGGCCCGTTTCTTGACCGGCCAGTGAAGGAGTATTCCACGGGCATGTATGTGCGCCTGGCCTTCTCCACCGCGATTCATGTGGAGCCGGAAGTCCTGATTGTCGACGAGGCGCTCGCCGTGGGAGATGCCCGCTTCGCCAATCGTTGCGTTCGAAAGTTTGACGAACTCAAGCAACGCGGTGTCACCACGCTCTTTGTCTCGCATGACCTCGGTCTCGTGAAGCGTTTGGCCGATCGCGCGATGTTCCTGCTGAATGGCCGAGCGCAATATGTGGGCGAAACCAAAGAGGCCATCAATCGCTACGTTGCGCACGTCCTCGCCCCTGAGGATGAGACGCCGGAGCCATCGCTGGGTCCGGTGCGGCATGGCGATGGCGAAAGCCGAATCACCGGCGTCAAGCTCTTACCGGCGGACCGTCTCTCCAGCGGCGAGCCGCTCACTGTTGAGCTCACCCTTCAGTTTCACACCGCCCAAGCCGCCCCGGTCTGCGGCTTGCTCATTCGGAATCGCCAGGGCATTGATGTCTATGGCACCAACACCCGTGTGGAAGGCTCCGAACTTGGCGCGGTTGACGCGGGCGATTGTCTGGTCGTCCGCTTCCACCTTGCTGCGAACCTGGTGCGCGGCGAATACACCGTCACCGTAGCGACTCAACATCCGAACGGAGCTAGCCAGGATTGGCTGGACGACGTGCTCGGCTTCACAGTAACCCATCAGAAAGACTTGGCCGGCGTGGTCGATCTCGCCGCAAATATTGAGGTGCTTACCCATGCGGGTACAAGAAATTCAAGAAGCTCTGCGTGAAGCCGGCCTTGATGGCTGGCTTTTTTACGATCATCATTTGCGTGACCCGCTCGCTTACCGCGTCCTCCAGTTCACGCCGCCTCGCACGCCCAGCCGCCGTTGGTACTATCTGGTGCCGGCGCAAGGCGAGCCGCGCAAACTGGTACACGCGATCGAGTCCGGCATGATCGACGCCCTGCCGGGCATGAAGAACTCTTACTCCGGTTGGGAAACCCTCACGCAGGGGCTGCGCGAGTTACTCGGCAGTTGCCGCACCGTGGCGATGCAGTACTCGCCAAACTGCGCCATCCTCACCGTGTCACTGGTGGATGCCGGCACCGTCGAGCAGATTCGTGGTCTTGGCGTGGAAGTAGTTACTTCGGCGGACTTACTCCAGCAATTCGAAGCGCGCTGGAGTGAACAGCAATACGCTGGCCATCTTGAGGCTGGCCGCCGCGTAGATGCCGTTCGCCGTGCCGCCTTTCAAGCGATTCGCGCCGGAATGACCGAGTACGCCCTACAGCAGTGGATTCGTGAGGCCTTCGAGCGAGAAGGCCTATATACTGACCACGGTCCGATCGTGGCGGTGAATTCTAACGCTTCCGATCCCCATTACGAACCCACAGCCGAACGGACGGCAATCATCAATCCGGGTGACGTGGTCCTGATCGACTTATGGGCCAAGCTGGCTCATCCCGGCTCAGTCTACTACGACGTTACCTGGACGGGTTACTACGGCGCTACGCCGCCTGATCGTGTACAGAATGTGTTTAACGTCGTTACGGAGGCCCGCCGCAGGGCGAGTAACTTCGCCGCCCCCGGTTTGCAGGGCTATCAGATCGACGATGCCGCGCGCGACGTGATTCGCGCGGCCGGGTTCGCCGGTCAGTTTATCCACCGCACGGGCCATTCCATTGGAGAAGACGTGCATGGTTCCGGAGCCAATATGGACAACCTCGAAACGCATGATACCCGCACGCTGATTCCGGGAACCTGCTTCTCCGTGGAGCCGGGTATCTATCTGCCCGAGTTCGGTATCCGGTCGGAGGTGAACGTCTACGTGGGACAGACAAGTGCCCAGGTGACGGGCGAAGAGCAAGTGCAGTTGGTACGCGTCGGATGAAGTTACTGGGCTTCTGGTTGGCTTGCAGCCTGATCGCCCAGACCCGCGACGGCAATACGATTCGATTCGCTCGTCCGGATGGCGCCGCTGAAATTGAATGGATCTCGGAACAAAGCTTCCGCGTGGCTCGCAGGTTCGGCGCCAAGCTGACGCCGACGCCGCCGATCGGCGCCGAAGTGAAGTATCAGATCCTCGAACGCGAACCGCATCTGCTCATTAAGTCGTCGAACCTTTCGATCGAGCTGGACCCCGCTGACTTCCGCTTGCGGGTGCTCGATACCAAACGCGGTTTGTGGTTAACTAATTGGGAGTCGATTGCTACCGGAGGACTGGAGCGGGCTTTACTCCCTGACGAACGGATCTACGGAATCGGCCCCCGGGAAGATCTCCGCCTGGATGCGCGTGGGCAGAAGATGACTGCCTCCGCGGCGTTCGCCATCTCCAGTCGGGGCTACGCTACCTTTTACGCCGGCGGGCCTTACACCTTCGACCTCACCAACGGATTCCGCGTGATGGGCGGAGCGCCGGATCTCGTGGAGTATGTTTTCTATCTTGGTCCCCGGCTCAAGGATCTCTATGAGCGCCACTTGGACGTTGTGCCGCAACGCTGGTTCCTGGCCCGCCCCCACACACACGGTCTCAATGCCCTGTCTAAACCGCCGTACGCGACACCCGTGCCACTTTCTTTGCCCGCCATCATCCATGCCAGTCTGGCGGGCACCACCGTACCGCTGGTCGATTGCCGCGAGCGGCGCGAACCATGGTGCGACTATATGCCGACCATGATGGGCGAAGATACCGCGCTGCGGAAATCGCTCGAACCGTATCTGGTGACCTACCTGCAAGAAGTGAAGGACCGCGGCTACCCGGTGATCCGGCCGATTCCGCTGCAGTATCCCGGTGACTTGGAGGCTGGCGGCCACGCCGATCTCTTTATGCTGGGCGACGAGTTACTCGTCGCCCCCAACGCTCCCCGCACCGTCCGGCTACCCATGGGGCTCTGGACCGACTTACGCACGAACCGCACCTATCCAGGACGTCAGACGCATCAGATCGAAGGCCCCGGCGTACCTGTGTTCGCCAAGAACGGCGCCCTTGTTCCTTTCGCCCGTGACGGCTTCTACGAAGCTCATTACTTCCCGAAGCTGGGTGGCGAGTTCTTCATCTACGAAAACGAAATCGCTCAGTGGACGCAGTTACATGCTTCTCCTGCTGGCATTTACTTGCGCTTGGAGGCCGAGTCCAAAGTCAGTCGTGACTATGAGTGGGTCATTCATCACGTCAACGCTCCCGCGAGCGTTGAGTCCGCCACCAAACATACTTGGCGCTACGATGCCAAACAGCGAAACCTGCATGTGCGTCACCATGCGGAGGCCGGACAGGACGTAATCGTCAATCTGCGATTCGAAGGCGAGCCGCTCAATGACTGACGTCCAACTGGTGACCAAGGCGGCCAACTATGCGGCCCACGCGCATCGTGCCCACCGGCGCAAAGACTCCGAAGCGACGCCCTATATCAACCACCTCATCGAAGTTGGTTATCTGCTGGCCTGTGCCGATTGTCCGGCTGCGGTGATTGCTGCCGGCTATCTTCACGACACCATCGAAGATGTCGGCGTCACATACGAAATGCTGGCCGCCGAGTTTAGCGTCGAGATTGCAGACTTGGTCTTATCCGTAACGGATGACGAGAGCCTTCCGAAGGCAGAGCGGAAGCGCCTTCAAGTGGAAAGGGCGGCCCTGGCGGGAACCGGGATGGCGGCACTCAAGCTAGCGGACAAGATCAGCAACGTCCGCTCGCTGGCTGCCTCCCCGCCGAAGGGTTGGCCGAAGTCCCGCCTGCTTGAGTATGTCGATTGGTCGCAAGAGGTGGTCTCCCGGCTTCCCGAGCCGAACTCCTGGTTACTCGCTGAGTACGAGAGTGCGCGCTTAGCGGCGAGGCAGTTGTTCTGCGAGCCAGGGTAAGTACTGGGGCAAGGCGCTGCGCCGGATCAGCAATACCTGGGTGGTCCGTTCGCCAGGCTGCGCGACGCCCATGGCCACCAGGACGCGCTCCTGGTCCAGCAGCCTCACCCGCACGGGCCAGCGTGGTTGCGCGGCATGTTCCCAATAGTAAGTCCGGCCGGATGCCTTGGGAAATAGCTGGTCAACGTTCTGAGGAACTTCGTAGTTGCGGGTGACACTGACTAACTGCCGGTCCTGCTTCCGAAAAAGCAGGACGTGGCTATAGTCATGGTGGTCATCCATGCCGATCTGAAGGAACCATGAGAAATGGTCGGGCCCGGCTTCGCCAGTTTGGGCCGGCGGGCCGAGCAATCGTCCAACTGTGGTCGCATCCTCCCTGAGGGAAAGACGCAGAAGGTCGGGTTGTTTGTCTTCAGCCTGAAGCAGGAAGAAGAGGGGCGCGGCAAGAAGCCACGCCCCAAATGGGAGACAGAAAGTCCGCATTACTTGCCCACAGACTTCGGGTACTTGTTGCTGTTCAGAATGGCGTTGAGCATGCGGTCGATATCCGACGTATCATTGCTCAGCACCGCGGCCATCTTGAAGAAGATATCCGTCTGATCCATGTAGCCATTGAACAGGAAGGCGCCGGGGCCTTCCGCGGTGATCGGTACGCTGGAACCGGTGTGGTCGCCCGTGCGGAAGCCGACGGCCAAACGACGAAGTCCTGACCCGGCGTTCACGGGGTATCCGGTGCGCGCGTCGAGAGGATAGGCGGGCGAGCCAAAGTAAGTGGAGTAAGTGCTGCTCGCCGGGTCAGTCGTGGAGTTGGTGGGTGCGAAGGACATCGGCATGCCGGATGAGCCGCCGTTGTTCGATGCGCCGGTGCTGCCATTGATGAACGGAAGTCCCGCGCGGGCGTTGGAGGGCGAATCGCCATAGACCGTAAAGTCCTGGTTACCCCGCGCCGTGCGATAGGAGATCTTCTCGTTCTTCGTCCGGTTGAAGTATTCGGAATCCGGCGCGTTGCTGACGCCGATGATGTGCATCGACTGGTCATGGTCAGCCGTGACCACGATCAAGGTATCTTTCGTCTCCCGGGCGGCAGCCCAGGCGCGGGCGACGCCGATGGACTTGTCCAATTCGATCGTGTCCCAGATGGTACCCGCCGCATTGTTCGGGTGCGACTGTTTGTCGATCGAGGCCGCCTCGACCATCAGGATAAAGGGAGCGGGTGAAGAAGGGCTGGAAAGGATTTCGATCGCCTTTTGGGTCATCAGTTCGAGCATCGGCTGATCAGTGAAGCTGCCCAGGTTAGCGGCTGGTTCGGAAGCGGGGCGCTGCAGGCCCAACTTGTCGTAAGCGACATCCATGTTCGCATCCACGGCGGTGGTAATGCCATTGCTTCCAGGCAGCGGCGTCGTGCCGCTCTTGAAGAGGCCAAAGGCCCGCTGGCCGGAGCCCAACTGACGAAGCTGGGTGGCGGTGGTGACGTACTGATAGCCTTGCGACTGTAGCTCGCCGATCAGGTTGCGCTTGTCGGGACGGCCCGCCGCGGTGAACGGATCGCCGCCGCCGCCGAAGATCACGTCGAACGCCGGGCGGCCACCAAGCATTGGATTCTCTACGTACTGACGGGCGATGGCGAGACGCGTCTGCCGAAAGCCGGAATAGGCGCCTTGCACGGCCGGAGTCGCGTCAGTGACGGCGGCGGTGGTGACGATGCCCGTCCGATAGCCGTAGCGGCGTTTCAGATACTGCCACAAGTTCTCGACGCGCGGGTTATCCAGAATGAACGGCTCGGTCGATGCGTTCGTTAGTCCGGTGAAGCGCCAGCGGCAGTCGGTGCCATCGGTGAAGGTATTCACCGCGTTCAGGAAGCTCTTGTTCCCAGCTGCCCAGGCTGTCCCGGTATTCGCCGAGTCCGGCACGATCGAGTCGGTGCCGTAAGTCATCGACATACCCGACACGGGCATCTTGTCCATCTCGAGTAAGTTGTCGAAATATCCCTCGCGGAAGGTGTTCTTACCCTGGGCGTCGACAATCGAACGCGAAACCAGGCGGGCGGCGTCGCGGTAAGTGGTGCCCATGGCATCGCCGATAAAGAGGACGACGTTGCGTCGCTGGAGTGAGTTCGCGTTGAATTCCTGAACACTGACGACACGCTTGTCGCTGAGATTCACGCCGTCGGCGGTGAGGGAAACATTCAGTTCAATCTGGCCAGGTACGTTGAAGGCTTGTAAGTCGGCGCGGATGACGGCATCGGCGGACATGTCGCAGTCGAGAGCTGTCGCCACTGGTTGACCGAAGTTCGGACTGAGATTGACGGTGCCGGCTCGCACGCTGACGTTGCTGATACGGGTCGCATTGCGAACTTCCAGCACCAAGTCAATTAGTTGGCCTTGCAGCAGGCGGGTACGTTCGGGAAGTAAGATGCGCAGGTTGGGATCTGGGCCCTGAGAGAGAGCGGGAAGGCTGAAAAGTGTGAGGAGGGATAAGGATCTAAGGTTCACCGCTTCAAGCTACAGTTCCAATGTTTCGGCTTGACGACTCTTGAGATAACGCTGGATGAACTTTGGAGGTGGTAGGCGCGGCAGGGATCGAACCTGCGACCCTCAGCTTAGAAGGCTGATGCTCTATCCAACTGAGCTACGCGCCCACGCGACAACCTCTAGTGTACCTAAGGAAGCGTCACCGTGACCGCATTGCTGAGGCGGCCGGCCGCCTCGAGGCGAAGTTCGACGGTCCCAGTGAGGCCCGAGGGAATGTCCGCGGTGAGTCGGGTAATCGCGGAAACGAGCACTCGCCTGGTGAAGGCGACTTCGGTGCCGCCCAACCGGACGCGCAGATCGGTGCCGCTGGCGCCCAGGCCGGTGGCGTCGATCTCGAGTTGGTTGCCAACCACGCGCGCCGCGAAGATGCCGGGCCAGGCCGCGTCCAGCGCGATCAGCTTGGGAGCGGAGGTACCCGCCAACGTCGTCACCGTGATCGGATAGACCCCCGGCGCGAGTGCGGGCATCACGAAGTTGATCTGCGTGGGACTCACATAGAGTAAGCGCGCCGAAGCACCTCCCACCTGCACCTGGGAACTGCCGAGCAGAGTGGCGCCGTTTGCCGACTGGGCCGTCTCGGTCGCCAGGTCAATGCCGTAGATGCTGGTGAGCCCACCGGGGCTGAGGCCCTGATTGGTTGCGTCGCGGAAGGCCGCATTGATGACGCCGCCGTCGTAGACAATCGGCGTATAAAAGGCCCGCGCGGTGGCGCCGGCGCCGCCGGCGGCACGCAGGAAGAGGCTCCTCCCCGGCGACCACAGGAAACGAACCTCTCCCGCTTCATCCGCCACGAGTCTTTCGGGGAGCACGCTGCCTCCGCCGACAGCTGTTGCCGTCACCTCCTGCCCTGGATACACCACTTGGTTCAAGTCCACCACCCGGGCTGCCACCACCGCCGGACCGTCACCCACGCGCGGAATCTGCCGCTCTCCCTCCACAATGCGCACGCTGAGGTCGGCGGCAGCCCGTGCCACTTGCACCCTCACACGGCCCACTTCGTAGCCGGCCGCGTCGGTCTCTACGGTGATCTCGTCGACCGCCGCCCGCACGCCGCGCACAGGAACGTCCACGAAACTGGCGCCGACGGGCAGCGTTAGGGTCTCCGGTACCGCAGCCGCTCCAGTTGCGACGCGCAGCCGCAGGGTCAGCGTGGCAATTGCCGGCCGGTCCAGTTCGATGCGTGCTTGCGCCGTCTGCCCTTCTAACACTCCCAACGCCGGCTCAGCGCGGAAGCGCAATGCCCGCCGGACGCGGGTTTCGGCCGTTGCTCGGCTGTCAGTCACCCGCGCAAAGTAGGCGGGAAACTCCTGACGATACCGTTCCACCTGATTCAGTTGCTCGGCGGTCGGTTCCACTCCTTCGGCCGTCAGGACGACAAAAGCAAACCGGAAGTGGCGTTGGGCTACCGTATGGTCAGGTGTGCGTCGGCCTTCTGCCTGCACGATCTCCTCAATCGCCACATCCCGGCGTTGGCCGTCGAACCGCACGCCTCGTTGCGGACCCCGGTTGAAGCTTCCCAGCGACGAGTTGGTCACCAGAAACGTTGGCGGTACGTTCTCCGGCGCGCGGATGCCCATCAGGTACTGATCGAGCGGGGCGTAGCCTTCCACCGCGGCTACGGTTTCGAAGCGGGGCGAAGCCGAGGGCCCGTGGTCGACAATTCGGTTGCCCTCCAGCAGAGAGGCCTCCGAGTTGAACGCGAAGTTCCAGTGCGCGAGTTGCCCCCCCAGCATGGGGCGCGCGTCGGCGTTGGCGGCATCCCGGACGCTTGCATACGCCAGGAAAAGATGCCCGGCCTCGTGGCCGAGAATGGACAGCGGCGTATCTCCAGCCGTGCCCCGCGATGGCACGATGCCAAACGGGTCCGCCGGATACTGCGAAGTCGGACCCATGTTCAGTACGGCCTGCAGCCGCTGCTTCGATCCATATTCCGCGCCCGTGCTGGCGGGAAGATCTCCATAGCCGCTGCGATCATTGCGGACGGTGATCTCAAACGCGACCACGCCGGCGCCTGCCGACATCCCCATCGTGTTGTACACCACCAGGAAATCGTAGGCATCGTCGAACTGAGTGTAGAAGCGCTGCGCCAGCGTCACCAGGTCGAGATCGTCCCCGAGTGTGAACAATTCCGCTACAGAGCCGGAAAACACGCCAGTGCTACCGCCCGTGAACGAAACCACCTGGGCCGGGTTGCCGACCTCGCCCCGCGAAAGACCCACGACGGCTTCAAGCGTATTCACTCCTCCGTAGGCGAACTCAATCCGTCCATCGCGGTACAGGCGGATCTGAAAGGTGTTCGGCAATCCGCCGCCCGTCAATCGATACTCGGGAACCCGATTCCAGGTGAAGACCATGCGCTCGCTGTTGCTCAAGTAGGACACTTGGCCTCCAGCACTGGGGTCCAGATCCATGAACAGGGCCGCAATGCGCGGCGGTCCGGCGGTGAAGCGTCCGAGCGAACGTTCGCTGGTGATGCCATCTCCACGCTCGAACGTCAGGTTGCCGTCCGAGTTCAGAAACAGGCGGTTCCGGCTCTGGCCCTGGAAAGGGAAGGCAAACGGTAGGGCGACTTCGCGCGAATCGTCGTCGCCCAGGCCGGTCACCACCGTGGACTGGGCGGCCAGATCCTCCACTTCACCGGGCTCCGCGACAAATCGGTAGCCATTATCCTGCGGCGAGAACCGCAGCACCTGGCGATCCAGGTTGAAGGGGTTCCGTTGAGCGACGATGCCATTGCCGGCATCCATTACGATCAGGTCGCCAACGGCCTTGGCCGGGTTGGATAGCGCCACCGCGCGCGTCTTTGCGGTGCGCATCAATCGCAGATTCTGTGCGTGTGCCAGTCGCGCGGCCGCTTCCTTGCCGGGAATCGTGCCGCAGCCCCGCTGCGGATCAGCGGCGTGAAGTGAAATAGCCAGAACAAATAGAGACAGATTTCGTTTCATGTTGGTGTGGGGAAGAACGATCGGGGACGCGGGCAGCGGCAGGCGCCGCTAGCTCGATTGTAGAATACGGGGAGTCGAGGAGTTTGTAACAACATGGGATTCTGTACCGCTTGTGGCGCGCAATTGGCTGATGGCGCAAGGTTTTGTCCGAAGTGTGGCGCGGCTTTGGCCGTCGCCGGCGGACCACCTGTGCCTCCTCCGCTGGAGGTGCCCACCGCGCTCGATTTCACGATTCAGGGCGACAATTTGCAGGTCGTCCGGGTCCGTTTGAAGCCGGGGCAGGAGTTGTTCGCCGAAGCCGGCAAGATGCTCTACAAGACGCCGGCCATCAGTTGGGAGACGCGCATGAGTGGCGGTTCGATCGGTGAGAAGCTGCTCGGAGCTCTCAAGCGCAAGGTGATGGGAGAAGGCCTCTTTCTCACGTACTTCTACGCCAATTCCGCGGGCGAAGTCGGCTTTGCGGGCAGTTATCCGGGCCGGATTCAACCTTTTGAACTGCGCGCCGGCCATTCCATCCTGGTACAGCGGGACAGCTTTCTCGCCGCTCAGAAGAGCGTCAGCCTGAATATTGCCTTCACGAAGAAGCTGGGCGTCGGTTTCTTTGGCGGGGAAGGCTTTATTCTGCAACGGCTGTCCGGTCTCGGCACAGTGTTTATTCACGGCGGCGGCGACTTTATCGAGTTCGACCTGAAGGCCGGCGAAGTGCTCCAGGTGGATACGGGCTGCATCGTGGCGTTCGACGAGAGCGTCTCCTATGACATCCAGTTTGTGGGGGGCATCAAAAAGGCGATCTTCGGTGGCGAAGGCCTGTTTCTGGCCACCTTGCAGGGTCCAGGAAGGGCCATCATACAGAGCATGACGCTGGAGAAACTGCGCCGCGAACTCGCGCCTTCCGCCACTGGCGGAGGCGACGAGCGCAGCGGTCTCGGGTCGATTACCGGCATATTCAACAGTGACGCCTAAGGTGAAGTCCTCTATTTCCCGGTGGTCAAGTCCATCCTCTCACGCCGAACGCTAAACTTTTCCTCAGTTCAGGCCGATTTAATCACTTAGGAAGCGGTGGAATCGATCGCTTCCTTTTAGACTCATGGACGGCCACCACCTCGACAACTTCGGCGATGCCTCACCCCAGGACGATTCGATCCTGGCGTTGGAACGAGAGGCTCCCCCATGGACACGGCGAAACTTGCCAGTTGCGGGCCCACCCCCGTCTGCCATCGCGCCCAAGGATGAGATTCAACAGCTGAAGGGGCAATTCCTCACCAGCCTCAATCATGAGATCCGTACTCCCCTGACCGGGATTCTGGGAATGACGGACCTTCTGGCGGAGACGACTCTCTCGGCTGAGCAGCGCGAATATTTGGAGATCACCCGTTCTTGCGCGGACACGCTCTACGACATCCTGAGTGCCACGCTGGAGTATGCCTCTCTCAGTGCGGGCAATACTCGTGCCGAACGCTCCCCGTTTCAGGTGGTTCGGGCCGTTGACGCACTGGCCGCGGAGTATGAGGCCAAGGCACGGGCGAAAGGGCTCGACTTCGAGTTGCGGCTGGATCGGAGCCTGCCGGACCTTATCTCCGGTGACGAGGTGCGATTCCGTCGGCTGATCTCGCAGCTTCTTTCGAACGCCACCAAGTTCACCGCGACCGGGCAAGTGAGCCTTTCCGTTCGCCGGCACCGTGAGCTTGACCACGCCGGTGAGTGGATTGAAATCATCGTGGCTGATACTGGAATCGGCATCGCGCCCGAAATGCGGGAACGCATTTTCGAAAGCTTTGAGCAACTCGAAGGCGGCCTCTCCCGCCAATACCAGGGGCTGGGACTCGGTTTGGCGTTGGTTCGCGAACTGACTCAACTGCTCGGCGGCGATGTCCGCATGGAGAGCGAACTCGGGAAGGGTAGTAGCTTTATCGTCCGCCTGCCGCTCATTCCGGCTGACGACGCTTTGGGAACTGCAACCCCTCGAAACCTGCGGCAAGGCAAGCCGCGCATTTTGCTGGTGGAAGACAACAAGGTCTCTCAGATGATCGTCGTGCACATGTTGGAGCGCAATGATTTTGAAGCCGACTGTGCGGACAGTGGCATGGCGGCTCTCAAAGCAGCATCAGGTTACCGTTACGATCTGGTTCTGATGGACTTGCAAATGCCCGGCATGGACGGCTTTGAGGCTACTCATCGGCTGAGAAAACTTCCTGGCTATGAAGCTGTCCCGATTCTTGCCCTTACGGCCAATTCTTCAAGTGAATTCTACGAACTTTGCCGCCAGCATGGGATGCAGGCGTTTCTTTCGAAACCAGTGCAATCGCAAGAACTTATCCAGACGGTTCATCAATACCTCGCCGCTTAGGTGAGGTATTCCGCGAGTTCACGGCGGACGCTTTCCGGCGCCTCGGTCTCAAGGATGACGTCCGTGTCATCATACCGGCTTGAAAGCACCTTCGTCCGTTCATGGACGATGTGCAGCGCCGCTCCATCGGAGGCGGCGATGCGGAAGACGGCGGGCTTTACCGGATCCAGCGAGAGCAATTGGTCGATTCGCGTCAGAAGCTGATCGAAGCCTTGGCCGGTCATGGCCGATACCGCAACCGCCGTGGGGGACTCCTCGGCGCGCGCGTCACCCAGCACCCGGCGGGCGACGCTAGCCACATCCGCCAAACCCTCGGGCAGCCGATCGATCTTGTTGAGCACCAACAACTGAGGTGTCTGGGAGGCCTCGATCTCCTCCAGCACCTTCAGCACATGGGACGCCAGCAGCGGTGCGTGCGGCGATGACGCATCCACGACATGCAGCAGCAACCGCGCCTCGACCACTTCTTCGAGCGTCGCCCGGAAGGCATCGACGAGCGTCGTCGGTAGACCACGGATAAATCCGACGGTGTCAGAAAACAGCACTTTGCGCTTCGACGGCAACACCAAGTGCCGCACCGTCGGGTCCAGCGTAGCGAACATCCGCGCGTCGGCTTCCACTGATGCGCTTGTCAGCCGGTTGAACAGCGTCGACTTCCCGGCATTCGTATAGCCCACAAGCGAAATGGTGGCGAGAGGAACATTCTGCCGTTGATGGCGTTGAATCGCGCGTCCGGCGCGGACATGCTCGATGTCGCGCTTGATCTTGGCGATCCGATGGCCAATGCGGCGGCGATCGGTCTCGAGTTTTGTTTCGCCCGGGCCTCGAGCGCCAATCCCGCCACCCAACCGGGATAGGGCGATCCCCTGGCCGGAGAGGCGCGGAAGCATGTAGTTGAGCTGCGCGAGCTCCACCTGCAACTGGCCCTCTCGCGTGCGGGCACGGCTCGCGAAGATATCCAGAATGAGCTGGGTGCGGTCGATGACCTTGCACTCCAGCGCCGTCTCGAGGTTGCGCTGCTGAGAAGGACTCAGATCGCCGTCAAAGATGACGGTTTGCGCGGAGTGCATGGCCACCATCGCCTGCGCTTCGGTCAGTTTGCCTGACCCGATCAAGGTCGCTGAATCGGCAGCCCCGCGGGATTGCAGCAGCCGGTCCGCCACGGTCGCGCCGGCGCTTTCGGCAAGCACAGCCAGTTCTTCCAGGGACTCTTCAGGCGTAGTTTCAGGCTCGGAATGATGACCTGCGGAAGGGCGTCGTTTGACGTGCAGGCCCACGAGGATCGCGGTTTCTTTGGCTGGACGAGGCAGTGGGTCTAGCGTTCTCCGACTTCAATCGGCGGCGGTGGCGGCGCTCCAGGCACCGGGTGAGGTCCGCCCGCGTGGCTCGACTGGCCCGCAGCCGCGTGCATTCCTGAATGCACAGTATTGCGGGAAACCACCACGGTGGAGATGGCGTGTTTGAAGATCAACTGTTCCTGGTTGTTGGCTTCAAGGATGACGGAGTACTTGTCGAAACTCTTGATGCGCCCGGAAAGTTTCACGCCACTCATCAAATAGATGGTGAGGTAGATCTTTTCTTTTCGTGCGTTGTTCAGAAAAGCTTCTTGAATATTTTGTTGTTGTTGTACTTGCTTTTCCATGGGGGTAATGCCGCTTTGAACCGGAGACATAAATCCAAGGTCATCATTATTTTACACTAAACCGATCGGAGATCGAACCTAGCTCAATCATTAACATGCGTTAATACTTCCTTACTATCTATGGCCATTCAGTTATACCCGTTTGGGGTCGGGATGGGTCCACGGTGAACGGTACGGCCGCCGCAGAAGGCGGTTTGCGGCGGGGTCGTTGGTCACCTGATGGGTGGTCGGATTCCAGAAGAGTGTCCTGCCGTTGAGCTGCTGCGAGAGGTTCGCGAGGATGCAACTGGTGGTGGAGATGTGGCCTTGCTCGATGTCGGCCACGGGGCGCCCGCGTGAGGCAATATTAGACAGCAGGTCCCGCATATGGCCGCGGATGGCTGGCGCTACATGACGTTCCAGATCCTTTTCCGTCCGGTCTTCCGGATACTGCTCGAACTCGTAGGTGACGTCTTTGTGGACCGGCGCGACGGACTTGTCCAGCGGGATGAAGTCATAGCCCATCACGCCGGCCTTTAGCGTGCCCTTGTCGCCGTAGAACGTCGCCGCCCAGGGATACTTGGGGTCCGGCGGGGCGCCGTAACTGCGATGTTGCCAGACGACCTTCAGATTGCCGAAATCGAAGGTTGCCGTTTGCGTGTCGGTGATGTTGGCCTTGCTGGCTTTGTCGATCAGGATGCCGCCGATGGAGGAGACGCTCAGCGGCCAGCCAAGGTCGAGCATCCACCGGGTCATATCGAGCATGTGAACGCACATGTCGCCCACGATGCCGTTGCCGTACTCCATGAAGGCCCTCCAACTGCGAGGATGAACCAGCGGGTTGTAGGGCCGCATGGGGGCTGGCCCCGTCCAGAACTCGTAGTCCAGATGGGATGGCGGAGCCGAGTCGGGCGGGTTGGCTTTCGCGCGCATATGGTAGTAACAGTAGATTTCCACCACACCAATCTGGCCCAGCTTGCCCTCGCGAATGATGCGGTCACGCGCTTCGATCAGATGAGGCGTCGACCGGCGTTGGGTCCCCACCTGGACGACCCGGTTGTACTTGCGGGCAGCGGCGACCATCGCCTGACCCTCAACCACGTCGACGCCGATCGGCTTCTGGACGTAGATGTCGAGGCCGGCTTTGCACGCCTCAATCATGGGCAGGGCATGCCAATGGTCCGGTGTTGCAATTAGCACCAGGTCCAGGTTTCCGGCGGCCAGCATCTTGCGATAGTCGGAAAAGGTCGTGGGCCGCTTCTGCGAGCGCTGGCGTCCTGCAACGATGTCCGCCGCCTCGGAGAGCATGCGCGAGTCTACATCGCACAGCGAAACCACCTCGAGGGGCGACACCTGAATCAGGCGCAGCAAGTCCGCCTTGCCGTACCAGCCGCAGCCGATCAGCCCCACCCGCTTCGGCCGCTCCTGCGCCCACGCAAGTCCGGAAAGCGTGGTGGGTACAAAGTGTCGTCGCAGCATACTCGACAAGTGTATGCCACTCCTTCTGCTAAGATCAGCCCTCATGGGACCCTTGATTGCCGCTCTCTTCCTGAGTGCTGATGCCGACCTCCTGCTCTACAACGGCCGCGTGGTGACCGTGGACGCGAAGTTCGCGATTCATGAAGCCGTAGCGGTGAAAGGCAACCGGATCGTCGCGGTGGGAACGACCAGGGAATTGCTGGCCAAAGAGCGAGGAACCCGTACCGAGGCGATCGACCTGGGCGGCGGCATGGTGATTCCGGGCCTGATCGACAGCCACGTGCATCCGCTCGAAGCCGGGCTCAGCGAGGAGCGTTCGCCGCTGCCCCGCATCAGTTCCTTCGCGGACGTGCGCCGTTACCTGCAGGAGCAGGAACGCATCGTTCCCAAGGGCCAGTGGATCCAGATTCCGCGTTCGTTCCCCACACGGTTCGAAGAACAGCGCATGCCGACCAAGGAACTGCTGGATATCGTTCGAGAGCATCCGGTGCACTTCGATGTGGGGGCCTACGTCCGGGTGCTGAATACGTTCGCGCTGCGGAAGTGCGGCATCACCAAGGACACGCCCAACCCTTCGAGGGGTGAGATCGTGAAGGGATCCGATGGCGAGCCGAACGGCGTTCTGAAGAATGCCGTGGTATTGCTGAACCCGCATCTTAAGGGGGCCACGCCTTACACCCATACGGAGCAACTCGCCGCCCTGGAAAAGATGCTGCGGCGCTACGTCCGGGCGGGGCTGACCTCGGTGGCGGAAGGCGGGGCGGAGACCGACGAAGTGGAACTCTACCAGGAGCTATATGCCAAGAAGCGGCTGCCGGTGCGGGTGGCCATGACCTGGTGGCATGACATCAACAAGCCACTTGAGGAGTTGCTGGCCGCGGTGCGGGCCGCGAAGTTTACGACGAATACGGGCGACGATTGGCTTCGTTTTGGAGCCCTGAAAGTGAACATGGACGGCGGCATGACGATCGGCACGGCGTATCAGCGCGCCCCGTATGGCGCCTATGGCAAGCAACTCTACGGCATGACGAATCCGGACGACCGGGGGCAACTGTTTTCCGCCCCGGACAAGCTCTATACGCTGCTGCGAGAGGCGCGGTCCCGTGGGTGGCAGCTGGCTTCGCACGCCCAGGGCGGGGCAGCGATCGATGGCTTTCTCGCGGCTCTCGAGCGGATCGACAAGGAGTTTCCGATTGCTCCAACGCGGGCGCACGTCATCCATGGCAGCTTCCAGAATGCCGAGTCGATTGCGTTGGCCAAGCGGCTGGGCGTGATGGAGGATGTTCAGTCGGCATGGTTGTACTTCGACGGTCCGGCGTTGACGAAGGTTTTCACGCTGCCGGGCATGCGCTACTTCTTCCCGTTGCGCTCGTACCTGAATGCGGGGATTCTGGTGGCCGGTGGGAGCGATCACATGATCGGGCATGACAAGAACGCCGCGGTGAACCCATATAACCCGTTCATGGGGCTCTGGACGAGTGTGACGCGCAAAACGGCGGCGGGCACGGTGCTCTATCCGGAAGAGCGCGTGACGCGCGAGGAGGCTTTGCGCATGTACACGATCTGGGGCGCGCATCGCCAGTTCGGCGAGAAGGTAAAGGGCTCAATCGAGGTGGGCAAGTTGGCTGACCTGGTCGTGTTGGATCGGGACTACCTGAAGTGTCCCGAGGACGACATTGCCAAGATCGAGCCGGTGATTACTGTGCTGGATGGGAGGGTGGTTTACCGGCGCTAACGAGACGGCGGCTGTTGTTCTTGGGCCAGCCTTTCCGCCAGAAACACTTTGAGCAACGATTGGTAGGGGACGTCGCGCCGGTTCGCGAGGACCTTCAGATCCTCGATCATGGCCAACGGCAGTCGCAGGGAGATGGTCTTCAAGGATGGCTTGAGCTTCACGAGCTTTTGGGGCTTAGCTGCCGTCCAATCGATGTACTCCGTAGAGTCCTTTGTTGCCCAGAACGCTCGCTCATCATCCTCGTTCTTGAATTCAGGAATTTTCTTCATATCGACGCTAAATCTTTGCTTCATTCTGATTCATGTCTCGGACCGAGATGATGCGTATCTTGAGGCGGCGGATGGTAAATGCGGTGAAGAGCAACCGGCCTGCGGTCGTTTGTCCGAGAGCATAGTAAAGCTTCTCCCGCTGCGAATGCCGGACATCGCTCCGGACCACAAGCGGCAAGTGGAAAAACAAGTCTTCCGCCTCTTCTGGCTTGACGCTATGGCGCTCCCAGTTCTTTGCGATATTGGCATCGTCCCAGTCAAACCCTGTACAACTCGCAAGCGGATCCGCCTTCGCCACAATTCTAGTATACGTCCATCATATACATTACGGCTGAGTCTTCCAGCGGCGGTGGATCCAGAGCCACTGATCGGGGAATTCGCGAACGGCGCGTTCAACGGCGCTTTGGACGAGTTGGGTGTCCGCAATTTCATCGCCGGTCATCTCCAGGGGCGGGTAGAACTTGAGGACGAAACGGCCGTCGCGCCACACGGCGAAACCGGGAAGGACGGTGGCGCCGGAACGGGCTGCGATCTTGGCGAAGACGGGCGACGTGCAGGCTGGTGTCCCAAAGAAATCGACGAAGATTCCCTCGTTCGCGAGCGCATTCTGATCCACCAGAATCCCCACGGCTTCGTTCTGCCGCAGGGCGCGCAGAAGGCCGCGGGCGAAGTCCTTCTTCTCGATGACGCCGTTGCCGGAGAGGGCGCGACGCGCAGCTACGAAACGGTCGAGACTCACGTTGTCCAGCGGGCGGACGACGATCTGCATGGGTTCGGTGAGCAAGGCGTGAGCGAAAGCCGAGAGCTCCCAGTTGCCGAGATGCCCGGTGGCAAAGAGAACACCCTTACCGCGGCGTTTAGCCTCCGCGTAATGCTCGAAGCCTTCGTAGTCGATCCACTCCCGGACATTCGTTTTGTCGATACCGGGAAAGTGGGCAAAGCTATGCAAAAGCCTGCCGAGCGAGACAAAGACGCCATCGACAATCGGTTCAGGTTCGGCGTAGCCCGCTCGCAGAAGGTTCTCGCGGGCGGTCCGGCGCAGGCGCGGTGCGACACGGTCAAACAGCCGGGCGATGCCGATGGCGACGCGCAACGAAGGGCCTGCAGGCAGAGAAGCCACCAGCCCGAGCGCCGCGCGTGCGACCGCGCTCTCAGCCCAATTGCGCAGTGGTGAGCGTTCTTTCACGTTGGCAGGCGGGAGCGGCGGACTAGGCGATCTCGCTCCACTTGACGACGCGTTTCTCGTAAATCGACGTACGGCCCATGATGGCGACCAAGGTGGATTGCCGCGCACTCGTGACGTTGTTGAGCGGCAGTTTCTTGCCGCGTGCGTTGTCGAGGAAAGCTTCGAGCGCCAACAGGGTGCTATCGCCCGGTGCGAAGTCGAGCTTGGTGTTCGGGCTCTTGTCCAAGTGGTAGACGGTGCCTGTGGCCAAGTCCACCGCGCCTTTTTCGGCGTAGACTCGTTCCTTGATGCCGGAGAAGCCTGGCGGGTCAAAGTAAAGCTGGCTGAAGTTGAACCGCTTGCCGTCAACCCATTCGTAGATGACGCTGTAGTTGTCGAGAATGCTGCGGCCTTTCGGATCGTCCTTGAGCAAATTGATGCCGCCGGAGCCATACGCTGTCGCCGGCGGACCGCCCGCCGCCCACACCATCAGGTCAATGATGTGGCAAGCCTGCTCGACGATGATGTCGCCGGAGCGTTTCTTGTCGAAGTACCAATCCGAGGTGTGCGGCAGATCGCCGGTGTGGCGATGGGCATGCAAGTAGATCACCTTGCCGAGCGCGCCGCTCCGCAAGTGCGCCATTGAGGCGGCGCGGGCCGGATCGTGACGGAGCTGAAATCCAAGTTGCAAGATACCCTTTGCGGACTTGGCCGCCACCTCTACCTGTGCACACTCGGACGGATTCAGCGCCACTGGCTTCTCAAGATAGACGTTCTTGCCCACCTCGAGCGTCGCGATCGCGATCATCTTATGCGTGTCAACCGGCGTGGCGATGACGACGGCGTCGATCTCCTTATGCTCATCGAGCATCTTCCGGAAATCGGCATAGAGCGCCGGCTTGCTTTGGCCGGCGTCGCTCACTCGAGCGGCGGCCGCGTTGCGATGGGCCTCGTCGAGATCGGCGATCGCAATAACGCGGGCGCCCTTGGCCTTCAACATGGCCGCCAGCAGCCCGCTGCCGCGGCTGCCGACGCCAATGAAAGCAACGCGAAGTTCATCGGATGGCCCCTGGGCGAGCAGGACCGCTGGAGCAGCGGCAACAAGTGTGCGTCTGGTCATTTGCTCTTATTCTCGAACAAGTACAGGCCGCTCTTGCCGGGAGTGACGATGTCGAGGTCGCCGTCGCCGTCCAGGTCGGCGACCGGGATCTGCATACCGGCACCGGTGCGGCTGCTGAAGTCGATGATGTGGCGTGCCCAGTCGATCGGCTTGCCGGGTGTGCGGATGCTCTCGTACCAGTAGATGCCGAGCGGTTCACGCTCGCCGGGATCCTTGCCGTTGTGCGCCATGTAGCGCTTGCCGGTGACGATGTCGATTTTGCCGTCCTTGTTGAGGTCGACGAGCGTGATGGCGTGTGGCTGGCTCCAGCTTTCGTCGATGATGAACTTCTTCCACTTGCCGTCGCCGAGATTCTCGAGGTACAGCAAGCCGTAGTCATGAGCGTTGCCGGTGATGACGTCGGGCTTCTTGTCGCCATTGACATCAAGGACATGGATAAAGCTGAGGGCCTTGAAACCGAGCGGAACAAAGTCGTCGTGGGCGATCCAGTTGCCGGCGCGCGGGTCAGCCGGCGCTTCGAACCAGCCCGTGGGCGTGAGGATGTCGTTGCGTCCATCGCCATTCACGTCACCCACGCCGATGCCGTGGCCGAAGCTCTTGCTGGCCACTTCGTGCTTCACCCACTTGCCGCCCTTGAACTCATACCAACTCATCGGTGCCGGCAGGTTGCCGAACTGTGGGATCACCTCGAGCGCCTTGCCGTCGTTGTCGAGGTCGACCAGGAAGCAGAACTCAACATTGAAGCCTTCCTGGATAAACTCCCGCTTCCAGGTGCCGCGAGCCTTGCCGGGATTCTTCCAGAAGGTGAGCGACTTGCCGAACCAGGCGCAAGAGACGATGTCTGTATGGCCGTCGCCGTCGAAATCGACCGGCAGGTCAGAGAAATTGTCGACGTAGTTGTTGGCGTACTCGAACTCGCGGAAGCGATGCTGCTTGTAGGAGGGGCCTTCGTACCAGTTCTCGCCGGCGATGATGTCAAGCTTTCCGTCGCCGTTCAGGTCCGCGATGGCGGCGGATTCGTTGCCGCCGAGATCGAGGGTCTTCTTCTCAAAAGGAAGGTCAGCGGGCCGGGTGGCGGCGAAGGCCGTCAAGGCGACCAAAAGAAGGGATTTGCGCATTGCTCCAAGATTGTATCGCAGGGTATACTGAAGGCGTTCGTTTCTCGTGGCGCTATCGTCTAACGGTTAGGACAGAGCCCTCTCAAGGCTTAAATAGGGGTTCGATTCCCCTTAGCGCTACCAAACTTCCTTCTCAGCCAAATCGCTGGACCCAGCAATGTACGCGAAAGCCGGTAAGAATGGGAAGCCAACATCCCTTCCCGCACTTCCGTAAACTCCTTCTCCCGCTCGTATAGAAAGCGCAGCAACTCGTCCCGGCGAGAGAACTGTTCGTCCAGGGCGGCGACGTCGTCTTCGGTCAGGGTGTGGCCGGCCTGCAGGTGGGCGGGCAGACGCCAGGGTACATAAACGGTGCTGTGCGCCGGGGCCGTCTCCTCCGCCGGTCGTTCGTTCGTGTACAGGTAGATCGCCAAAGACTTCCGGGAAGTGCTGCGGTGCGTCTCCGGGACTTGAATCCGGCGAAAGCCATGCCAGGAGGCTTCAGTGGTTTCGAAGATGACGCAGCGGTTCAGCAACGGCGTAACGCTTACCGTTTGGTCGTCTTTCCGGTCTCCCCAGGGATTCTTATGCAACTCGAGACATCCGCCCCAGGCCGGGTCCCACTCCGGATTGAGGAAAATGATCAGGTTCAGGCGACGGTGAGTTTGATTCTTCGGGTGATAGTTGAAGTCGACGTGGATGTCGAGATCCTGTCCGTGCCGGTTTTCATGCGTGCCTCCGCCGAAGTAGTGCGGATCGTAAAGCAGATGCGGAATGCCGGTGATCTGGCTGACAAGTTCGAGGAACTCGGAGGACTGAATGAGTTGGTCGAATTGGCGGTAAGCCGGACCAATCTGCGGTAGTGACTCAACGACGGCCTTGCCTCCAGCCAGTCCCATTTCATTGAGCGCCTGGCGCTCGTCGAATTTGGGAAACTCCTCCGACAGTGCTGCGCAAAAGGAGTCGGTGAGAAACTGATCCAAAACGAGATGGCGAAACGGCTGAGCGTCTTCAAAGCTGCGGCGGGCTTCTTCGGTATTGCAGGGTCGTAGCAGATGCTGCACGCAACAAGTCTACTGGAACTCCCATGAGCCAGTCGGTGTCAGAGCCAATATGACCACTGGCACCCAACGTTCGCTTATCAATGTTACGCCGCTGATCGACATCCTCCTGGTCCTGCTATTGATCATGATGGTCATCACGCCGATCACTTCGCATGGGCTTCCGGCCGACGTTCCGGAACCCGCCAAAGATCACGCGACGAATGCCAGTCAGCCTCCGCTCATTCTTCGCATGGACCGTGAGGGGCGTCTTTGGCTGAACCAGGACGCCGTGGCCGAGAGTGAGTTCGAGCGGCGCTTAACCCAAGCGTTGGCCCAACGCGCCGATCCGGTGCTGTTTGTGGACGGCGACGCCGAACTACCCTTCGCGGCCATCGCCAGGATGGTGGATCGTGCGCGCGGATTGGGCTTCTCCCGCACGGCGATCTTGCCGCCGTCTCGACGGTAAGGCGAAAGTAATTGTACGCTGATCGGGTATAACTGCTAGGGTTGGAGGAGCATGTCAGCACACACTGGGGATAAGTCTCGTTTCAATAATGACCGCAAGCGCAAAGTTGCGCGGAAGGCTGCCCTCCGGCTCCTGCGGGCCACGCTCTTGAAGCCGTCACCAGCTCCTGCTGTTGCCGCTCCCGCGCCGGCCACCACTTAGTCCGGTATTCGCCGATCTTAGGCGCCATCGGACTGTGGTCCCTGTTATTTCGTCAGCCCCAACGGCTTGGTTCTTGAGCCCGTTACTCAACCTGCTGCCCACCTCTACGCGTGATATAATTGCCCGAAACGGAATTTGAACGGCGTGCGCTAGTTGCGGAGATCCGGTCAAGGGGTTACGCAAGATTCGTGGTTAGATCGTAGCCGAATGAATGCGCGGGTACGAAGGCACCGGGGGAGACTCTGCGGGACGCTACGCAATGCAATACACCGAGGGGCGAGCTTGAGCGCCTAAACGGTCTGTACGAGGCCCTCCGACAGGTGAACCACGCCTTGGTTCATCTGAAGCGGCGGGACGAGCTGTTTCCAGAGATTTGCCGCATCGTCGTAGAGTGCGGCGGCTTCCTGATGGCCTGGGTCGGCTGGCATGATCCGCAAACCGAGCAGTTGGTGCCCGTCGCTAAGTGGGGCGACGATTGGGAGTACCTCAGCACTGCCAGACTCTACGCGGACGATCGGCCCGAGGGACTCGGCCCCGTCGGGGTTTCCTTTCGTTCGGGCACACCCTACATCTGCAATGACTTCGAACGCGACCCAACTACCGCACCTTGGCGGAAGCTCGCTAAGCCCACCGGCATTCGGGCTTCCGCCACGTTCCCGATTCGTCTGAATCAAGCTGTAGTTGGCGTCTTTGGCGTTTACGCTTCGGAGTTGGACTACTTCCAAGAAAAAGAGATCATGCTGCTGAGCGGTGCGGCGGCGGATATCTCCTTTGCGTTGGATAACTTCGCCCGCGAGGAAGACCGCCTCCGGTCTGAGGCAAATCTGCGCACTGTCCAGTCTCAGTTTGCGACGGTGGTGCAACATCTCGAAGAGGGCTTAGTGGTGATGGACGCCGCCAGCGGGGTACTGCAGTGGAACCCCGCGGCCTTGAGAATGCATGGAGTCTCGAGTCCGGACGAATGGACTCTGGGCATGAAGGGGCTCGCGGAGATCTTCGAGCTGTATACACTTGACGGAGCCCTTGTTCCCCTGGAGAAGTGGCCGCTCGCCCGGGTGGTGCGCGGAGAAGTGTTGCGGGACGTGGAACTGCGAGTCCGTCGGCCGAGGGAACAGTGGGAACGTTTCATCGCCTACAGCGGATGCATTGTGAATGACGTGAACGGGAAGTCTTTGGCATTTGTCACTACCAGAGATGTGACCGAGCGCAAGCACTTTGAGGAGGCGCTGATCGAAGCCAGTGAATTCAGTCAGCAGATCATCACCGGCGCCGGGGAGGGCATCCTGGTGCTGGATGCCGATCTGCGCTACCGAGTCTTCAATCCAGTGATGGAACAGCTAACGGGGATTCCCTCCAGCGAAGTAATCGGCAAGCAGGTAACGGATATGTTGCCACCCCCGATGGGGCTCGATACGTTCTCGCGCTTGAATCGTGCCCTGCAGGGGGAAGTGGTGCACTCGGCGGATACGTTCGTGCCGCCTACGCCAACGGCGCCCGGCCGCTGGATCTCCAGCAAGAAGGCTCCCCTGCGGAATGCCCGCGGAGAAGTGGTCGGCGTGATTGTCATTGTGAATGAAATCACGAATCGGAAGCTATCAGAAGAGAGTCTGCAGAAGACGGTAACCGAGTTGGCGAACGCGCAACGGATCGCAAACATGGGTAGTTGGGAATGGGATGTCCCGCTCAATCGATTGCGTTGGTCCGAACAGATTTTTCAGATCTTCGGTATCGTGCCTGATGAGTTCGGTGGCAACTATGAGGCGTTCCTGTCGCGATTGCATCCTGATGACCAGCCGGCTATGGAGCATGCCAAGGCGGCGGTGTTGGCTGGTGGTGAGCGCCTCGACATCGAGACCCGAATCGTGTTGCCAAATGGCTCGATCAAAGTCCTCCACGTGTTGGGCGACCCGGCGCGTGACGACGCGGGAAACGTTCTGACACTTAGCGGCACGGCTCTCGATATCACCCAGCGCACGCGGGCCGAAGAGGCGGTGCGCGAGGCAAGAGACCACTTGGAAATGAAGGTGGCAGAGCGGACCGTGGAGTTAGAAGCGGCAAGAAGACAGGCGGAGTCGGCGGACCGCTTGAAATCGGCATTTCTCGCGACCATGTCGCACGAACTCAGGACGCCATTGAATTCGATCATCGGTTTTACCGGCATCATCCTTCAGAACCTGGCGGGACCGTTAAACCCGGAACAGTCCAAGCAGCTAAAGATGGTGCAAGGCAGCGCGCGGCACTTGCTCGCCTTGATTAATGACGTCCTGGATATCTCTAAGATCGAGGCGGGGCAGTTAGAGGTAAGTCAGCGGGAATTCGATCTGATCCGTTCGGCGCAGAAAGTTGTGAACATGGTGAGACCGCTGGCGGCGAAGAAGAATCTCGAACTTCGGTTGGAATGCCTGATGTCCACGTTGCCGCTGGTGAGCGACGAGCGGCGCGTTGAACAGATCCTTATGAACCTGATCAGCAATTCGATCAAGTTCACCGAGGTGGGCTCAGTGACAGTGGCGCTCGACGTTCCAGAAAGGACGTCCATGGTGCGGATTCGGGTGATCGATACAGGAATCGGTATTCAATCCTCGGACCTGCAGAATCTGTTTGTGCCGTTCCGGCAAGTGGATTCCGGACTCACGAGGAAACACGAGGGAACCGGACTCGGCCTGGCTATTTGCCGCCGTCTGACGGACTTACTGAATGGGCTCATCTCCGTGGAGAGCGTATTTGGGCAGGGAAGCACCTTCTGTGTGACGCTGCCCCTCAAACCAGGAGCAAAGCAGTGAGCGGCCGCGTTGTCTTGTTGATCGAGGACAACGAACAGAATCGATATCTGACGACTTACCTGTTGGAAGGCAACGGGTATCGCGTGGTTTCGGCGGTGGATGGGCGGCGTGGGATCGAAGCGGCACACACGCTCGTACCCGACTTGATTCTTCTGGATATTCAACTACCGGAGATGGACGGCTATGAAGTGGCGCGCCAAATACGGCAGGTACCCAAGCTGGAGGGTGTTCCCATGATCGCCGTAACTTCGTATGCAATGGTCGGCGACCGTGAGCGGGCACTGGAATCTGGCTGTACCGGGTACATTGAAAAGCCCATCAACCCGGAGACCTTTATCACCGAGATTGAACAGCATCTGCCTGCAAAGGGCCGGGGAGGCGTATTGTGACTTTGGTGCTGGTGGTGGATGACAAGGAGGAGAATCGCTACTACCTGTCGAAGCTCCTTACTGCGAGCGGCTTTGAAGTAGAGACGGCGGAGAATGGCGCAGAGGCTTTAGCACTGGCGAGCAAGTTGCGCCCTGCCGCGGTGGTGGCGGATCTGTTGATGCCGGTGATGGATGGCTATACGCTCCTTCGGCATTGGCGGGCCGATCCGCAATTTGACCGAACTCCGTTCATCGTCTACACCGCCACCTATACCGAACCTGAGGATGAGCGACTCGCCCTCAACCTCGGCGCCGACGCCTTTATTCTGAAACCCTGCGAGCCGGAAGACCTACTGGCGCGTCTGCGTGACGTGATGGCTAAAGAACCGCCAGAGGCGCGCTCTGCGCCTCGACAAGAGATTCCCGCCGATGGTGCACTGCTGAAGGAATACAGCCAGACGCTCATCCGGAAGCTGGAGGAGAAGTCTCGGGAACTCGAGGTTTCGAACCGGGCACTGCAGAAGGAGATCCTGGAGCGGCGGCTGTTGACGGAGACGCAAACGTCCATCCTTAACGCACTTCCCGCGCACATTGCTCTGGTGGATCACGAGGGCACGATTGTTGAGGTGAACGAATCCTGGCGCCGCTTTGCCCGGGCGAACACGCTGCTGAGTGCAGACTTCGGCGTGGGTCAGAACTATCTGGAGATCTGCGATCGGGCCCAGGGAGACTGCGCGGAAGAGGCCAAGCTTGTGGCGGAGGGGATTCGCAAGGTCTTAAAGCGCGAGGCAAAGGACTTCGTGGTGGAGTATCCCTGCCATTCGCCTACCCACCTTCACTGGTTTCGCATGATGGTGACCCCGCAGCATGAGGATCGCCTAGCCGGTGCCGTGGTGATGCACGTTGAGGTGACGGAGCGGAAGCTGGCGGAGCAGCAACTGAAGGAGGCACAGGAGAACTACCTTCTCCTCCTGAACTCGACGGCCGAGGGGATTTTTGGCCTGGATCTCAACGGACGCTGCACTTTCTGTAACCCGGCGGCGGCGCGTCTCTTGGGATACCACAGTTCGGATGACGTTCTGGGCCAAGCGTTTCAAACGCGCCACTATCAAACCGGCAGTCTACAGCCAGGAGAGTGTACGCACAGCGCAGATGAAGTCTTCTATCGAACAGATGGCACCACGTTCCCCGTGGAGTATTGGTCCTACCCGATCCATCGCGGCGACCAGCTCGTCGGATCAGTTCTGGCGTTCCTCGACATTACGGAACGGCAGACGCTGGAACTGCAGTTATTGCAAGCCCAGAAGATGGAGGCGATCGGGCAACTGACAGGTGGCGTGGCGCATGACTTCAATAATCTGTTGACGGTGATCGTTGGTTACAGCCAGATCTTACTGACCCGGTTTGGGGAGGAGCCGGACGTTTCGCGAATGCTGAGCCACATACAACGGTCGGGCGTACGAGCCACGGAACTGACGGCGCAACTGCTGGCCTTCAGCCGGAAACAGGTGATGCAGCTCAAGCTGGTGTCGATCAATCCGGTGATCGAGGATACGCGTCCCATGCTGGACCGGCTGATCCGCGAGGATGTGGAGATTAAGTGGCTGCCTGGCGAGGTGGGCGGGTTGGTGAATCTCGACCCCTCCCGGTTTGAACAGGTGATCGTGAATCTCGCGATCAACGCTCGCGATGCCATGCCTGACGGGGGCCGTTTGACGATCGCGACCTCACGGGTGCAACTGCAGGAAGCCGACTGCCGATCTTACCCGGAACTCACGCCCGGAGTTTATGCGCTAATCAGCGTGACGGATACGGGAGTGGGTATGTCTCCGGAGACGATTCAGCGCGCCTTCGATCCTTTCTTCACCACGAAGCCGCCCGGCTCCGGAACTGGCCTGGGACTCTCCACGGTTTACGGCATCGTGAAACAGAGTGGCGGACACATCAACGTCTCGAGTCAGCTCGGTGTCGGCAGCCAGTTTCGAATCTACCTGCCACTGTTGGAGGGGCAGGTCTCGCCGGAGGTGAAGGAAGGCCCGGCCGGTGCGGAACTCCAGGGCTCCGAGACGATTTTGCTGGTGGAGGACGACGCTACGCTACTCGAATACACCAGCGAGGTCCTGCGCCAAAATGGCTACAACGTCATCGAGTGCTGCGGGGGCTTCGAAGCTATTGAGGCCGCGGAAAGCCACAAAGGCCCGATTCATCTGCTGCTCTCGGACATGGTGATGCCACGCATGAATGGCCGCGTACTGGCAGGGATTCTTTCGGAGAGACGGCCTGAGGCCAAGATCCTGATGGTGTCCGGCTACAGTGAGAATCTGACCCTGCAAGGCGGCATGCTGGGAGAGGGCCTGCACTTTCTTCCTAAGCCGTTTTCGCCTCTTGAACTCGGCCGGAAGGTCCGGCAGATCCTTTCGGCGCCTCAGCGAACGAAGACGATTCTGTTGCTGGACGATGAAGAGGGCGTGCGTAGCTTGCTTACTGACACCCTAGAAGCCGCGGGGTATCGGGTGCTTGGATGCGACAACGGCAAGTCGGGGATCGAGATTCTGCAAGGGCATCCGGTTGACCTGCTGATCACGGACTTAGTGATGAAGGGCCAGGAAGGAATCGAGACGATCCGACTGGCCCGCAAAGAATTCCCGCAACTGAGAATCATGGCGATCTCCGGTTATGGAGCCGGACGCTATCTGCAGATGGCCCGCATGCTGGGGGCCGATGAGACGTTGAGCAAGCCGCTGGACTTAGCCGGGATGTGCGAAAAGGTGCGCTCCCTAATTGGCGAGTAAATCGCTAAGTTAGAATCCGGTTGACCACTTCTCCGTGGACGTCGGTGAGCCGGAAATGGCGCCCCTGGTATTTGTAAGTGAGACGCTTGTGGTCGACGCCGAGGCAGTGCAGGATCGTGGCCTGTAAGTCGTGGACATGGATCGGGTCCTTGGTGATGTTGTACGAGAAGTCATCGGTTTCGCCGATGACTTGCCCGCCTTTGATGCCGCCGCCGGCGAGCCACATCGCGAAGTTGCGCGGATGATGATCGCGGCCGTAGTTGGTGTCGGTGAGTTTGCCCTGGCAGTAGACCGTGCGGCCGAATTCGCCGCCCCAGACGATGAGGGTGTCGTCGAGGAGGCCGCGCTGCTTGAGGTCCGTGACGAGTGCGGCGCTGGGCTGGTCGGTCCCGCGGCACTGGAGGGCGAGATCGCGGGGAAGGTCGCCATGCTGGTCCCAACCACGATGATAGAGCTGGACGAAGCGAACATTGCGTTCGAGCAGGCGGCGAGCCAGCAGACAATTGGCGGCGTAAGTGCCGGGCTTGCGGGCGTTGGGGCCGTAGAGGTCGAAGGTGCTTTCGGGCTCCTTCGAGAGGTCCATCAGGTCCGGCACCGAAGTCTGCATACGGTAGGCCATCTCGTACTGCGCGATGCGGGTGTCGATCTCGGGGTCGGCGTAGGACTCCTGCTTGATGCGGTTAATCTTGGCGACGGCATCGAGCATCTGGCGGCGGGTATTCTTATCAACGCCGGGAGGGTCACTGAGGTAGAGGACGGGGTCACCGCCGGAGCGGAACTTGACACCTTGGTGCGAAGAAGGCAGGAAGCCATTGCCCCAGAGGCGCGAGAAGAGGGGCTGGTCATTATTGATGGCGTTGGCTTGCGAGATGAGGACAACGTAAGCGGGGAGGTTGTCGTTCTCAGAGCCGAGGCCGTAACTGACCCACGCGCCCATCGAAGGGCGGCCCGGTTGTTGGGAGCCGGACTGAATAAAGGTGATCGCGGGATCGTGATTGATGGCGTCGGTGTGCATCGACTTGATGACGCAGAGCTGGTCAATGACTTTGGCGGTATGGGGGAGTAACTCACTCACCCAGGCGCCCTGCTGGCCGTGCTGAGCGAACTTGAAGACTGTGGAGGCGACGGGAAAGGTGCTTTGGCCCGAGGTCATGCCGGTGATGCGCTGGCCCATCCGAATGGAGGCGGGAAGGTCGACGCCCTGGTGCTTACTCATCTGGGGCTTGTAATCGAATAAGTCGATTTGCGAGGGGCCGCCGGACT
>JALHNI010000051.1 GCA_022843605.1 Bryobacter sp.
CTTCCTGAATGGAGTCGCCTCACCCCCCAACGCCTACCTGGCCATCACGGGCAACGCTAACCTCGAGAAATCTCTTCTTGAGCGAGCCCGCGCCTTGGGCGAGCGGACGAAACTCGTTCAATAATCAACCGAGGTGCCTCTTGACACAGGCACCCCGGCCACAGTATCCCTATATATGTTGCATATCAAATGCAACATATATCCGGGAGGATACGAATGAGTTCCCTGTATGAACAACTGGGTGGCCAACCCGCTGTCGACGCCGCCGTCGACATCTTCTATCGCAAGGTCCTAAGCGACGATCGCATCAGCGCGTTCTTCGACGGCGTCGACATGGATCGCCAGATCGGCAAGCAAAAAGCCTTTCTCACGATGGCCTTCGGTGGGCCCCACAACTACTCCGGCCGTGACATGCGCACCGCCCATGCGCCCCTCGTCGCCCGAGGCCTGAATGATAGCCATTTCGATGCCGTCGCCGAGAACCTCAGCAGCACTCTGCAGGAATTGGGTGTCGCCCAGGACCTGATCGATCAGGTAATGGCCATCGCCGGTTCCACCCGACAAGACGTGCTGGGCCGCTAGATGCCCCAACTCACCTACGACGGCGTCACTTACCGCGCCGCCCCAGGCGAGAGCGTGTTGGACGCCCTGCTACGGCAGGGCGTTCCGATCGCCAACTCCTGCCGCGCTGGTGCTTGCCAAAGTTGTCTGCTGCGGGCCAACAGCGGTCAGGTTCCCGCTGCCGCTCAGGTAGGCCTCAAAAGTACGCTGTCCGAACAAGGCTACTTCCTCGCCTGTCTTTGTCATCCCACTGAAGATCTCCAACTGGAGGAAGCGGGCGGTCTGGAGGTCGCAGCCTCCCTGGCCGCGCTGGAACGTCTCACCCCCACCGTGCTGCGAGCCCGCGTCCGCACCCACCAACCGCTCCACTACCGGGCCGGCCAGTACATTACGCTTCGCCGCCCGGACGGCCTCGCCCGCAGCTACTCACTCGCCAGCTTGCCCGACGACCACACCTTGGAGCTTCACATTCGGCGCACTCCGCAAGGCCAGATGAGCGGCTGGCTCTTTGACGAGGCACACGAAAACGACGCAGTCACCGTCCGCGGCCCAGCCGGTGACTGTTTCTATACGGCCGGCCATCCCGACCAGCCCCTTTTGCTCGCCGGCACCGGCACCGGCCTCGCCCCCCTTGCCGGCATCTGCAAAGATGCGCTGCGCCAGGGTCACCGCGGCCCCATTCACCTCTTTCACGGCGCCCTCCGGCCGGAGGGGCTCTACCTCCAGGACGAACTCCACACGCTAGCTCGCGAAAACAGCAATCTGCAGTACATCCCGGCCGTCATGGAGGGTGGCGAGGCCGCGGGCCTGGAGACTGGCAAGCTCGACACCGTCATCGCCCATCGGCACCCCAAACTCTCCGGCTGGCGCGGCTTCGTTTGCGGCGATCCCACCGTCGTTCAACTCCTCAGGAAGAAGTTCTTTCTGGCTGGCATGGCCAGCCGTGAGATCTTTGCCGATGCCTTCCTGCAAGCTCCCGCACCGCAAACCACCCGATAATGGAAGCGGAATGCAGCTTACCGTCCACACCGATTACGCCTTGCGGGTTCTGCTCTACCTTGCCCACTTCCCTCAAAAGCGGGTGGGCACTGAAGAGATCAGCAGCGCCTACGGCATCTCCAAGAACCACCTCGTACGGGTCGTGCATACCCTCGCCGCCGGCGGCTTTCTTCGCGTTACGGTAGGCCGTTCGGGCGGCGTAGAACTGGCGCGGCCACCGCAAGAAATCGGCTTAGGTGAAGTCGTCCGCGCTTCGGAAGCCTCTTTCCGTCTTGCGGAGTGCCACGAAACCGCGCAAAACACCTGCCCCATCGTCCCCGTCTGCGGCCTGAAGCCTTGCCTCGACGAAGCGCTCGCCGCCTTCATGTCCACGCTGGACCGCTACACCCTGGCCGACCTCATCCGCGACAAAAGCCGTGCCAAGTTCGTCCAGTTGGTCTCACCCTAGGCCGGGCCTATTCCCGCCCACGCACCCGGTCAAACTCCCGCCGGTCCCGCTTCGACAGCTTGCCTTCCCGCGGCGCCCCGAATTGTGCGAGCGCCTTCTGCTGCTCCGCCAGTTTCCGCCGCCTCTCCTTGCTGTCTTCGGTCTCCTGATAGAAGGTCTGCGCCACCGCTGCCGGACCGCGAATATCGCTCAGCAGCAGCACTTCCACCTGCAAATCGCCTGTTTCGGTCTTCACCTGCAGCAGATCGCCCACCCGGACATCCCGGGACGGCTTCGCCGTTTGGCCATTCGAGGACACCCGCCCCATCTCGCAACTCCGCGCCGCCAGCGCCCGGGTCTTGAAGAATCGCGCCGCCCAAAGCCATTTGTCCAGTCTCACGCTGGTCATGCTTTCATTCTCATACGGTCACAGTCGGCCGCAAGAAACTTTGTCCCACCATCGCCCTCTGCGCCTTGGACTTACCGGTCTCCTTCCCTTCTACCGCCCGCCATTGCTCTTGACGCCGTGTCACCCTCAATCGTGCCCGCATTCCGTCTGCCGCCCGAAATCGATCCCGCCTCCGATTTCGGTAAACTCAATCGAATCAATGAGTCCCCGGTTCGTTTCGTTGTGCGGGCGGCAGGGCTTAAGATAGGGCTGATCCGCATGCGACTCACTCTCCTCTTCCTGCTGGCCGTTTCCCTGCCCGCCCAGATCGTCACCACTCCGGCGGGCTTCCCCGCCTTCACCGAGATCGACACGCCACCCAACTTCAACCCCGATACGGTCCGCGTTACCTTGAACGGCCGGGCCGCCGAAGCCAAAGTCGACTGGCGTCAACCCCGGGCTCGCATCTCCTGGATCTCCCTCGGCCCCGGACAATATAAAATCTCCTTCGATGGCCGCACCCGCCAAACCGAACCCGCCATGGTCGGCACCGGCGACCGCGTCACCTACGGCCGGCCCGGAGTCCGGGGCCGCGTAGGAGTCGGGCTCTACGCCCACCCCGGCGCTATCGACTTCGACGGCGACGGCAACCTCGATCTCATCGCCAACTGCCCGGACCGTCCGTACAATGGCATCTACTACCTGCGTAATCTCGGCACCAACCAACAGCCCCTCTTCGACCGCGCCGTCTGGTGGGGTCCTTCCCGCAAAGACCCCGTCGTCGCCGACTTCAACGGCGACGGAAACCTCGATCTCGTCTTCTCCGGCGGCTACTTCAACGACCTCAAGCGCAACAAACTCTCCCGGCCCGTCGCCATTCATCTGCCCCGCACGTATCACGTCGGCCGCGACGACCTCTGGTATCCCGTTGACTGGGATGGCGACGGCCGCGTGGATGTCTTGAACGGCGTCAGTGACTGGCGCGACTACGGCTGGGACGACGCCTTCTCGCCCACGGGCGAATGGCAGCGCGGCCCCCTCCACGGCTACGTCTACTTCTGGCGCAACACCGGCACCAACCAGGCCCCTAAGTTCGAGAAAGCAGAACAACTGCCCATCGATCAGTACGGGACCCCGGCCCCCAATCCCATCGATTGGGACGGCGACGGCAAACTCGATCTCGTCCTCGCCAACTTCGTCGACCGCGTCTTTCTGCTCAAGCACGGCGAACGCACCCCGCAACCCTTCGATTTCCGCATGGATCTCTGCATGATCCAACCCCGCGCCGTCCGTTGGAATCCTTCCGGCCCACCCTCGCTGCTGATTGGCGAGGAAGGCGGCCACATTGCATTGGTGCATCCCGGCAAGCAGCCGGTTTATCTCGAACAGTTGGACCCCTACGTCAAAAGCGGCTCACTCTCCCGCCCCGTCGCCTTCGATTGGAATGGCGATGGCCGCCTTGACTTACTCGTGGGGAACTCCGCGGGCTACATCCAGTATTTCGAAAACACCGGCACCGCCCAGCGACCCGCCTTTACTGACCGCGGCAACTTACTCGCCGGCGGCAAAGTCATTCGCCGCACCGCAGGTAAGAATGGCTCCGTTCAGGGCCCCGCCGAAGAGAAATGGGGCTACGCAAATCCCTCGGTCGCCGATTGGGACCACGACGGCAAGCCGGACCTGATGGTGAACGACATCTGGGGCGACGTCGTCTGGTACCGCAACATCGGCACGCGGCAGAAACCGGAGTTGGCCGCCGCGGCCAGTGTTGAAGTGGAATGGCAAGGTCCAGCGCCGAAGCCGGGCTGGGTCTGGTGGACGCCGAAGCCGAAGCAGTTAGTCACCCAATGGCGCACCACTCCGAAGATGGTCGACTGGAACCGCGACGGCCTCATGGACCTCGTCATGCTCGACTGGCGAGGCTATCTCGCGCTGTACCGGCGAGAGCGTCAAGGTGACAAGGTCGCGCTGCTGCCCCCGGAGCGTATCTTCGTCGAACCCGGTGGGCGCTTTCTGAATCTGTCTGCCGGCAATGCCGGCCGCAGCGGCAGGCGCAAGATCGATATGGTCGATTGGGACGGCGACGGCGATCTGGACTTAGTAACGGACTCCGACGACGGCCCCGCCTGGTACGAGAACATCGGCACCCAGGCCAAACCCGTCATGCGGTCGCGCGGCACGATTCTCAAAGCCAAGCTCGCCGGACACAACCCCACGCCGAACGCGGCCGACTGGAACGGCGACGGCAAGCTCGACCTCATCGTCGGCGCCGAAGACGGCCTACTCTATTACTTCGAACGCACTTACATCGAAACCAGTAACTTAGCCGCCGCCGGCAACTGACTTCAGCTTCGTGCACAAGTAACTCGCCCGGTCCAGCGCGACCTTCGCCGGCGCAAAGTCGAGCGTCTGCATTAAGGCCGCACTATCCTGCAGGAAGCCGTCCATCTGATAGGCAATGGCGCGATCCTGCGCATTGACGTCCATGCCCTGCCGGCGCAGGCGTTGCCCAAGGGCATCAAGATTTTGCTGCGTCTGGAACACGCGATTAGCCACGGCCACAAACTGCGGCCGCAAGTCGTCCCAGGCCGCTTTCTGCTCCGGAGTCAGTTTGCCGGCATCCACCGTTGGCACCGGTAGCGGTTTCTTGCCGTTGTCTTCCACGGGGCCAAAGTCCACCGCATCTAAACCCTGCGGAGCCCGCTGCCGTTGGTACATGCCAAAGCCGAAACCGTAGCCATACCCCGCGCCCAGCGTCGCGAGTTGCAGTGCGTAACGCTCGATATCGCGGTCCGATCCGTTACCGCCCAGGAATAGACGGCGCGAAACGCGCCCCGCCCCGGCGTAGCCAAACGCCGCGCCCGAACCGAATCCGTTCGCCCGGAACTGCGGACGGTTCTGATAGTCGCCCAACCTGCCATAGAGACCCGCCACACTGCGGCCCAACGCGGGGTTCGCGTAACCGCGAGCCTCCACCATCGCCAGCCAGGACAGGCTCCGCCGCACTAACTCCCGATTGGCCTGATAGTCGCCAGGCGTAAAGCCGCCGATCAGGGGCACAAAGCCCTGAAAGCTATTGCCCAGCGTATTCACGCGGCTCAATAACTGGTCGTCTGAAACCGATGCTCCCTGCGAGTGCCAGGCCGTCAAGTCACGGTCAAGCGCCTGATGCCGAACGTTATACTGGCCGAACGCAGTAAGAACACATCCCAGAAACAGGGTCGCCTTCATCTTAGTTCCTTACGACGTCGCCTACCTTGGCCGCCGCACCGCTGTAAGTTCCCGTAGCGATTCGATCACGCACGGAAGTAATCACTAAGTCGCCGATCCGCTCGGTCTGAACGTCGAGCACTTCGCCGGTCGTCGGATCCTTGATCTCCTTGCCCTTGCGGAACACGGTCAACTTCATGCCATTGGTGATTCCGGAGCCCGAACCGGCGTTGATGGTGATGTTCGCGCCCGAGATGTCAGCCACCATCGCCTCCACCTCAACCTCTTTCGCCGACGAAGCCGCGCCAGCGCCGCGCGTGCTCAGGTCCGCGGAGAGCTTTGCCACCGCGTCCATCACCGCTTCGCCAATGATCGTCTCGCCGAAGTTCGAAGCGTTCGACCCGAAGCCTCCGCCCACCAGCACTCCGCCGGTGAAGAAGCCGCCCATGCCGCCCTTGCTGGTCCGCTTGGATTCGCCGCGGGCCTCACCCGAGGCCACCACTTCCGACGATTCGTTGTCGACGAGCCGGTAGGCCAGCACCACCACGGCCTTGCCGGTGCTCTTCGAACCACCGATCATGCCGCCCGCGCCCGAAACACCGACGCCCAGTCCGGCTGAGTTCCGGCGGTCGTCACGTCCAAAGACCACGATGTCGCCCATTAGCGTAAAGTCGGCTCCGCGGATCTGGCCGATGCGCGCACCGGTGCCTTTCTTGACGCGATTGCTGGCGCCAAAATCCTGCTCCTTCATGATGTTCGCCACTTTGCGGCGCTCCACTACCGTGAACTTGCCGTCCTGCGCCACGCGCGAAGTCAGCAGCGCGCTGATCCCCTGGCCCACATCCACCTGCGTGCCGAAGATCGCCTGCGTCGCGGTCATCACCGTCGAATAGTCAAAAGACTCAATGCTCATCGAGCGCTTGGTTTGCGCACCGGCCATCACGCTAAACGCCAGGGCTAAGACAATTTGCTTCTTCATTTCCGGTTCCTCACTGGGCCTTCGCCCGCTTACGCACGATCGCTCCCACGGTTGCAGGGGAGCCTTGATACTGGCCGACCGAGATCTTTTCGCGCACCGACGTAATCTGCATTTCGCCGATTCGTTCCGTCTGGACGTCGAGCACCTCTTTGGTAATCGGATCCTTCACTTCGCCCAACACCCTAAATACGTCAAAAACGTCTGCCATTGTCACGCCATCGTTGCTTCCGATCGCTAAAGTAAGTTGCATGCCGGTGACATCCGCCACACGGCCCTCGATATCGGAGCTCTTCGCCGGCAAGGTGGGGATTTTGGTGTTCATCTTCTCCGCGAGCTGATCGCAGGCGGAAATCACGGCTTCGCCGATGATGGTCTGGGCAAAATTGCTGCTCGTCATGTCGACGTTCGCACCGGCGATCGTACCGCCCGCGCCGAACAGCCCGCCCATCCCCTTGCTTTCGCGCTTGCTCTCGCCACGCGCTTCGCCGCTCTCGATCACTTCGCTGGTCTCCGCGTCGACAATGCGATAGGCGATCACCACCACCGCCTTCTCCTCTTTTCTACCGATGCGGACTCCGCCCAACATTCCACCCACTTTGGGGATTCGGCTGGTCGCGGCCCCGACACCTACCGTCTTGTTCCGGTCGTCACGGCCGAAGGCGACAATATCGCCCATCAGCATCGCATCAGCCCCCAGAATGCGGCCGATCTTCGCGTTCGAGCCCTTCTTCACCCGGTTGCTGGCACCGAAGTCCTGTTCGGCCATCACTTTGTTGATCGCGGCCCGTTCAAGCACCGAAATCTTGCCGGCCTGCTGCAGACGCGTTGTCAGCAACGCGCGGATGCCTTTGCCGATGTCCTGCTGCGTGTTAAAAATCGCCTGCACTGAAGTCTGGACAGTCGAAAAATCGAACTCCTCGATCGCCAACCGCCGTTTCACCGGAGCCGCCGGAGCGGAAGGCGCGGGCGGAGGCGGGGGAGGAGCGCTCACCACTACGGGGGCGGGTGCCGGAGCCACGGCTGCCGCGGGGGCTGGCGCGGCCGAATCGGGATCCATCAACACTCCGATCACGCGGTCAGAAACGCCAGCCGACTTGAGCAGCTTCATGTCAGAGACGCCCAACGTCAAAGCCCGCTTCTCCTTCAGGATGCCTTTGACAATGAGGTCATCGCCCATGCCGGCCTTCTTCAACTGAATCACCGAATCGATTAGCGGATCCGCCGCCGGAGCTGCCGGTTTGGCGGGCAGAGCAGACTTGGCGGGCACTGCGGGCTTCGGAGCCGTCTTTACCGGCGCCTGCCCGAATATGCCGCTCGCAAGGACCAGGAATAGTGCTGCGTCGTGTAGTCTCATCAGGGCTCCTGCAAATCAAGGGTTATGTCCGCTACCGGACCAGCGTGTTTCGTGCGGCGGGACTAGGCAGTCTCGCGCGGTGCGGTGGGCGCGACGCCCACTAGGCTAAAAGTTTACCAGCCAATCAAAGTTGTGGTTGCTGGAAAAAATGTGCGAAGTATGTTACATTAACAAACATACATTTGGACACAGCCCCGCTCAGATCAGGTCGGTGGTCAGGCGGAATCTCTTAAATGTTGCTCGCGGCCGGCCTTGTTGCTTGCGCCTCTCACACGCGGTTGGAAGGCGTGGGAAACAACTTTGCTCTCCATGAAATCTTACCTATTATTTTGCTGGTGCTTGACACTGTTCTCCGCGCTCGCGCAGGAGCAGCCCACGAAGCTGACGTTGGAACAGGCCCTGGAACTTGCTGAGCGGAATCATCCGCAGCTTCGCGAAGCCGCCGCTATCATCGAAGGCGCTAACGCCGGCATTGTCACCGCGCGGGCTTACCCCAACCCCGAGCTCAATATCATGACCGGCGGCCAGTATGGCCGCATGAGCTTTAACCCGCCGGGACCAGGCGGCTTGCTGCAGCATTACTCCGCTTCGCAACAGTTGGAGTTGCCCATCGTCCGACGCACGCGCCTGACGGCCGCACAGATCGGCAAGGAGAGTAGCGAACTTTACGCACTCGAAACCCGCCGGCTGATCCGAGGAGCCGTCAAGCAGGCGTTCTACGAGATTCTGCGCCGACAGGGCGAGATGCAGCTCACCAACGAAACGCTGCGCTTCAACGAAGAGTTGCGTCGGCGAGTGCAAGTCTCTGTAGACGTTGGCGAAGCGGCCAAGCTCGAGTTAGCGCGAGCTGAGGCAGAAGTAGCCACCGCCCGCACCCTGGCCCGGAGTGCGCAATTGCGCTACTTAACCGCCGTTTCATCGCTGCGGACATCAATGAACGCGCCACTGGGTACGGCGATCGACCCGGTGGGGGTGCTCGATCCACCGCCGCTGATGCCGCAACTGGCAAAGCTCCTTGAAGACACGCTGGGCCGCCATCCGGCGATCGCCCAGGCCGAAGCCGAGGTGCGCCGGGCCGAGGCGAAGGTGAAAGCCGAGATGGCGCTACGGCTTCCTCAGCCGTCCGTTCGCGCCGAGTATGAGAATCAGCCTGACCTGGGCTTCTTCCGCGTCGGAGTGTCGATTCCGATGCCGTTATGGAACAAACGCCAAGGCCCGATCGGCGAAGCGAGAGCCGCACTGAACCAGGCCAAAGCCGCCGCCGAAATGCGTCGGCTGGAGATCGGCGGGTCACTGGAGCGCGCCTATCGTCTCTACGAAGTCGCCAGCCAGCAGGTCGCCAGCTTCGAGCAAGGTGTGCTGCAAGGCGCCGAAGCCGCCGTCGCCGCCGCTGAAGCGGCGTTTCGCTTCGGCGAGCGCGGAATCATCGAAGTGCTGGACGCACAGCGCGTGCTGCGCAGTGTACGCACCGACTTCCTGAATGCGCAGTTCGATCGGCAAGCCGCGCTGATTGAGCTGCAACAGTTGCAAGCCCTTGATATCCCACTGCCCGGAGGCCGCCCGTGAAACTCTTACTTCCCCTGGCGATCTTCGCCATTCTGTGTGGTTGCAAGGCAAGCGGAACGGCCGCTCCCGCCGTTGCCGCCAAAGCCGCGCGCGATCCGATGACCATCGAAGCCCAGCCCCATCTGCAGCGGATGCTGAAGATCGGTGAGCCAGCGACCAAGAGTGTCCGCGGCAGCCTGCGCGTCGCGGGACGCGTGGAAGCTGACGAAACCCGCATCGCCCGCATCAGCGCACCGCTTTCAGGCCGCATCACCGAGCTTGAGGTCAGCGAAGGACAAATCGTACGGCGTGGACAGGTGATCGCCGCGATCCGAAGCACGGAGCTTGCGGATACGCAATTCACCTATTTGAAGGCGTTTTCTCAGCGCCAGCTTGCCGAAAGGGCCGTCGCCCGGGCAAAACAACTGCTCGGCGCCGGAGTCATCGGTGAAGCCGAACTTCAACGCCGCGAGGCGGAGTTTACGCAGTCCACGGCCGAAGTGAATTCCATTCATGACCAACTGCGAGTGTTAGGCATGACGGAAGAAGAGATCTCGGAGATCGAGAAGACCCGCCGCGTGAATTCCAACATGAAGATCCACGCCACTATTGACGGCATTGTGATGGAGAAGATCTTCACCATCGGGCAGATGGCCCAGTCCTCAGAGACGATGTTCGTCCTCGCCGACCTGTCCACCGTTTGGCTGGTGGCCGATGTGCCCGAGCAAGCGGCGAGCGGACTGGAACCCGGCAAGACCGTGGAAGCGGAGATCGCCTCAATGCCCGGTCATACGATTCAGGGCAAGCTTTCCTTTGTGAGTGCGATCGTGAGTCCGGCCACGCGAACCGTTCGCGCGCGAATGAATCTGCCCAATCCGCATCGCCGGTACAAGCCCTCCATGCTCGCCACAATTACCGTACAGGACAGCGCTGAGCGCGAGCGCGTTGTTCCGGTGACGGCCATCGTGCGCGAGAACAACCAGGATCACGTCTTCATTCAGACTGCGGCGAACTCGTTCGCCTTGCGGCGGGTAACGATCGGCGCTGAGTTCGGCGGCGATCGCGTGCTGGAAGACGGAGTCAGGCCCGGCGAGCACGTGGTGTTGGACGGCGCGTTCCATTTAAACAATCAACGCCGCCTGTTAGCCGTACAGGGGCAATAAGCCGGTCATGCTACGTTCCTTTATTCAGTTCTGCCTACGGCAGCGCATCGTCATTGTGGTGATTGCCGCGGCGTGCGGAGTGTTTGGCTACAACGCCGCCCGCAATCTATCGGTGGACGCATTCCCCGACGTCACCACGATCCAGGTGCAGGTGGCCACGGAAGCCCCGGGCCGTTCGCCCGAAGAGGTGGAGCGGTTCGTCACCGTACCGGTGGAAATTGCGATGACCGGTCTGCCGGGTCTCACTGAGATGCGTTCGCTGAACAAGCCGGGGCTGTCGCTGACCACTTTGGTGTTCACCGACACCACCAGCGTTTACTTCGCCCGGCAACTGGTAATGGAACGTTTGAGCGAAGCGCGAGATCGTTTTCCGGAGGGCATCACGCCCACCTTGGGCCCGGTGTCTTCAGCGCTCGGCGAAGTGTATCAGTACACCCTGGAACGTCCGGACGATGGCCAGCGCGCACTCTCCAAAGCTGAACTCGTTGAGCGGCGTAGCGCGCAGGATTGGGTGGTGCGGCCATTGCTGCGCTCCATTCCCGGCGTCGCCGAGATCAATTCCACCGGCGGGTACGTGCGGCAGTATCAGGTGCTGGCGGACCCCATCAAGCTGCGCAGCTACGGCGTCGCACTCAACGAAGTTGGCGCGGCATTGGCCCGCAACAACGCGAACTCCGGCGGCGGCATTCTGCCCCAAGGGGCCGAACAGTTCCTCATCCGGGGCGTCGGCCTGATCCGCAACCTGGACGACATTCGCGACATCATCCTCAAGGAGGTGGGCGCGACGCCCGTCTACGTTCGCGACGTAGCGGAAGTGCGCTTTGGCGAAGAGGTCCGCGCCGGCGCAATGCTGAAGGGCGGCTACACGGAGGCCGTGGGCGGCGTGGTGATGATGATCGCCGGCGGCAACGCCAAGAGCATTGTCAGCACCGTAAAAGCCCGGGTGGACGAGATCAATTCGCAGAACATGCTGCCCGATGGGCTGAAGATCGTGCCGTTCTACGACCGCTCCGAACTGGTGGATGCCGCCCTGTGGACCGTCAGCAAGGTGCTGTTGGAAGGCGCCGTGCTCGTCATCATCATCCTGTTTCTGTTCCTGGGTGACTTACGTTCCAGCCTGATCGTCATCGCCACGCTCGTGTTGACGCCACTACTTACTTTCGTGGTGATGAACCACTATGGTCTTTCGGCGAACCTGATGTCCCTGGGCGGCCTGGCCATTGCCATCGGCCTGATGATTGACGGCTCAGTGGTGGTGGTGGAAAACGTCTTCGGCAAACTGAGCCACGATCGTAGCTCGAGTAAGTTCAAGTTAGTCGTCGACGCGGTGGAAGAAGTGGGCACGCCCGTCATCTTCGGCATTGGCATCATCATCCTTGTGTTTCTGCCGCTGATGACACTGGAGGGCATGGAAGGCAAGATGTTCGCGCCGCTGGCCTACACCATCGCCATCGCGCTCGGCATTTCGCTGTTGCTGTCGCTCACCGTCTCGCCAGTGTTGTCGTTCTTCATGTTGAAGGGCGGTTCCGAAGAGGATACGTTCCTGGTGCGCTGGCTGAAGCGGCCGTATCTGCACATCTTGCGGTTCGCGCTGAGCCACCGCTTCATCACCGTGGCTCTGACTTTGACGGTGTTTGGCATTTCGGTTTCGTTGTTCCCGTTTCTCGGCACTTCGTTTATTCCAGAAATGAAGGAAGGAACGATTTCGCCCAACATCGATCGGGTTCCCAATATCTCGCTGGAAGAATCGATCAAGGGTGAATTCGAATCGCAGCGAATCATGCGCGAGGTGACGGGCATAAAGAGCGTCGTTTCCCGGCTGGGGCGCGGCGAATCTCCGGCTGACCCGGCGGGCCCCAACGAAGGCGACGTGCTCGCTTCGCTGAAGCCCATCGACGAACTGCCCAAGGGCTGGAACCAGGATACGGTCGCCAACGAGATCCGCCGGCGCCTCTCCGTCATTCCCGGCGTGAATCTGGTGATGGCGCAGCCCATCTCCGATCGCGTCGACGAAATGGTCACCGGCGTCCGAGCCGACGTCGCGGTCCGTTTGTTTGGCGATGACCTCGACATCCTGATCCAGAAGGCGAATGAGATCGCGAAAGTCGCCGGCGGCATTCGGGGCATGCGCGATACCCGCGTGGACCGTGTCGGCGGCCAGCAGTACCTCAACATCGCCATCGACCGGCAAGCGATC
Source organism: Bryobacter sp. (assembly GCA_022843605.1). Lineage (GTDB taxonomy): Bacteria > Acidobacteriota > Terriglobia > Bryobacterales > Bryobacteraceae > JALHNI01. The sequence goes on from JALHNI010000051.1 coordinate 12,824, forward strand.
GCGCGCTACGGGTTGAACGCCTCCGACGTACACGACGTCATCGAGACCGCCGTGGGCGGCAAGGTGGTGACGAATATCTACGAAGGCGAACGCCGCTATCAGGCCGTCGTGCGTTATCCCGAAGCCCTGCGCGACAGCATCCCTGAGATTCGGAACGTCGTCATGGTGACGCCATCCGGCTCCCGGGTACAGATGGAGAATCTCGCCAAGATTGACGTGGTGGAAGGTCCGGCGCAAATCAATCGCGACACCGGCAAACGCCGGATCGTCATCGGCGTCAACGTCCAGGATCGCGACCTGGGCGGCTTCGTCAAGGAGTTACAGGACAAGGTAAAAGAACAAGTAAAAGTGCCTCCGGGTTACTACCTGCAGTGGGGCGGCCAGTTCCAGAATATGGAGCGCGCCTTGAAACATTTGACGATCATCATACCGATCACCATCGGAGCAATCTTCTTTCTGCTGTTTCTGCTGTTCGGCTCGCTCCGTTACGCCACCCTGATTATTCTGGTGTTGCCGTTCGCCTCCATCGGTGGCATCTTCGGGCTGTTCTTTTCCGGCGAGTACCTCAGCGTGCCTGCGTCCGTGGGCTTTATTGCCCTGTGGGGTATGGCGGTTTTGAATGGAGTGGTGCTGGTAAGTTATATCCGCAGCCTGCGTGAATCGGGCATGCCGCAGGAGGTGGCGATCGTGGAAGGCGCCAAGATGCGCTTCCGGCCCGTGATGATGACCGCGACAGTGGCCGCGCTCGGCTTGGTGCCGTTCCTTTTTGCCACCGGACCGGGCTCAGAAGTCCAGCGGCCGCTCGCGATCGTCGTCATTGGCGGTCTCGTCACTTCGACGTTGTTAACGCTGGTCGTCGTGCCGACGCTCTACCGGTTGTTCGAGGGCAAAGAGAAAGAAGCCTTCCTGGAAGAGTCCGGCACCACGTCGGACGAGGCCGTCGTCGAGCACTAACCCACCTGGGCAAAGGATTCGTCGAGCACCCGTACAAAATGGTCGACGTCGCTCTTGCCGATGTTGAGCGGCGGCGTGCAGCGCAGAACGTTGCCGGCTAGGCCGCCCTTGCCCACCAGGACGCCTCGTTCCCGCACGGCTTCCATCACCGCCAGGGTCTCCCGGCTCGCCGGCTCTTTGGTTTCGCGGTTGCGCACCAATTCCATCGCCTGCATCAAGCCCATGCCCCGCACGTCGCCGATCAGCGAGTATTTGGCTTGCAACTCCTCCAGGCGAGAGCGTAAATAGGCACCGGTTTCCGCGGCATTCGCACGCAGGTTCTCCTCTTCGATGAACTCGATGACGGCGCGCGCCGCGGTAGTGGCGACGGGGTTGCCGCCGAAGGTCGAGAGGGTGAGCCCTTTGACAGAATCGGCGATTTCCGGACGCGCGATCGTGAGGCCGATCGGCGCGCCATTGCCCAGGCCCTTGGCGCTGGTGAGAATGTCGGGCTGCACGCCCCATTGCTCAATGCCAAACCATTTGTCGCCGGTGCGTCCCCAACCGGTTTGCACTTCGTCGGCGATGAAGAGCCCGCCATGCCGGCGCACGATCTCTTCGACGATCGGGAAGTACTCCTTCGGCGGAGTGATGTAGCCGGCGACGCCCTGAATCGGTTCGGCGATAAAGGCGGCAATGCTCCCGCTGGTGGTAGTCCGGATCAGCTCCTCCAGGTCGCGGGCACAGCGGACATCGCAACCGGGGTAAGTGAGGCCGAAGGGGCAGCGGTAACAATAGGCATTGTGGGCGAAGACAAAGCCAGGAGGCGCGCCGCCTCCGAGCCTCCAGGTGGAGAGTCCGCTCATAGCCATGCCCAGCGCAGAGCGGCCGTGATAGCTATAGCGCAGCGCGATCACTTCGCTGGAACCCGTGTAGCAGCGCGCGGCCAGAATCGCCGTCTCGTTGGCCTCTGTGCCACTGTTGGTGAAGAAGCTCTTCTGCAGGTTTCCCGGCGCGATGCCGGCGATCGTCTTGGCCAGCGCGACTTGCGGCTCATTCACGAGCACGGTGCTCACGTGCTGCAGCTTGGCGGACTGTTCCCGCACCGCCGTATCGACACGATCATTGCAGTGACCGACAGAGATCGTCACGATGCCGCCAAAGAAGTCCAGATACTGCTTGCCGTCCGCATCCCAAACGAATTGATTCTTGGCATGCGAGATCACCAGCGGCTCGGCGAAGTAGTGAAAGACGGACGGGAAAAGGTACTCTTTCTGCGCCAGCAGGATCTCGTCTTTGGTCATCTCCGTATTCTAGCCAAGCCGCTTCAGCGCCGAGGCGCGAACGTCGAGATGCTTGGAAAAAAGGAGGGAGACCGGCGGACCCTCGAGTGGGAAGCCCATCTCGAGCCGTTGGAAGTCGGCCTTTGCCGGCTGCAGTTGCCAGGGTGCATGCGCCACGTCGCCGCGATAGAGGCGGCCTTCGGGATCAGCACTAAAGAGGGAGTAGCGAGCCGTCAGCCATTCCTCGTGCGATCCGGACACAGCCGGAGCGGCCGGACCGATTGGCGCGTAGGTCATCTCGAGCCGGGCCGGTTCCGCGCCCCGATGCGTTCGTTCGCTCGAATAGCGAAAGCCGTCGCCCGAGGGCTCAATCCGCATCCGCGCGTCAAAGTAGGGCAGGTAGAAGAATCGACGGGCGAGGCGTACGCCGATGCGGCTGGCGGCATCAAGGCTAAAGAACCAGACTCCGGCCTGCGCGCCGTGGCGGACATAGGTACGGACATTCAGTTCGGCAAAGCTTGAGCCCACCGGCAGAAAGGCAGGCCCCACGCCCTGCATACGGAAGGGAACCACCGCGATCCAGGCCTGCCCTTGCCAGAGATCCAGTTCCAAGGCGGCAGGAATGTGCGGCCGCAGGAGGGCCGCTTCGATGGGCCAATGGGCAAAAAGAAGGTCGAGCCACTGCATTCTGAGGAGTTGCACTGCAACTCCAGCTTAGCGGGTAGCGATGTTCACGAGCGTTCGCACGGCATAGAACTCATGCAGTTCGCCGCGCCCAATCAGGGTGAGCCGGGCACCGCGCTGGCGGCAAGCCTTGAGCACCCAGTCCGATTCGCGGCTCACCAGGATGATAAAGGAGGAGTGCCCTTCGAGCCAGTCGTCCAGGGAGAGCGGGGTGAATCCGGCGTACTTGCCGATCATCTCGGACCAACGGGTATTCTGTCCCGGACCGGGCTGATAGGCATATTCGGTGGTAAAGCTGGGGCGCTCAATCGTCACTCGCTGGAACCGGCCGCGATTTTCCGGACTGACGTAATGATGGATGTCGAGGAAGGCTCGTTCGCCCATCACGATCGGTTGACGATACGTGGCCAGCGTCTGGTCAATGAGGCGCGCCGTGGGCCGCGGATCCCAACTCTCCATCGTCAGCAAACGCTGGGTAGAGAGCGAAACCGTCAGGCAGAGGACACAGAACACGGTCGTAACGATAGCCCGATACGGAAGGTAGTGGACAAACCACGCGACAAGACCGATGAGACCGAGTAGCGCGACGATCGCATAGCGCATGCAGAAGATGCCGGTGAACCATTCCCCCATCAACCAACAAGCCGGGGCGATGGCGACCAGCGCCCAGGAAGCACGGTCAGCAAGGATCCAGCGGCCACGCCACAGTTCCCGCTGGTCGAGGCGGACCCACAGGAAGATACCCGCAACGAATAGAGCGGCCAGCGAATACAGGGAGGCACCGGCCAGGACCGGCAAAGTCTTCAGTAGGGCGAGGACCGTCGGTTCCCAGTCGGTACCGGCCGTTAGCAAGTGAGGCGGATGAAGAGCGGGCATCGTGATTAGTAAGGGCAAGTAAGCGGTCCCGTAAGCCAACCTGCGCCGCCAACTCCGTTCCGTCAAGGCCAACGCGGCGGGAACGAAAACCCCGTAATAATGCACGCTGACGGCCGCCGCTAGCCAAAGGACGCGCCACGGCAAGCGCCGGCAAGCAAGTGCGACCGCGGAAGTACCGATCAACAGCGCATAGGGCCGGGCTTCAATCGAATAGAAACTCAGCTTGGAACCGGCCAACGCCGCGAAGCCCGCCAGCGCCGCGGAAGTGCTGGTCATCCGGCGCAGCCACACGAACACGGCGCCTAGAGCAACACTCGCAGCCAGCAAGGTGAGCCATCGGAGATGGCGAGGGTCATCGCCGAAGAGAGACAACACCGGCATTTGGAACAGATGGTAAGTGGGAGGCTGCGCATCAGCAGTCAGCCGGATGGCCTCAGTAACGCTTGCCCAGGAGAACGTTCGCGAGACCGAGTACGTGACAATCTCATCGAACCAGACATGGCGAGGGTAAATAAAAAGCGAATGAAAGACAAAGAAACATAGAATCGCCAACGCCACCATCCAGGGCCCGTAGCGTTCAAAGAACAATTCAATGCTGGCGTTGAGCTTACTCGCCTTCGAAGCACTCTTCTCGAAGTGACGCATTTGGGGAGAATTGCCGCCGAGAGAAGGGGCCGGCGAGTGCGAGTGGGTTGAAGTCGTCATTTGCGAAACCGCACCTACACGAGGTACTGGATCGTAGTATAGACACTACCCCCTAAATGGGGCTAGCAATAACCTCACAGAAGTAAACTTTTTTTGTACTGCTGCCCACTTATGTGGGCAATTCAAACTGAGCAGCAGCATCAAATGCTGAGTTAATCTACGCCACAATTGTCTTACGCCGTATGCGCCTGCGGCCGATAGGCAATCGCTTCAATTTCGATTTTCATGTCCGGATTAGCGAACCGCACTTCCACGGTGCTCCGGGCAGGTTTCGACTGGCCAAAGAACTCGGCATAAACCTCATTCATGGCGCCAAAGTCGCGGCCGTCTTTGAGGAAAACGGTGCACTTGATGACGTCACTCATGTCAGCACCGCAGGCGGCCAGGATTAACTTAATGTTATCCAGCGTGCGGCGCGTCTCGTGTTGGATGTCGCCAAAGCTCCAGGCCTGAGTCACCGGATCGACGGCGGCCTGGCCGGACACGTAGATAAAGTCTCCGGCACGGACGGCGGGCGAGTACGGCCCATGCGGGACGGGACAGCCGGAAGGAGTAATGCGTTCAATCATGAGAGAGTCCTTTCCTGCCGTGGGTGCGAACACCACGGCTTCGAGTTCGAATTTCATTTGCGGATTGCGAAACTTTACTTCCACGGTGGAGCGCGCAGGATTCATGCCCGCGAAATAGTCCGCGTAAAGCAGGTTCATGGCGCCAAAGTCGGAAGCATCGGCCAGAAACACAGTGCATTTCACCACCTGCTGGCGGGTAGCGCCGACTGCGGCGAGCAGCAGGTCAAGATTGGCGAAGACGCGCCGGGTTTCGGCCGCGAGTTCGCCAGCTTCCCAGACACCGGTAATGGGATCCACCGGGATCTGTCCAGAGACAACAACAAAATCGCCGGCGCGCACCGCCGGGGAGTAGGGTCCCTGGGGCGGTACAGCGCCGGCGATGCTCAGCCGTTCAATCAAGCGCAGCTTCTCAATTGGTCGGACGTTTGCGGGGCGGACGGCGGGTGCCTCCACCAGTGGGCTTCTTGTCGCCGGAACCCGCCATCTTGCGCGGACGGCGCGAAACGGGCTTGGGCTTCGGCGGTGCCGGATTCGGATCCATCAACGTCGGCTGACCTTCCACATAAGGCTGCGGGCCGTCATCTTCTTCGTCGATCTCTTCCGGCGGCGCCTGCGGGGGCAATGCCGGCGGATAGAATTCCGTGCCGAGGTAAACAGTCACGCCGGTTTCACCGGGCTCGATCTTCACCACCGACTTGTCCTGGGCAAAGTTGAGGAACTCGACAAAGCCCTGGAAGCCGTAGTTTTTGACGTCGAAACCGGCGCTCTCTTCCTTCACCCAACCGTCGAGATCCTCGGCGGTGACACCGTCCTCGAGTTCGATCCGGTGCGTTTCAAGCACATCGCGCAAGAGCGGCAAAGCGTCTTCCGGCTCCGGTAACGGACGGGCGGGCCCACGGCGTTCGATGATGAACCGGCCACCGGTGCCGCTAACGTTAACGAGTTCCGCACGCTTCAGCTTGTCGACAAAGTCAGAGAAGCTGGCCGAGCCAAAGCTACGCTCGCTGAAGGACGAATCCAACTGGAGCATGGTGCTCTTCAGCAGGCCCAACTGCGGCTGGACGCCACGGCGTTCCAGCACCTGCAGGGCGCGCTCGACGAGAGGCATGGCGAGAGCAAGATCCAGAGGAGCGGGACGCTCCTTCCATTCCTTATTCTTGTTGCGCTCGCGTTCGCGGTTCTGATCGCGCTCGTAGTCGCGGCTCTGTTCGCGAAGAATTTCGGCTGCGGGCGTACCGCCCTCAGTGGGTTCGCCAGACGCTTCCGCCGCCGGGCCCTGCGGCTGATCGCCACGGTCACGGTCGCGGTCGCGGTTGCGGTCACGATCGCCGCGGTTGCGGTCACGGTCACGGCGGCGGTATTCCCGGCCGCCCTCGCGCGCCGGCGGGGCCGACTGCGGTTGCTGCACCTGACCTTCCACGGGCGTCAGATCGACGCCGCGATCCATCAGCAATGACTCATAGCTGATGAACTCGTGGCAGTTCTGCTGCAGAATCGTGGAGGTGAAGGCCTTGCCACCCACCACGTAAACCACCTTGCCGTATTCCTTCAGCTTGTTCAATAGCGGGATAAAGTCGCTGTCGCCGCTGACGATGGCGAAGGCGTTCACGTGGCTGTGCGTGAAGGCCATCTCCAAAGAGTCTAGCGCCAGATTAATATCGCCACCGTTTTTGTCGCCGCGGGGCGAGGGCAGGCGCTGCACCATCTGGACGGCCGATTCGGCCATCAGGCGCGCCGCGTATTCCTGGCGGCCCCAATTTGCGTAAGCAAACTTCGCCACCAGGTCGCCGCGCTCTTTCAGCGCATTCAATACCAGGGCGACGTCGAACTCCCGCCGCAGCGTCGATTTAACGCCGATCTCGATGTTGTCGTAATCGACAAACACCGCGATGTTCTGTTTATCTTGCATCTTGTCCTTTGCTCGCGGAGCGAGCGGGCTACGCAACCTGTTTCACCGAAGTCTTGATAAAATTCACGATCGTCTCCAGTGAAGCACCGGGTTGGAAAACTCCCGCTACTCCCAGTTTCTTGAGTTGCTCGGCGTCGTCATCCGGAATGATGCCGCCCACCAGAACCACTACGTCTTCCATTTGCCGCTCCCGCAGCAATTCCATTAATCGGGGCACGATCGCATTGTGCGCGCCGGAGAGAATTGAGAGTCCAATCACTTGGACATCCTCTTGCAACGCAGCACTCACGATCATCTCGGGCGTTTGGCGCAGCCCCGTATAGATCACTTCCATACCCGCGTCGCGCAAAGCGCGCGCGATCACCTTGGCCCCGCGGTCATGACCGTCCAGGCCAGGCTTGGCCACGAGCACTCGAATCGGATGGCTCATTCGCTAGTAATTGCGTTCCGGCGCTAGTTCTTGTGGTCCGGCTTAAGGCTTTCCTGTTTCTTCCGAACCAGGGTTGCCAAAAGCTACCGCCTAGTGTACTACGCCTTGGGCTTTACCATAAGGAGGAGCAAATGAGCCTGCAACACACCATCGCCGCGATCTCTACCCCGGCCGGCCGCGGCGGCATCGGCGTGCTGCGACTGAGCGGCGCGGAAGCCCGCAGCATCGCCACGCAGGTGCTGCGCTTTTCGCAGCCGCCGGCCTGGGAACCCTGGCGTGCTTTCCTGGCGGAACTCGAAGATGCGGAAGGCACCGTCATCGATCAGGTGGTGGTGACTTACTACGCCGCGCCGCGATCCTACACGACAGAAGACGTGATCGAGATTGCGTGCCACGGCGCGCCGGTGGTCCTGCGAGCCGGGCTTGACCGTTTACTCCATGCCGGGGCGCGCCTCGCCAACCCGGGCGAGTTCACGCTCCGCGCGTTCCTAAACGGCCGCCTCGACCTGCCCCGCGCCGAGGCCGTCCATGACCTCATCCAGGCCACGACCCTCTATCAGGCGCGCGTCGCCGCCCAACAAATCGATGGCGCCGTGTCGCGCCGCCTCAAGCCGCTCAAGGAGCGATTGCTGGGCCTGATCACGCTGCTCGAAGCCGGCATCGACTTTGCCGAAGACGACATTGACGTCGCCGCCGCCGCCCAGATCATCGAACGGCTGGATCCGCTGCTCGCCCAAAGCCGCGCTCTCGCCAAAAGCTACGCCTACGGAAAGCTGGTGCACGACGGGTTGTCGCTGGCCATCGTCGGTCGGCCCAATGCGGGCAAAAGCAGCCTCTTCAACCGGTTGGTGGAGCAGGATCGCGCCATCGTCACCGACATCCCCGGCACCACCCGCGATGTGGTTTCCGAAACCGCTTCCCTGAACGGCTTGCCCGTGAAGTTCATCGACACGGCCGGCATTCGCGAGGGTGGCGACCAGGTAGAGTCACTCGGCATTGAACGCAGCTATGCGGCTATGGCCGATGCCGATTGCACCCTCCTCGTCATCGACCTGTCGCAGCCCGCCGATGCCTTCGATGCCGAACTGGCCGCCCGCCTCACCGGCCCGTCGCTGATCGTCGGGAACAAATGCGATCTGCCTCGGCAGAATCCTACTGAGTGTTTGCCGGTCTCCGCGCTCACCGGAGAAGGCATTGACGCCTTACGCCAGCATATTCATGACCTGGTGGCGCCGGAAGGCATTCAGGAGGCGGGCTTTCTGACGAGCCTGCGGCACGCGCGCTTGCTGGACGAAGTGGTGCTGGCGTTGGAGCGAGCCAAAGTGGCTACCAGCGAGCAGGTGCCCCATGAGATGCTGCTGCTGGATCTCTACTCGGCGCTGACGCCGCTCGACGCCATCACCGGAGCCACCACCGCCGACGACATCCTCAACCGCATCTTCGCCACCTTCTGCATCGGCAAATGATGCGTTCGCATCATTCTGCTAACCTGGAAATATGCGCACCACCCTCGACCTGCCAGACGATCTTTACCAACGAGTAAAAATCACCGCCATTCAGCGCGGCGTCACCCTAAAGGCATTTCTGGAGGAAGCCGTCGTCAACGAACTGGCAGCCCCCCCGAAGAATGTCGCGGCGGCGAAACACCCGCCGCTTCCCCTGATTCGCTCAAAGAATCGCACTCCGATCAACACGACTAACGCCGAGATTGAGGAGGCCCTCTTTGGCGAGTTATCTCGTTGACGTCAACGTCTGGATCGCCATCGTCTACGAAGACCACCTGCACCATCGGACTTGCCGGAACTGGTTTGCCGGCCTAGGGCGCCAAAAAGCCGCCGTCTGCCGGATCACCCAAATGGGGTTGCTTCGTCAACTCACCAATCCCAGCGTCATGCGCGAGTCGGTCTGCACGCAACAGGAGGCATGGAAAGTCTACGAGACTCTAATGCGACAACCGGCCACTGTTTTCCTCTACGAACCCGACCAATTCGATGTGGCTTGGAAAAAACTCACATCGTCCGCCCGGCCCAATCATCACCTGTGGACTGACGCCTATCTGGCCACCTTCGCCCAGTTGCATTGCCTCACTCTCGTCACCACGGATGGCCCGCTGGCTCGCGCCAATCCGCATCACTTGCTACTGTCCTAACTTCACGGGCACCCGCTCCCGCCCGGACCGGTAAATGCCCTGAATCAACTCCACCACCTTCCGGCCTTCCTCGGCCGGCACCCGCAACGGCCGCCCGTCAAGAATCGCTTGCAGAAAGTCACGGTCCTGCAGTGAGTGATAGTGCAACGTCGCATCGATCCGGCCGAATCGCTCCGAGTCCTCGGCGACAAAGCCGGGCAGCAACCGCTCCTCTCCGGGTATCGCCCACACATCGTTCACCGGCGGCTCCAGCACGTTCGACATCCCCGCAATAAACGTCGCGCCGCCATCCGTCTGCGTGCCCACCGACGCGCCATTCGCCCCGTGCACGTGGATCTTCGTATAGATCCCGGGCTTCTGGCACAAACTCACCACGATGTTCCCGAGCCCGCCGTTGCGAAAGCGAATCGTCGCCAGCGCCGTGTCTTCCACCTCCACGTAAGGATGGCTCAGATTCGCCCAATCGCCTCGCACCTCTTCCATCGGTCCCATCATCCATTGCAGGATGTCCAGGTGGTGCGGCGATTGGTTGATCAGCACCCCGCCGCCTTCCGTCGACCATTTTCCGCGCCACGGATCGCTCTGGTAATAGGCCTCGTCGCGCCAACTGAACATCATCACCGTGCCCAGAATTGGCTTGCCGATCTTGCCCGCATCCACGGCCGCTTTCATGCGCAGCACCGGCTCAAAGAAGCGCCGCTGGCTCACCACACCCAACTGCACGCCGTGCTTCGCCGCGGCCGCGATCATGCGGTCGCAATCTTCGAGACTCGCGGCCAGCGGCTTTTCCACCAACACGTGGACCCCATGCGCCGCGGCCAGAATCGCTGGATCAGCGTGCAGTGGATGCGGCGTGCAGATTACCACCGCCTCAATCCCGGCCTCAGCAAACATCTGCCCCGCATCGGTGAAAGGACGCACGCCATATTGCGCCGCGAAGGCCGCCGCTCGCCCGCCGTCGAAATCGCAAACCGCCGTAAACGATGATTCCGGCAAGTCCCTCAGCGCCGCCGCGTGGATGTGCCCCACCTTGCCGCAGCCGATGATCGCCGTCCGTAACGCCGTCTTCACGCCGCCTCCGGAAAGTATTGGGCACTCATCGCACGCAGAAACTTTAGCGAATCCACCATCTCCTGCATGCCGTTCATCCCGTCCTCCAGGCTGATCCAGCCCCCATAACGGTGCGCGGCCAGAATGCGGAAAATCGCGTGATAGTCGTTCAGGCCCTGCCCCGTCACCCCGTGCTTCAAGTTTGGCGAATAGCCCAGCGTGCCGTCGCTTTGGCGCAGTTCTTCAATCGTCGCGCCTGGCACCAGATAGCGGTCGCTGGCATGCATGCTTACCACGCGATCGGCGACGGCCTCGAGTAGCTGCACCGGATCGTCGCCGGCTACCAGCGCGTTCGAAGGGTCGTATTGCACACCGAAATGCTGCCGGTCCGGAATCGCGTTCAACAATTCCAGAAACACGTCCTGCTTCTGCGCAAACTCCGGATAACGCCAGAAACCATCTTTGTAGTGGTTCTCGAGTCCCAGCACAATATCGTGCTCCCTCGCCACCGGCAGCAGGCTCTCAATCGATTCCACCACCCATGCCAGGCCCTGCTCGCGGTTCACCTCCGGATAGCGCTGGCCGCTCAGCACGCGGCAAACTGCCCGCGGACCGCCCAACCGGCGCGTCACGCCGATCATCAGCGCCTCATGCTCCACCGCGCGTTTCCGGGCATCGGCGTCAGGATTCGTGAAGTCCGGCGAGCAGCACAGCATCGGCATTGCGAAACCCGCCTCGCGAATCGCATCACCCACTCGGTCCAGGTACGCAGGCTCCAGACTGGTGAAGAAGCCTTCGTACATCTCGAGGCCATCGGCGTCCAGGTCACCCGCCATCGTGATCCAGTCGAAAACCGACATCGTGCGCGCACCGGCGATGTCATCCAGATAGCATTTAGGGAAAGCGGAAAGCTGAAGGGGCATGAGCGAACTTTCCATTCTATGCACTACAGCGGGTTGACATTCTCCTTGGCCGTCGCCAACGCGATGATCGTCCGCGTACGAGCGACACCGAGCTTCTGCTTGAGTTGGTTACTGAGCAGTTCATCGAGTTCAAGAGTCGTCGCGCAACGCACCTTCAGCAGATAGTCGTCGTCGCCGGCCACGTGGTGGCATTCCAACACGCCGGGCATCTTGAGAATGGCGTCTAGAAAACGGCGGCGCTTTTGCTGGCTGTCCAGGGTGACGAAGATGAAGGCCAGCAAACCGAACCCAATCGCCACCGGGTCGGCCAGGGCAGCATAGCCGCGAATCACCTGCCGTTCCTCCAGCTTGCGGACGCGTTCGGCGGCGGCGGGCGCGGAGAGCCCAAGGTGCTGCCCCACGTCCGCCCAGGTGGCTCGACCGTCGTGAGCCAGGAGGGCGAGTGCCTTTTTATCCAAGGTATCCATGGTGTGTTTCCTTCGATTGTAACGAATTGACAGAGAAACGCCTTCGAAAATATACTTATGAATCAAAGGAGAAACAGTTCAATGACAACGGAATCGAAGGTCATTTGGTTTCTGGAGTCGGAAACCAAGCTCGACGCCTTCCTCAGCGCCTGGGAGACCGGCATCTTGCCCAAGGAGGAATGGACCCACGCGGCGCACGTTGCCGCGGCCGCATGCTACACCTGGCCCCGTTCGCCCAACGAGGCCCTGCCCCTGCTGCGTGAGCGTATCCGCACCTACAACGAAGCTACCGGGGGACAGAACACGGTGGACGGCGGCTATCACGAAACGCTGACGCACTTCTGGACGGAAGCCGTGGGATGTTTTGTGGCCGGGCGTCGGAATGGAACCCGCTTGGATGCCGTTCTCGACTCCGTGCGGTGTTTTGGCCGGGCGAGCGATCTTCCTCAGCGCTACTACACCCACGACGTCGTCCGCAACCAAGTGGCTCGCCGCGAGTGGGTGCCGCCCGAGCGCGCTGACGAGTTCGCCAGTTTCTGTGCCGGCCTACTCCGAGACGGCCTACTCCGAGACGGCGCGGCGGGACTGGGAGCGCTTCACCAGATAGACTCCGAGAAAGATGATGAGCATCGCCGTTAGCTCGCGTCCGCCGAAGGGCTCGCGATAAAAAATCCAGCCCAGGGTCACCGCCACCACCGGGTTGATATAGGTGTAGAGCGACACGATCGAAACGGGCAGCTTGTCCAGCACATAGATGTAGGCACTGTAGCCGACGATCGAGCCGAAGACGACTAAGTACAGCACGGCGAGCATCCCACGCGCGTTCCAATGAATCGCGGGCTGCGGAATCAGCAGGCCCAGGGCGAGCGTCAGCACGCCGGAGGCGAATTGTTGCACCGCCCCGCTCACGAACGGGTGCGTAGTCGTCGTCCGGTTTCCGCTATGACGCCGGAACAGAATCGCCCCAAGGCCCCAGGACAAATTGCCCAACTGCAGAATCAGGAATCCTTTCACGTTGGCCTCGGAGAAGCCCTCCTGTAGATTCCGCGGAAACACCAGGAGCGCGGTGCCCACAAAGCCCACCAGCATAGCCGCCAGCGTGCGCCGCCGCAGACGCTCGCCCCCCGGAATCATGGCGTCCAGGGCGACGAACCAGAGCGGCGACGTCGTGATGTAGAGCGAAGCCAAGCTCGACGGGATCAACGTCTGGGCGAAAGCGAGTGCGCCGCTGGAAACGGCCAGGGGCAACAGACCGTAGAGCGCCGTGAACACCAGATCGCGGCCGCGGGGGAACACCGAACCGCGCCAGGCGGCGATCGCCAGCAGAATCGAGCCGGAAGTAAGAAAGCGGGTCGCCAGAAGTAACAGCGGCGGGAAGCTTTCCAGCGAAATCCGCACCGCCAAAAAGGTGGTGCCCCAGAAGAAACAAACCGCGGCTAGCGCGGCATAAGGCTTCAGTAGCGGATGAGCGCGCCAGTCCGCGAGAGAAAGAGAGACACTGGCCAAACCTTACCTTAGTACAATAGCGGTTTGATCGTCACTCTCACTATTAACCCGGCGATTGACCGCAACGTCCTCGCCGACCGGCTTGTCTTCGACGACCGCGCCTACATCCTCGAAACCAGCGAGGCGGCCGGCGGCCGCGGCATTATCTCCTCCAGCGTGATTCATGCCTTCGGCGGCAAGACCATCGCCATCGCCACAGCGGGGGGCGACAACGGCCCCCGCTTCAAGGAATTGCTGGGCCAGTACAGTTTTCCGGTGCACTTCGTGCCAATCCGCCACTCCATCCGGAACAACCTCACCATCACCGACAAGAACGGCCTCTCCGTCAAGCTGAACGAACTTGGCGCCCCGATGTCGCAGGAAGAGCTCGACAAAGTGGAGCAGACAGTCCTGAGCCGTTTACCTAAAGCCGATTGGCTGATGATCTGCGGCAGCGTGCCCCCCGGGGTTCCGCCCGACTTCTACCAGCGCCTCATCCGCCTGGCCCATGAGCAAGGCGTTAAAACGCTGCTCGATACCGATAACCAGCCTCTGGAACTGGGCCTGGAGGCCCAGCCCACGGTCGTTAGCCCGAATCAGCAGGAGGCCGAACGGCTGCTGAACCGCGCCCTCCTGACCCGCAGCAACTTTCTGGACGCTGTCGAACGCATCCTCGATATGGGCGCGCAGTCGGTGGTGCTCTCGCTGGGAAGCCGCGGCGCCATCGGCGGTATCCGCACCGACGACGGAGTGCGCGTTTGGGAGGCCATCGCGCCGCGCATTGACGCGTTGAGCCCCATCGGTGCGGGCGATGCCTTGGCTGCCGCCTTCGTTTGGGCGCGGAAGAAGAAGAAGGAGTTCTGGGAGGCGGTACGCTGGGGCGTCGCCGCCGGTTCGGCCTCCGCCCAATTGCCGGGATTGCAACTGGCGAATCTGGAGCAGGCGAAACTGATCTACAAGCAAGTGGAAGTTCGCCCGGTCAAATAGGACAGAATGTCCGCGCCGCTCGGGACAGAATGTCCCGGAGAGAGGCAAGCGGCGAATCGTTAGCTCTGAGAATCAATCACTTAGGGATTGGCACTTGGCCTGCATTAACAGGCGCATGACGATGCGGACTGTATTGAAGATCCTAAGGCCTGGTATGAGCCTGATGCTCACCGCCACTCTCGCGGTAGCCCAAGAGCCGGGGTACCCCGCTATGCCCGACAAGGAGAATTCTGCAACCTGGGGGTCATTTAAGCCCGAACAGATGCCGGAGACCCTGGCCCTCGACGTGGCGAGTTACCGTGAGAAAGACACTCCCGCGGAAGGCAATGACGAGATCGACGTGATCGTCCAGTACCGCAGCGCTCCCGAAACGCATGTCGAGCGGGCAGTGAAGCGCGGTGCTCGCGTCAAAGGGCTCTTGGGTGATGCGGTTCTTGCTCGCATGACGCGCCAGGCGGCGATCGAACTGGCCGCCGATCCCCAGGTCCTCTACGTCAGCCCGGATCGCGAAGTCACCGCCTCGGCCAACGTGATCGACTACTCGTCCGTTACCGTCAACGCTGACAAGGCTTTGAGGAGCGGCTATGACGGTAACGGTATCGGTATCGCTGTCATCGATTCCGGGGTTAGCGAAGACAACGAGGACTTCGGCAAAGCAGATTGCCTGGGATCAAGAATCGTCTACGCCGAAGACTTCGTGAACTGGTCAGAGGCCCCCGGTTCGTATGGCCACGGTACGCACGTCGCCGGGATTCTAGCCGGCAACGGTTGCGTCGCCGATCGCCCGGGCAAGAACAACTTCGAACAGGCGCCAGGTATCGCGCCGGCGGCGAACATCATCAGCCTGCGCGCGCTCGATACGCGCGGCAAAGGCAAGGACAGTTCCTTGATCGCCGCCATCAACCGGGCCATCGCCCTCAAATCCCGTTACAACATCCGCGTCATCAACATTTCGGCCGGACGCATGGTGAGGGAGACCTACACCAAGGATCCACTTTGCCAAGCCGTAGAGCGAGCCTGGAAAGCTGGCATCGTGGTCGTCGTGGCGGCCGGCAACAACGGCCGCGACAACACCATGAAGACGAACGGCTACAGCACGATCACGTCCCCGGCAAACGATCCTTTCGTCATCACCGTCGGTGCCGTCAACGACCGCAAGTCGCACCAGAAGTCAGACGACGTCCTGCTTACCTTTTCGTCCAAAGGGCCGACACTGATCGATCAATACGTCAAGCCGGACATCATGGCGCCCGGCGCAAGCGTCCTGGCGACGAAGCCGTTGGGCTCGTATCTCCAAGCGGTCTTTCCCAAGAACACGCTCCCCGGCAACCGGGCAAAACTGATCCCGGAAAATGCCTACTTCTGGCTGAGTGGTACCAGCATGGCGGCGCCGATGGTCGCCGGCGCCGCCGCCCTGCTCCTTCAAAAGGAACCGTCGCTCACGCCCGACCAAGTGAAAGCGCGCCTGATGAGGACCGCCAGCAAGCAGTTCCCGTCACAGACTTCCTGGAAGGACCCGGCCACCAACATCGTCTACACCGCCTACTCCGACATCTTCACCGTCGGTGCGGGCTACCTCGACATCCAGGCCGCACTCAATAGCCCGCAGAATATTTCGAGGACCCAATCAGCGAAGTCGCCGCGTGTCAAAGTGCGCTCCGATGGCAAAGTAGAACTTTACAATGACAGCTCGAACTCGGTCAGCGGTTCCAGCCTGGTTTGGGGTTCCAGCGTCGTGTGGGGCACCAATATGGTTTGGGGCAGCACCGTCCTGGTCAATGCTTCGAACGTAGTTTGGGGCAACAGCATCGTGTGGGGCAGTTCCACCATGACCGGCTACAGCATCGTCTGGGGCAGCAATGTCGTCTGGGGCAACTCCACGCCGTTCTCAGAGGGAACGTCGATCGAGGGCGAGAACTAGACGCAGCCCCCGCGTCTCCCAAAGCGTCGTAGCGGCCCGGCAGCTTCCGTCCCTTCCTTGGGGACAGAAGCCGCCGGGCCTTTCGCTTTTGGGCCAGATGAACAGGTTCATGGACACCTTGTCCACCCATGAGGACACTCTGTCCGCCATTTAAGCCAATACCGCGAATCAACCCTCTGTAATCAACAACATACAGATTGGCAAACGACGTGCAACCTATCGATGCATGAGTCGGAAATTTATCGATCTCGCGAAGCCGGGCCTCAGTCTGATGCTTACCGCGACACTGGCGATTGGACAACAAACCATCGTCCCCGCGGGGGTGGAACACTCCGCGACCTGGGGCTCGCTGAAGCCCGAACACGCGGGAAACCTGGCCGTGGAGTTCTCGACACGAAAAAACAAAGACGCGCCGCGGCAGGATGACGAAGAGTTGGACGTCATCGTTCAATACCGTGAGTCCCCGGAAGCGAACCTGGCCAGGGCCATTAAAGGCGGAGCCAAGGTAAAGGGAATGCTGGGGGATGCAGTCCTCGCCCGCATGACCCACCAGGCCGCCATCGAACTTGCGAATGACCCCAACGTGGCGTACATTAGCCCGGACCGGGAAGTTTCCGCCACCAGCAAGATCGACTACTCGGGCGCCTCGATCGGTGCGGACCGCGCCTTCAATTCCGGCTACAACGGCAAGGGCATCGGCATCGCCATCATCGACTCGGGCGTCGCCACCGACAACATCGACCTTCGGGACGCCACCTGCACCAAATCGCGCGTCGTCTACAGCGAGGACTTCGCTACCTGGGATCCGAACTCCTGGGATCCTTACGGCCACGGCACTCATGTGGCCGGCATCGCCGGTGGCAATGGCTGCATCGCCGAGCACAATAATAAGGGCTTCGATCGTGCACCCGGCATTGCCCCGGCCGCGAACATCATCTCGCTGCGAGCGCTCGATAAAGAGGGCAAGGGCAAAGACAGCTCCCTCATCGCCGCCATCAACCGGGCCATCGCGCTGAAGACCCAGTACAACATTCGCGTGCTCAACATCTCCGCCGGCCGGCTGGTGAAGGAATCCTACGCCAAAGACCCCCTTTGCCAGGCCGTGGAGAAAGCCTGGAAGGCCGGCATCGTCGTGGTCGTCGCCGCGGGCAACAATGGCCGCGATAACTCCATGAAGACCAACGGCTACAGCACCATCACCTCACCCGGCAACGATCCCTTCGTCATTACCGTAGGCGCGATCAACGATCGCAAGACGGACAGCAAGTCGGATGACGTCCTGCTCACCTTCTCCTCCAAAGGACCTACGCTGATTGACCAGTACGCCAAGCCCGACATCATGGCGCCCGGAGCCAACATCCTGGCCACCAAACCGTGGTCTACCTACCTCCAGACGAAGTTTGTCGGCAACACCCTGCCGGGCAATTGGGAAACGAAGATTCCCTACGAATCCTACTTCTGGCTGAGCGGCACTAGCATGGCCGCCCCGATGGTCTCCGGCGCAGCCGCCCTTCTCTTGCAAAAAGAGCCCACGCTGACCCCCGATCAGGTGAAGGCTCGCCTGATGAAAACCGCCAGCAAGCAGTTGCCCTCGCGAACCACCTGGAAAGATCCCGCCACCGGCATTTTCTACACCGCCAACGCCGATATCTTCACGGTCGGCGCCGGCTACCTTGACGTCATGGCCGCCCTCAACAGCGCTGAAACCATCGGCCGAACCCAGTCCGCCAAGTCTCCTCGCGTGCGCGTCCGCACTGACGGCAAGGTGGAAACGTACAACGACGCTTCGAATCTCACCACCGGCACCAGCATTGTCTGGGGCAGCAACATCGTCTGGGGCGCCAACGTCGTCTGGGGCAACACGGTGCTCGTAAACGGTTCAAACGTGGTCTGGGGCGAGAGCATCGTCTGGGGCACCAGGACGGTCTCCGGCTACAGCATCGTCTGGGGCACTAATGTCGTCTGGGGCAACTCCGTACCCTTCACCGAAAGCACCTCGATCAACGGCGAAAACTAGTTCTTGCTCCGGCAGGACGCCCGGCCAAAACAAGATCCCATTCGCTCCGGGATCCTTTGGCCGGGCGCTTTTTTATTCGCGAAAGGCCTATTCGCGAAAAGACGGATCCTTGCGGTCCATCAACCGCACCAGCGCATCAAACTCCGGGTTCGGATTGCGGCTATAGCCCTCTTCGCCTTCCGCCTTCAAGAAGACATCGCTGCGCTCGCGGCTGACGGTTCGCACGCCATCGGGCGGCACCACCAGCGGCGATCCCGTGGCCTGAGCGGCCAACTGCACCTGGCACGCACGCTCCAGCCGGTACATGCGCACGAAGGCCTGCGCCACGGTCTCGCCGCAGGTCAGCAGCCCGTGATTGCGCATGATCATCACGTCCTTGTCACCCAGGTCGGCCGCCAGACGCTCCCGCTCCTCGCGGTCGAGGCTGGGCCCCTCAAAGTCGTGATAGGCCACCGCGCCGTCGTAGCCCAGCGCGTACATGCTGATCGGCAACAGCCCGCATTCCAACGCCGCCACGCCCATGCCGGCCACCGTATGCGTATGCATGATGCACCGCACATCGCGCCGCGCCATATGGATCGCGCTGTGAATCACGAAGCCCGCCGGATTGATCTCCTGCGTCGGGTCGCCGATGATCCGGCCGTCCAGATCCACCTTCACCAGATTCGATGCCGTCACCTCATCGAAACGGTACCCATACGGGTTAATCAGAAAGTGGTGCTCCGGCCCGGGAACCCGCACCGTCGTGTGGGTCCAGATCAGTTCACTCCAGCCGAAGTGGTCAATGATGCGATAAGCCGCGGCAAGTTGGACGCGAAGGTCGCGTTCGGTAGACATTGACCCCTATTATGAAACTATGTGGACCTTTATCGCGGCAGGCGCTTTGGCAATGGCGGTGATGATCGGCGCCTTCGGAGCCCACGCCCTGCGAGATCGTCTGGATGCCTATTCCATGGGTGTTTACGAAAAAGCGGTCTTCTACCACTTCATCCACGCTCTCGGAATGCTGGCCGTTTCGTTGATGCCCCGCGCGGGCGCCCTCAATTGGGTCTGTGCGCTGCTGCTGGCCGGGATCTTACTCTTTTCGGGATCGCTCTACGCCCTGGCCGTTACCGGAGTGCGCGCGCTCGGAGCCGTCACACCTTTAGGGGGAATCTGCTTTGTTGCGGCTTGGCTGCTGCTGGCCTACGTGGCCGTCAAACGGACCTAAGCATCGCGAAAGAGACGAGCCACCACCGGGGTATTGCGGCGTCCCAGCCAACGCAAGATCGCCCAGATCACAGGGTTGTCGATGCGCTTGGCCGGCACGGGTTCCACCAGCACCGACATCCGCACGTCGTCCCGATCCAAACCGAGTCGGCGGGCCTGCACTGCATTCTCTGGAACGAACACCGAACAGCACGTGAGCTGTCCCAGCTGACAGATCGCGTCCACGGTAAGCCCCAGTCCCTGATCGAATCCTGCACGGAAATAGGAACGGGCCACCATAGCGGTGATCGTGGTGTTGGGCACATGCACGTACAAGCGTCGCCGGTAATAGACGACGTGGCCGGGCTGGACCCAGACGATCCGAGAGGGATAACCCTCCTCGGACAGCAAACGGCTCATCTCATGAACCGACGCTTCAAAGGTGTATTTGAGCGTTAGCACGGGGGAAGTGTAACTACCTTAGTTTGTAGCCGCTTTTCCCTTACTATGCAAGGGAAACCAAGAAGAAAAGTCAGGAATAAGTTAATTTACCTGAAGCGGTGTAGCACTTCGCCACGAACCTTATACGTACTGAAAGTCCTATTACGAACGTTCGCGGACGTTAAACTCGAGCTTCCAACGCCGGCCGTCTTTCGCCACGATCCACAACTGCAGGAGGCCGGTCTCTGTCACTGTGGATTCCAGCGTAGCCGCAATAATCCCCGCGTCACCTGCATTCGCGGGCAACGTGACCTCCATTGCGGGCAACTCCGCCAATTCTTCAGAAACCCGCTCCAGCAGTTCGCCGGCGGAGTCGCCGCGCCGCGAGGAAGAAACGAAGAATCGGAACTCCGCCGGCTCGCCCACCACCAACCCAAATTCGCGATCGGCAAAACGGTGTGTCGTGCCCTCTTCCATCCCAAACGGCACCACGGTCAGCGCCTTCAGCGGCGGCTTCATAAACGGCACCGCCGGCAACGACTCTTCAATCCCGATGTAGTACGTACGAGGAACACCACCGCGGATGCGAATGCCACCCGGCGTCTGACGCATCACACCGTAGTAGGCCGCGCCACGCGCCACCGCGTGCATCAGATCCTCGCCCTCCAGCGGACGCGCCGCGGGAGCACCTTCGGCCGCCAGCCACTGATTCAGCACCGCGAGCACCCGTTCCCGCAAGGCAGGCGCCCGGAACACGCCGCCGTTGAAGAGTACATGCGTCGGCGCCGTCAGTTGATTCGGCTTCACCGACCGCAAGAACTGCGCCAAGTGCCGCGTAATCGCCGCATCCGCCGTATACGGCAATCCCATCGCCTGCAAGCCCGACCGCTTCGCCCGCTCCGGCAACTCCGTCGACGCCACCTGCGGGAAGAAACCATTCAGCAGCAATTCGCGAACCTCGGCCCGCGTCAGTTGCCCCTTGATCGAGCCGCCAATCAGCGACGACCCGCGGCCCAGCAACGTCACCGGCTGTTCGTTCGGCCCTTCGTTCGAAAGCAACGCCTCTTTCGCCGCTCGGCATTGCTGCCACAGCGACTGGAACTGCACCGGATCCAGCTTCGGCAAACGCTGCTCCAGGAAGCGCGCCAGCGCCAGGTCCATGTTGTCGCCGCCCAGCAGGATATGCTCGCCCACGGCAAGCCGCTCGAGAGTTAACGCGCCCTGCTGATCATGCACCGCAATCAACGTGAAGTCGGTGGTGCCGCCGCCCACGTCGATCACCAGCACGCGATCCTTCGGGCCGATTCTTTCGCGCCAATCCGCGTGCCGCTCCAGCCAGGCGTAAAAAGCCGCTTGCGGCTCTTCCAGCAGGATGACGTCCTGATAGCCGGCCTGCGTCGCCGCCTTCAGCGTCAAATCACGCGCCACGGCATCGAAGGAAGCGGGCACAGTCACCAGCACCTGATGGGCGGCGAAGTCGAGTTCGCTCGCATCCTTCAAGTGCGCCAGGTAAGCGCGCGATGCTTCCACCGGCGAGATGCGCGGTACGCCTTCGGGCGCAGCGGACGGCAGCAATGCCGAGTTCCGATCCACACCCGCATGCGACAGCCAACTCTTGGCCGACGAAACCAGCCGGCCGGCATTCTCCGCACCCCTTTTACGGGCGAGCGTCCCCACCACGTAAGGCGGATTGTCTTCCCAAGGCAGAGCGGTCGACCCCGCCGGAAAATCCGCGGGGCCAGGGAGAAAGGCAAATGAGGGCAACAAATCCGGCGACTGCATTTCGCCTGGATTTACCAGTTGCGGAATCGGGAGCAAAGTAATGCTCTCGTCGCCCCGGGCCATGGCACAGTTGGTCGTGCCGAGATCGATCCCTAGTACCGGTTTCATCGGCTAGGCGATTTCGATTTCCGCAGGCGCCAGAATGTCAGTCTTCTGGTGCGCGAAGATCGGCGGCAGGTCAGTCTTGGCGACCCGCCATCCCTTATGCCGCAGCGTGCCACCCGCTGCCTTGCCGTCCGCGGGCACATTGCCCAGCAGTTTGATCGCCGCTGGATCCTTGATCGTGATCTTCGCGTAGGTGCCTTCCACGCCGTCAATCACCGGTGTGAACTGCAAGTAGCGCTCCAGTGCCTGCCGGCTCTGCTCGTGCACACCACGCACGGCCGCGCCGATCTGCTCATCGGTGTAGGGCGCGATGTTCTCCATCAGGAAGTCCACCAGACGGGCATCGCGCTGCAGAATCCCGAGAATCTGTAGCGCCCCATCACCCGGCCCGATCGTCTCTTTCGGCTTCTCGGCCACCTTCGGCTTTGCGTCCCGGCGAACCCATCCCAAAGCGGCTGCGACATCGTCCGGGATTTGATTCTTGAACAGGATGCCAAAGAACGCGCTAAATGCGTGACCAATACTCAACAGGAGCCTCCCCAAAACCTCTAGGATACCGCTATGTCTCAATCCGTTGCGCGCCGGTATAGATGTTGAAGCGTTGTCCACGCAGAAAGCCCACCAGCGTCATGCCCGCCGCCTCCGCCAGTTCGACGGCCAAACTGGAGGGCGCACCCACCGCCGCCATCGCCGGCACCCCCGCCACCGCCGCCTTCTGTACCAGTTCAAAGCCGGCGCGACCGCTCACCAGCATCAGCCGATCCCGCAGGCTGCCTCCACCGCGCCACTCCGCGCCGATCAACTTGTCCACCGCATTGTGACGACCGACATCCTCAAAGCACGACGTCAAGCGCCCTTCGGCCGTGAACAGCGCCGCCGCATGCAACGAGCCTGTCGACGCAAACGCCGCCTGACTCTCCGCCAAACGCTGCGGCAACTCCAGCAGCATCGCCGCGCGAAACCGGCACTCGGCGAGAGGCTGAGGCGGCAGGCGCGCCGCCACCATTTCGATTGAAGCCTTGCCGCACATTCCGCAACTCGACGCCGCGTAGGTCAGCCGCTCGAGCCGCTTCCAGTCGACGTCCACACCCCGCGCCAAGTCCACCCGCCAGACGTTGGGCAGCGCCGCGTCCCAGGGCGAGATTCCGCTGATCTGCCCGGGTTCAGTGAGTATTCCTTCGGTCAGCAGAAAGCCGGCCGCCAAATGCTCGTCGTCGCCCGGCGTGCGCATCGTCACCACGATCGGGCGATAAAGCCGCGTCCCCTCGCGCCAAACGCCGAGCCGAATCTCGAGCGGCTCTTCCACGCCCAGTTGGTCGGCCTCGGCCACCGTGCGGCCGCTGTTGTAGCGGACCACGTCGACCGCCATCGTCCTCATGTCGACTTCTGGATGCGGCGCAGCGTATAGGCCTCCGGCGTTAGGCTCTCTTTCTCCAGGCGCTTCCAATCGTCGTTCACATGGATCAGCTTGCCGCTGATGTGGTTCGACCGTTCCGACACCAGGAACGCCGCCAGGTGAATCTGCTTGTCTGGCAGTACTCCGCCGCTTTGGCGCACCTGCCGGGCGTCTTCCTGCTCGCGCCAACCCGCCCGATCGCCGGCCAGCAGAATCTCGTCAGTGATATTCGTATACGTCCCGCCCGGCGACATGCAGTTTACCTGCACGTTCTGATCCTGCACTTCCAGAGACAGGCTCTCGGCAAAACGCACCATCGCCGTCTTGGCCGACGCATAAGCCGTAAAGTTGGGCCGCGGCCTGGTGGAGCCGCCCCCCGTCAACAACACCAACTTGCCCCGCTTCTGCGCCAGCATCGGGGGCAGCGCGGCGCGGCAGGCGTGCATCACGCCCAACAAATTCGTATCGATGGTCTCGCTCCAGGCTTTGGGGTCGGTCTCCGCCAGCGGCCCGATCGGCCCCTGAATGCCTGCCGCACAGATCACCGCATCCAGGTTCCCGAAATGCGCCCGCATCCGCTCAGTGGCCGCCAGCACCTGCTCGTAGTCCCGCACATCGGCTCGAATCCGCAACGAAGTGCCGCCCGCATGCTCAATCTCCAACGCTGCGAGATCGAGTTCAGACTTGCTTCGCGATAGCAGCCCCACCCGGGCCCCCATCTGCGCCAACCCAATCGCCAAACGCTTACCAATCCCACGGCCGGCGCCAGTGATTAGGATTCCGCAGTCCTTTACGCTCGTTGCTCGCACATCGTTTCCTGATACCCCTTGCAGTTTACCCCCCTTACCCACCTTACCCAAATGCCGCCAATAGGTTATCCTTAAATATTGTGAGATTAAGTAAATATCGGGCCGATTGTTTCGACGTTGTCGCGCCCCATGTGTTTTGCCTAGGAGGGCAATGAGTAAAGAAGATTGCATTGAAGTCACCGGCACGGTGGTGGAGAAATTCCCCAGCGGCCTGTTCAGCGTCCAACTGGACCAGGAACGCATCGTGCTGGCGCACTTGGCCGGCAAATTGCGCCGCAACCGCATCCGTGTACTCGCCGGTGACCGCGTCACCATGGAACTCTCCCCCTACGACCTCACCAAGGGTCGTATCACCTACCGCCACAAATAGCCCCGACTATCGCCCCCGTGTCCAACGAAATCATCCGGCCGAAGCGTGTCCTCGTTCTCTTCGGCACGCGGCCTGAGGCCATCAAACTGTGTCCTGTCATCCGTGAGCTTCAGTCGAGGCCCGATGATTTCGAAGTTCGGGTGTGCGTCACCGCCCAGCATCGCGAGATGCTTGATTCCGTCCTGAGCGTCTTCGAAGTGGAACCCGATGTGGACCTGGACACAATGCAGGTAGGCCAGTCGCTTACCGCGTCCACTGCCCGCATTCTTGCGGGCCTCGAGAAAGTCCTCCTCGACTTTCAGCCCGAAATCGTTGTCGTTCAGGGCGACACTACCTCTACCTTCTGCGGCGCCCTCGCCGCCTTCTATCAGCGCATCCCCGTCGCGCACGTCGAAGCCGGCCTCCGCACCTTCGACCTCTGGCAACCCTTCCCTGAAGAAATGAACCGGGTCGTGACCACGCGGCTCTCGGCTCTCCATTTCGCCGCAACTGACCGGGGACGCAATCACCTGCTCGCCGAAGGTGTCCTCGATCGCTACATTCAGGTCACCGGCAATACCGGCGTCGACGCCCTGCTCTTCGTCCGCGATCAGATTGCGGAGGGCGAGTTGATCCCCGCCCAGGCGCTGGAGGCCCCCGAGGGCCGCCGCATCGTACTCGTTACCATGCATCGCCGGGAAAGCTTCGGCGACGCCCAACTCAAGGTCTGCCGCGCCCTGCGCAAGATCGCGGCCCGCGACGACGTCCACATGATTTTGCCGGTCCACCCCAATCCTAACGTCGGCGCCGTCGTCCGGGAGCATCTGGACGGTCAGCCGAACATTCAGCTCACTGAACCGCTCGACTACGTCTCCTTTGTTGATCTGTTGCGCCGCTGCCACTTCGTCATCACCGACTCGGGCGGCGTCCAGGAAGAGGGCCCCTCCCTCGGCAAGCCAATTCTGGTCTTGCGCGAGAAAACTGAGCGCCCGGAAGCCATCGAAGCGGGTACCGTCCAGCTCGTGGGGACTGATGAAAAACGCATCGTCCGGCAGTGCACCCGCCTGCTCGATAGCCCCTCGGAATACGTCCGCCGAAGTTTCGTTCACAACCCTTACGGAGATGGCCACGCCAGCCCCCGGATCGCGAACGCAATCCTCTCATTCTTATCCACTTAGCGGCATAACTTTTTTCCGGAAAAGCCCCCGAAAACGCCCCGTTTACCCCCGGTTTCTAGGTCCTCGGTCTCTATACTGTTGGTCGAGAAGGAGGAACTCGCGTCTTGAAGACCACATCCATCAATTCCCGCCGGCGGAACTCATCCGCTGCGCCGCCCAACCTCACTGATCGTGACCTGGTGCATGAGCTGCGCCAGCGACTGATCGGTCAGCAGGCGGCGATCGACGCCATCGTCCCCTACGTGACGATGTTTCAGGCGGGTCTGTCGCCCGAGGGGAGGCCGGCCGGAGTTTTTCTCCTGCTGGGACCCTCCGGCACCGGGAAGACACGCACCGTCGAGGCACTCGCTGAAGTCCTCCATGGCAGCGAAAAATCCGTCCTCAAAATCGATTGCGGCGAATACCAGATGGACCACGAAGTCGCTAAGCTGATCGGCGCGCCTCCCGGCTACCTGGGCCATCGCGAGACCCAGCCGTTGCTCACCCAGTTCCGCCTGAGCTCTGTCGCCAGCGAGCAATCGCCGCTCTCCATCGTCCTGTTTGACGAAGTAGAGAAAGCCGCCCCATCACTCAACCGGCTGCTGCTGGGCGTGCTCGACAAAGGCCAACTGCGTCTCGGCGACAACACCAGTGTCACCTTCGAAAACTCCATCATCTTCATGACCAGTAATCTCGGTGCCGCCGCCATGATGAAAGAACTGGGCGCCGGCTTTGGCTTTAAACGCGAAGGAATTCTCGACGCGGACCGCTCCCGCAAACTCACCGCCATCGCCGACAACGCGGTCCGTAAGAGCTTCACGCCGGAATTCATCAACCGGCTCGACGCCACCGTCACCTATGAACCGCTCTCCCGTGAGGCGCTTGACCAGATCCTCGATCTTCAAATCGCCCGCCTCGATACGCACATCCACAACCGACTCGGCCTGCGCGCCTTCAACATCGACATCCGGCCTGAAGCCCGCGAGTATCTGCTGGAGCGCGGCGTCAGCACCAGCTTCGGCGCCCGCGAACTCAAGCGCACCATCCACCGGCAAGTCCTGCAGCCGCTCGCCAACTTCATCCTCGCCGGTCGCATCCGCCCCGGTAGCCACGTCCGAATCGCGTTGAGTGAAGCTGGCGATTCGCTCAGCTTCACTCAACGCCTCTATGACCCTGCCGCGTAAACGCTACCGGTCACGCTCCCGGTACAACCGCCGTTGCGCCTTGTGGATCGCCTTCCAGCGATCTTTGTAGATCGCCCGCGCCTCTGGATCT
>JALHNI010000052.1 GCA_022843605.1 Bryobacter sp.
CGTTCAGCGCGTAAAGCCAATTGCGCGCGGATACAAGGATTCGGCGGTCGGTTCCGTCGGCCCAATAAGTGACGCCGCGAGCGCGCGAATGGCCGATTTTCTCGCGTCCGTCATGCGGGTCGAATCGCCACTTCTCTTTGCCCGTTACCGCGTCCACAGCAACTACGCGCAGTTTGGGAGTCGTTGCAAACATGACGCCGTTCACGATCATCGGATGGCATTGGATCTCTGAGCCCGGGAAAGCATCACCGGTGTCATAGGTCCAAGCCACGCGGAGCTTGTTCACGTTGCCGCGGTGGATCTGCTTGAGCGCTGAGTAACGGTTATTGTCGGTGGAGCCGCCGTAATGAGCCCAGTCGGTATTCTGCCCCAGAAGGCTCAGCGAAAAAAGGAAGGAAATCGTTGCACGCATTCCCCCGCATCATACCGGATCCTAGTCGAGGTTCAATACCTTCATCAACGTTCCGGTCTCGCCCTGAATCTTTTTCTGCAGCATCATGAGGGCGTGGATCAGCTGCTCCGGCCGCGGTGGGCAACCCGGCACGTAGACGTCTACCGGAATCACCTGATTCACCGGGATTAGCGCATAGTTGCTGAAGACCCCCGTTGAAGTTGCGCAGGCGCCCATCGAAATCACCCATTTGGGCTCTGGCATCTGCTGATACAGGTGCCGCACCACGGGGGCCATTTTGTTCGATACCCGTCCCGCCACCACCATCAAGTCCGATTGCCGCGGCGAGCCGCGAAAGACTTCCGCGCCGAAACGCGCCGCGTCGTATCGCGAGGCATTCATCGACATCATCTCGATCGCACAGCAGGCCAAGCCAAATGACATCGGCCAGATCGAATTTTTGCGCGCCCAGTTGATGGCCGAATCCACGGTCGTCGTAATGATGCCTTCACCGGGATCGGCGCCAAGACCCGCCTGATCGATCCGGGCGAAAAGATCCTCGGGTGCGGGGCCAAGTTGAATGCGATTTTCCATAGACATCTTCAGTTTCCCATGAAACGCTCGCTCTAGAGATAAACTTGAGGCTTGCGAGAGCAAATTCGTTTCATCCCCGCCCCTACCCTCGATGCCGCCCTCCAGCGGGCCGCCGAGTTTCATGGACTTGAGCCGGAGTACATCGATAACTGGGGTCACACCCACCGTACGACCGCCGAAGTGCAGCAAGGCATTCTCAGCGCACTCGGTCTTGACGCCACGTCGGTCGATGCCTTGAATGCCGCCGAGGAAACGCGCCTCTGGAACACCTGGAATCGCCTGGTAGAGCCCACCAAGGTAATTGGCGTTCAGCCTGCCCATGGAGAACTTACCCTCCAGATACCCGCCGCCTTGCAAGATCGCCGCGTCGAGGTTTTGCTGCGTCTCGAAGATGGCCGTCTGGAACGGGGCGATTATGCCTGCGGTTCGCTGCGCACGCTCGCCGAGGCGGAACTCCGCGGCAAGCGCTTTCTCCGTCTTCAACTTCCCATCTACAAACAGCTACCCCTGGGCTATCACCAACTCAGCGTACGGATCGGTGAAACGACTGCCACAATGGCGCTGATTGCCGGTCCGGAGAAAGCCTGGTCGCCTCCCGATCTGCGGACTGCTGGTATCGCGATCAGCCTCTACGGCCTGCGTTCTGAGCGCAACTGGGGTGCTGGTGATACCAGTGACCTTCTGGCTTTCGGATTGTGGGCCCATCAGTCACTTGGACTCGCCTTTATCGGTCTCAATCCGCTCCACGCTATCCACAACCGGCAACCCTTCAATACCAGTCCCTATCTGCCGCTGAGTGCCTTCTTCCGCAACCCGCTCTACATCGATGTGGAAGCCGTTCCGGAATTTGCCAACAGCGCGTGGGCACAGTCACTAACTGAATCCCCGGAGATCCAGGCCGAACTCGCCGCGGTGCGTCAATCCGAGTATGTCGAGTATGAACGCATCTGGCGCCTCAAGAAGACGATCCTTCGCATTTTGCACCGGCAATTGGAGCGTGAGACGTCTCCCCGGCGGCAGGCTTTTGACGATTATTGTCTGGCTCCTGGAGCCGACCGCCGACGCGCCTTTGCCACGTTCTGTGCGCTCGATGAGGCCGTCCACCGGGAACGTCCCGATATCTGGCTGTTTACTGAATGGCCTTCCGCCTATCAGGACCCTCACTCAGAGGTGGTGACTTGTTTTGCTGCGGCTCACCGCCGATCCATTCGTTTTCATCTGTACTTACAGTGGGTGCTGGAGGAGCAACTGGCTCACGTCCAAACCGAGCTAAAGAAGGCCGGTATGTCCCTTGGTCTCTATCACGATTTGGCCCTGGCCAGCGATCGCTATGGCTTCGACGTTTGGTACGAGAAAAGCGCTTTTGCGGCTGGTGTCCGCGTTGGTTCGCCACCGGACGGCTTCTCTCCGGACGGCCAGGATTGGGCCTTTCCGCCCCCGAGTCCTACTTATGCCGATCAGGACGCCTACACCTCGTTCCGTGAATTGATTCGTGCCAATGCGCAATCCGGCGGAGCGCTCCGTTTTGATCATGTGATGCGCTTCTTCCGCCTCTATTGGATCCCCGCCCAACTGAGCGCTCGTCAAGGTTCTTATGTGCGCAATAACGCTTCCGCGCTCCTTCGGATCATTGCTTTGGAGAGCGTGCGGAATCAGTTTCTGGTCATCGGCGAAGACCTCGGCACGGTAACCCCGATGATGCGGGAAATGCTTGATCAGTTCGGCATTCTCGGTTACCGCCTGCTAATTTTCGAGCGTGAGGGCAATCGGTTCCGCGCTCCCGAAAACTATCCCACGCTCGCCGCGGCGTCGGTTACCACTCACGATCTGCCCACCTTGACTGGTTTTCTTACCGGCGCGGATATCGAAGCCCGCCGCGCCGCCGGCCTTCTCCCCGATGTCGCATCTTATGAGCGCCAATGGGCTGAACGGCGTGAGGCGCTTGAGCAACTCTACACTGCGCTCAATCTTGGGGATGGCGCGCTACCGGTCGACCCGGATGACTTAGTGAAGCGCGTATTTCGTTTCCTCTCTTCGTCAAAATCCGCCGTGTTTATCCTGAATCAGGAAGAGATTACCGGTGAGGAGCATCAACAGAATCTTCCCGGGAGTACCGCCGAGTATCCCAACTGGCGCCGAAAGATGAGTGTTCCCATCGAGCGTCTCGCGGACTTGGCCCCGTTAACCTCCTGGATGAAGTCCGAACTGTTGCAGAGCGGTCGCCAATAGATGCGGATTGTTTTGCAGCGCGTCCTCGAAGCGCGGGTGGAAGTGGAAGGGACCGTCACCGGAGCCATTGATCGGGGACTTCTGGTGTTGCTCGCCGTCGGCGCCGGTGATTCTGAGAAGGATGTTGATTATTTGGTCGCAAAAACGCTCGGATTACGGATATTTCCCGACAATGACGGAAAAATGAATCTGTGCGTTCAGGATATCCACGGTGGCGTCTTAGTGGTATCCCAATTTACTCTCTACGGAGACCTCCGCAAGGGACGTCGCCCGAGCTTCGAACGTGCCGCGCCACCTGAGTTGGCGCGTAGGTTGTATGACTATTTCGTGTCCCAAGTGAAGACCGCCGGCGTTCCTGTGGGCACCGGAATATTTCAAGCAGACATGAAAGTTCACTTAATCAACGACGGTCCAGTCACTTTTGTTTATGACGCCGCCAAATCATTTTGATACACTCTAGTTAATTCTCGTCAGGTTCCGATAAGGAAGTTGAAAAACTACTGAGCTGACTCAGGAAGCAGTTCCGGGACACGGATGAGACAAATTTGAGTTGATGGAGAATTGAATCAAATGGCTAAAAGTGTACTGCCTACCGATCCAGCCCTATTGAGCGCGCTGCTCGAAGGTCTGCAGATGTCCCGCCAGCGTTTAGATGCCCAGATCGAGTCGGTTCGCGCGGCGATTGCCGGTGAACCGGAAGTTGCGGAAGCTGCCCCGGCCCCTGCCGCTGCTCCCGCTGTGAAGAAAGGCAAGAAGGGTCGTAAGCCCGGTCGTCCGCCGAAAGCTGACAAGGTTGAGAAGCCTGTGAAGGCCGGTCGTCGCAAACTCAGCGCTTCCGCCCGCAAGGCGATCGCCGCCGCTCAGAAGCGTCGCTGGGAAGAATTCCGCAAGAACAACCCTAAGTAATATTGTTTTACGCCGGTGGCCGCGTGTTGGCGCGGCCACCCTACCTCCTCCTCAACCCCGCCTGATACTCTCCCCATGCATCCCCACCGCGCCAAAATTCTTGGCATTGGCACTGACCTCGCCGACGTGGATCGAATTGAACAGTCCATTGCCCGCTACGGCGACCGCTTCGTCCATCGCATCTTTACCTCTGCTGAGATCGACTATGTGTCGCAAAAGAACAATCGCTTTGAGCGTTATGCCGCCCGCTTCGCCGCAAAAGAAGCCGGCATGAAGGCACTGGGCACTGGTTGGAGCGGCGGTGTCCGTTGGCAGGATTTTGAAGTCGCCAACTTACCGTCCGGCCGGCCCACGCTGAAGCTACACGGCAAAGCTGCGGAGTATGCCGAGGCCCTCGGCGCTCGACACATCCATCTCTCGCTCACTCACACCGTTAACATGGCCATGGCCGTCGTGATCTTGGAAGCGTAAAGATAAACCCAGGCCGCCCGCTGTCCGCCGTCCGCCATGGTTACGGTGCAGGTCACACGCTGGTATTCTTCACCTTCATAGTCGTCGAGCGCCCGCCATAGCTCCGGGTCGCTGAATCCCCAAACCTCACCTTTTACCCATTCGGCATCGCTCTCCGGCCACGCCATTCCGGGATAGTCAGGATTCACCTGATACAGCCGTCCCGGCGCCCGCGCCTCCCCGAGCCAAGCCGCCTCGTTCTCCAATCGCACCGCGAAAGGATTCACCTTGCCGCCACGATGCGCGCCACGCCGCAACGTGCCGTACACAAAGAGTAATTCGTTAGCGGGCTCCATATTCAATAAAGCATCCCACGCCGCGCTGCCGCTTCAGCGACACAGCCCGGCCAGCCCGCACCTCATCAATCGCAACGCGTAGGTCCTCTCGTGTTGGTTGAGCTCGTGCCTTGCCGAAGTCGACGAATTTGTCGTCAATCCGCCCCTGGTAACGCAAGCTTCCGCCTTCATCGAACACAAACGCTTCCGGAGTCATGGAGGCGCCTAACTGGCGCGCCAAAACGAAGTGGGGATCGAGCAACACGGGAAACTCCTGTGCCGCCGGCGCTAACCCTCCCGGTGTGACGGCGAGAAACAGGACGTTGGGATACTCACGCTGCAGCCGATCCAACTGCGGACGATACCGGCTCGCAATTGGACAGCCGGAACTGGTGACGATGAATACCTTCACCTGACCGGCGCCTTCGCTCGCCTGATGGACGCGGCCTTTGGTGTCCATCAGACGATAGATCGGCGCTCCAGCGGCCGGCGTCATCGACAAAAGCGCCCATGCTACGCTCTTGATGATGAATGACCTGGTAGTCTGCACCCGTGATGGCGAAATTGGCATCATAACGATCTATAACCCGCCCGTGTATGCATTGAGCCCCGGAGTGCCCGAAGGAATTGCGGCCTCGATTGGCGAGTTCAATGCGGACCCGGCCATCCAAGCCATCGTCCTCATCGGCGGCGGTCGCACTTTCATCGCCGGCGCCGACATTAAAGAGTTTGGCAAGATTACCAGCGGAAAGAAAGTCGCCGCTATCGGCCTCGCGGAAGTCTGCCTGATCATCGAGGACTCTGCCAAGCCCGTCATCATGGCCATCCATGGCACGGCTCTTGGCGGTGGACTTGAAACTGCGATGGCCGGCCACTATCGTGTCGCCGTCGCTTCCGCCCAGGTCGGCCAGCCCGAAGTGAAGCTCGGCATCATTCCGGGCGCCGCCGGGACCCAACGCCTGCCTAAACTCGCCGGACTGCCCATCGCCCTCGACATGTGCGTCTACGGCGCTCCGATCTCCGCCACCGCGGCCCTCGATTGCGGCATCCTCGACGACGTCATCATGGGGGACCTGCTCACCGGCGCCGTCGCCTTCGCCCGCGACCAGGCTGGCCTACCCTTCTTCAAGACCCGTGACCGTCAGGAGAAGCTCGAAGATGACGGCGCACTCGCCGCCGCTCGCGCCAAACTCGCGAAACGAGGACGCGCGTTGCTGGCCGAGACCCGCGCCATCGACGCCATTGAAGCTGCCACCCAACTCGACTTCACCCCCGGTTGCGCCAAAGAGGCCGAGTACTTCCAGGAGTGCCTTTTCTCCGACCAAAGCAAGGGCATGATCCACAGCTTCTTCGGCGAGCGCGCCGTCGCCAAGATTCCTGACCTCGCCAAAGAGACTCCCGTCCTGCCGGTGAAGTCGGTGGCCGTCGTCGGCGCCGGCACGATGGGCGCTGGCATCGCCATGGTCTATGCGAACGCCGGCATCCCAGTCTTGCTGAAGGAGACCACGGCTGAAGCGCTGGAGCGCGGCCTGGCCACGATCCGAAAGAATTACGCTTCCACCGTCCAGAAAGGCCGCCTTACCGAGGCCGAGATGGAGCAGCGACTCGGCCGCATCACCGGCACCCTCACCTACGATGGCTTCGGCGACGTTGACCTCATCACCGAAGCTGTCTTCGAGAACATGGCCCTCAAGCGCCAGGTCTTCGCCGAGATCGACGCCGTTGCGCGCCCCGGCTGCATTCTGGCCACCAATACCTCCACGCTCGACGTCGATGCCATCGCGTCGGCCACCGCCCGGCCCGAATGGGTGATCGGCACTCATTTCTTCAGCCCGGCGAATGTCATGCGCCTACTCGAAATCGTCCGCGGCGCTCAGACCTTGCCCACCGTCCAGGCCACCGCCATGGCGCTCGCCAAGCAGCTCAAGAAGACCGGCGTAATGGTTGGCAACTGCTTCGGCTTTGTCGGCAATCGCATGTTCGGCCCGTATCGCCGCGAAGCTGAGCTACTCGTCCAGGAAGGCGCCACGCCACAGCAGGTGGATGGTGCACTCTACAACTTCGGCATGGCGATGGGCCCGCTCGCTACCGGCGACCTTGCCGGCCTCGATGTCGGGTGGCGCGTTCGCCAGGAGAATCCCAAGCAGTTCGAAGGCGTGCGGCAACCGGTGATCGAAGACCGCTTGGTTGCCGCCGGACGCTACGGCCAGAAGACCGGTCTCGGCTGGTATCGCTACGACGCGGCGCGCCGGCCGGAGCCCGATGCCTTCGTCACGGAACTCATTGCCGAGGTCCGGATCGAGAACGACATCAGCCCGCGCGGAATCTCCGCCGAGGAGATCGTGCAGCGCACCATCTATGCGCTCATCAATGAGGGAGCACGCATTTTGGAGGAAGGCTTTGCCCTGCGCTCCGTCGACATCGACATGATCTGGGTGATGGGCTACGGCTTCCCGGCCTGGCGTGGCGGACCCATGTTCTACGCCGACACCGTCGGCCTCACCAAGGTCGTCGAACGCATGCAGCGCTTCGGCTGGACCCCTGCCCCTTTACTCGCCGAACTCTCCGCCAGCGGCGGTCGTTTTACTGATTGGTCGCGCTGAGGCAAGAAAAGCATTCGATCCTGCGTGAGCCCTCACCTTTGGCTTTCAGTAACTCACGAGCGCGCCTCGCGATCGCCGGCCGGTCACTGCACGCCATCGCTAACAGATCTTCGGGATACTCCTGATTGAGCGTCTCGTTTAAATCCAGAAGGCGCTCAAGTTCGCGGTTCGTTGGCGGTCTACTGCCCTCACCCTTGGTCCGCCCCGCGCTGCTGCAGAGTCCGTAGGGCCAGCGAGAGAGATAGTGGCTCGCGGCCATGCGGTAGTGGTCCTGTTTACCCACCGCAAGAGCAAGAATCCGGCTGAAATCTGGCGATCTCAGGATCCCCCATAGTTCGCTTACGTCCTTGCTTTCCAGGTACTCTTCATAGTCTTCTGGCGAGACTTGGGAACCGGGAAACAAGGTGAAGTAGGCGATTCGCTCCATTCGGGACAGGCCCCTTCCGGGGTGAGGTGCGAGCGCAAGGAGTGGCCCTCGGCTTCGTGGCTGATAAGTCCCGCAGATCCGCCAGTGGCGGTCAGGGTCCTGACACAGTGGCATCACCAGAAGCCGGTTGAGGAAGATCGGATCGGAGCACTCGCGCACCGCCGGCCAAAGAACGGAACTAACGGTTCCTTCGGCCCCAGGGCCGCGAACATCAACCTTCCGCTCAATTCGGACATCGGCGCGACAGACGTGCCAGTTGGGATGCAAGGCCCGCGTCCATGTTGCGCGAACCGCCACCGGAGAAGCATCCATCGCGATCACCGTTCCTACGATGATGCTGTCGGCTGCCCCCAGCGGTTCACTTGACATTCCCGTGCCCGTCAGGCGAAGCGCCATCCACATAGGGACGAAAATGATGGACGCCTTCGGGCCCGACAATTGCATCACTTTGTCTCTGACACCACGACCGGCCAGCGGGTTCCTGGCTTTAGCGAGACGCCTTGACCTCAGCTACGCCCATCAACCGCGCCGCCGGCTTGGCGAATGCCAACAGGATCAGGCCAAACAGAATCCCGAACCCGGCCACCAGGCCGAACAATTGCGGTAGCGGAAAGGCTTCGTATACAGAAGCTACGCGGCCGCCGATGAAATTCCCCACCGAAATCGAGAGAAACCAGACTCCCATCATGAAGCCGCCGATGCGCGGCGGCGCTAGCTTGGTCATCGCGCTCAGTCCCACTGGGCTCAGGCAGAGTTCGCCCGCTGAATGCAGGAAGTAACAAGCCGCCAGCCACTCCGGGCCCACCTTGCCGGAATCGCCCGCCGCGGTCGCGGCGAACGCCATCACCACAAAGCCCGCCGCCACCAGGAGCAAGCCCCAGGCGAACTTCGTCGGCAAGGACGGATCCTTGTCGCCCATCCGCACCCACAGCCACGCAAACACCGGGGCCAGCGCCAGAATAAACAGCGAATTCAGCGCCTGAAAGAAACTCGATGGAAACGCCCACCCGAAGATCGAGTTATCCGAACTGCGATCCGCAAAAAGCGATAGCGTAGATCCGGCCTGTTCAAAGCTTGACCAGAACAGGCACGATGCGCAGAACAGCACGAAGATCAATTGAATGCGCCGCTTCTCCTCGCGCGTGAAGTCGCCAAAAAAGATTAGTGACCCAAAGACCACCACCGTCGTCAGCAGCAGAATCACGCCGAAAGCATCGGCAAAGGCTGAGATGCTGGGCCGCAACACCACGATCGCCAGCCCCACCAACGCCAGTCCGATCGCCGCCCAGCGCAACGCCGTCCAATCCTGCTTGGTGGGCGGCGTCGACGGCCGCAGTCCTTCCTGCCCCAGGTAGCGGCCCGTCAAGCTGAATTGCAGCAGTCCGGCGAGCATGAACAGCCCCGCGCTCAGGAAGGCCCAGCGGTAATTGATCGTCTGCCCCAGATAGCCGCAGATCAGCGGCGCCACCATGGCCCCGATGTTCACGCCCATGTAATAGATCGAGAAGCCCGCATCGCGCCGGACATCGCCCACGGGATAGAGCGCCCCCACCAGGGTCGTGCAGTTCGTCTTCAGAAATCCGGTGCCCCAGGCGACGAACGCCAGCGACGTCACGGTCCAAACCAAGCCCGGCACCATCATGCCGAAATTGCCCGCTGCAATCAGGATGCCGCCCAGCAGAATTGCTTTCCGCTGGCCGAGAAAGCGGTCCGCTATCCACCCGCCGGCCATGCCTGTCAGGTAGGCGCAACTCGTAAAGATGCCGTAAATGGCGCCCGCGGTGAGGACGTCCAGATTGAGTCCGCCCACCTCCACCTTGGCGGTCAGATACAGGATCAGGATCGCCCGCATGCCGTAATAGCTGAAGCGCTCCCACATCTCTGTAAAGAAGAGCGTGGCAAGCCCTCGCGGGTGACCGAAGAACGAACGGTCGGATTGATTCACGAAATCGATGATAGCCCGATTCGCCGGCCATCTATTCGCGCAGGAATTTCGCGGCCAACGCCGACGCCCGCCGCCGCAGGTCGTTCCGCTCCGTGGTCGCCAGCACCAACTGGCAGTGCTCCGCCGCCTCAACGCCGCGCCCCTGCGCCGCGAGTAACTCGGCCAACAGCAAGTGAGAGCGTTCGGTGTATTCCCAATCATGCCGGCCCGACGTGGAGAGGCACCGCGTCAACACCTCAATCGCCT
The DNA here is from genome assembly GCA_022843605.1 of Bryobacter sp. Lineage (GTDB taxonomy): Bacteria > Acidobacteriota > Terriglobia > Bryobacterales > Bryobacteraceae > JALHNI01. The sequence continues at coordinate 10,127 of JALHNI010000052.1, forward strand.
GGGCTGCTGGCAGCAACGTGGCGTAGTCGTAGGCAATCACGCTGATCTCGGGAGCCAGTCGATGGGCCACCTCCAGCAGCCGTACCGCCTCATCCCGATTCCGTTCCCGCAGCGTCATCGCGGTGTTGCGCCGTTCCCACGCCTGCTGCCACCGGATCGGCCACGGCCGCACCTCCGGCGAATGGGTGAAGGCCCATACCTGCCCGGCGACACGCAGATCCTTTGGCCCCACCACCCAGCGATTCGTTCGCAGCCGCAGCGCCCCCGGCTGTTTCATCAGCCATGGCTCCAAGGGCCCCAACGACGCCGGTAAGTCCGAAAGCTCCGGGATCTGATAGTGCATCGGCACGACGATCGCCGGCTTTAACTGCCGCCGTATCTCGTCGATCTGCGCCTGCTTGAGGATATGCTCATCGCCATCGATCGGCAGCAGCGCGACATCCACTCGCCCCAAGCGCCGTAACTGCTCCGCGTCCAGAGGGCCCGCATCGCCGAAGTGCGCCACCCGCACGCCGCCGGTCTCCACCACAAACACCGTGCTCTTGTAGCTGAACTCCGCGCCGAACCCGCCCGCATGCTTCGCCGCCACGCCAGTGACGCGGAATGCTCCCAGCGTATATTCACCCGCCTCGCGAATCACCGGTGCCTTGAAGTAGTAACTCGCGTCGTGGTCATAGTGCGGATGCGTCACCAGTACGAAGTCCGCTGCGGTACTCTCCGGAAAGGTGTAACCCAGCCATCGTTCACTGTTGTAAGGGTCAACGATCAGCCGCTGTCCGTTGGCCGCTTCCAGCACGAAGCTGGCATGCGCAATGTACTCCAGCGTTACCTGCGCCATCGCCGGCCAAGTGAGCAGACAGCAGAGCAGGGAACGCATTTAATCCAGCCGGGCGGCCGCTTTGCTATCCAGATACCACGCGACATTGCGGCCGTGCGGCGTGTCGATTTGCGAGGGATACTGCAGAGGATCGTGCTCCGCGTTGAAGACCTGGTACAGCGGTTCAGTCTTATCTGCGCCGGCCGCCAATACCACCGTCTGGCGCGCGTGCAGCAGCACTCCCGGCAGCAGCGTGATCCGGTACTTACTCAACTTCGGCACCCACACCGCCGCGCAGATTCCTTCCCGATCGTTGATCAGCGGTTCGCCCGGAAACAAACTCGCCGTATGCGCGTCAGCGCCCATGCCGCGATGAATTACGTCGAACGCCGGTAGTTCGCCCGCGGCCAGGCCAAAGAACTCCACCAACTCTTCTGTGTACAGCCGCGCCGCTTCGTCCGGCTGTAACTCGCCCTTCATCCGATGGACATTCGCCCGGGGGAAGTACGCCGGCTTGATGAAGCTCTCCTCGCACATCCGGTAGTTGCTCTCGGCATCGGTTGGCTCCACGCAACGCTCATCGACGAAGAACAGGTGGACCTGCTTCCAGTCGAACCGAGTCCGCGCCATGTGGCCGAACATCAGCTTCGGCGTCGATCCACCGGAGACCGCCAGCGTCACGGGACGCCCGGCGTCCAGCGCGTTTTCCAACTCCCGCAGCACCCGTTGGGCACAATGCGCCGCCGCGTCATCCGGCGTCGAATAGGCGTACCAATTCACACTCATAGCCGCGCCAGCACCCGTTCAAAAATTGGATCCCGATCCAGCACTTCGAACTCCTCCAGCAGCAGCGTCGATTGGGTCAGCTTCGGGAACATCAGCGCGCTCGTGTAACAGTCCCAACGGATCTCCACCTGGTTGGCGTCTTTGCGTACGATCGTCGCTACAAATCCCTCGCCACGTAGCTCCAGGGAATGAATCTCCCAGGCGCGCGTTTCGCGCAGGCTCTTATAATCGATCGTCACGTTTCCGCCTAACGACGATGCCACCCACTCCGCCAGATACCTCGACGTCGTTGGGGTCGACAGGCTCGTATGCGTCACCGTGATGCTCTCAATCGCCCCGGATTTCGCCGAACACGCCGGATGGTCGAACATCTGCGCCACGGACTCGCGCCACCGCGTGATCCGCGCCCACGCCAAGTCTCCCACGCCGTGCCCAGCTCGTTGCAGAGCCTGCAACTGCGTGATCGTCCATTCCGGATCCTCAGAATCACGGCTATCCACAATCACCTTGTGCGCCATGGGCAGCAACATCTCGAACTCGGGATACTCCAGCAGCGCCGCATGGCGGAACCAGATCACCACCGGCAGTTCCGGCGCCCACAAGCCCCGAATCACGCTCGGCGTGTCGCGCAGCGTATCCTGCGTCGCCACCAGTTCGATCTGTTCCGCGCAAATCTGCTGCCGACGGCCGAACGGCATCCAGCATTGTGCCAGCGCGCGCCCTTCCAGCATCGGCGTCGCGCGCTTCTTCACGCGCAACACGATCACCCGGCTTGGGAACTCGTGCATCAGGTCGGCGATCGTATCGCCTACTTCCACGTCCCCCTGCACGCACACCAGCAGGTTCATGGCGCAGGCGCGCAGCACCCCGCCGGTGTTTTCCTCTACCCCGTGCTTGCCCAACTCTTCCCAGACGTTGGCCAACTCGCGCAGGAGCTTGTCCGCCTGCAGTGTTGCCGCCATTAGGGCGTCCTCCACTGGTGGCCGTTGCGTCCCAACATCTCTTCGGCCGCCCGCGGACCCCAGCTTCCAGCATCATAGTTCGGGAAGTCGAACTTCGTATTGCCCCACACTTCCATGATTGGCTTTACCACCTGCCAACTCGCTTCCACCATGTCCTGCCGCGTGTAGAGTGTCGAGTCGCCCGCCATCACGTCCACCAGCAGCGTTTCGTACGCCGTCGGCGTGCGCGCGCCAAAGCTGGTGCCGTAGTTGAAGTCCATCGACACCGGCCGCAACCGCATGCCCGTTCCCGGCTGCTTCGACAGGAAGCGCAGCGAGATGCCTTCCTCCGGCTGAATCCGTAGGATGAGCATGTTCGGCCGTCCGCCAAACGATCCCAGCGGTTCGCCGCTGAACACCGAATGCGGCGCCTCATTAAACTGAATCGCAATCTCCGTCACACGCTTCGGCAGTCGCTTGCCGCTGCGAATGTAGAACGGTACTCCCGCCCAGCGCCAGTTGTCCACCAGGAAAGTCGCCGACGCGAAAGTGTCGGTCTGCGCTTCCGGGTTCACTTTGTCTTCCTGCCGGAAGCCTTTGATCTCTTCGCCGCCGATGCGCGCCGCGCCGTACTGCCCGGGTACAGCGTTCTCCAGCACTTCGCCCGGCTTCAGAATCCGAATGGACCGCAGTAGTTTCGCCCGTTCGTCGCGTACCGCGTCCGGTTCAAACACCGCCGACGGTTCCATCGCCACCGTCGCCATGATCTGCAGCAAATGGCCTTGGATCATGTCTCTCAGCGCGCCGGTCTCCTGGTAAAACGATCCTCGGCCGCCCACGCCAATCGACTCCGCCGCCGTAATCTGCACGTGATTCACATAGCGCCGGTCCCAAAGCGGTTCGAAGATGCCGTTGCCGAAGCGGAACGCAAACACGTTCTGCACGGTTTCCTTGCCGAGGTAATGGTCGATTCGGTAGACGTCCTGCTCGGGAAACACCCTCTGCACGACCTCGTTCAACACCCGCGAGGTGTCCAGGTCATGTCCGAACGGCTTCTCGATCACCAAACGGCGATAGCCGTTCCCAAACGGCGTGGCCGACTTCGGCGCCAGTCCTGCCGCTCCCAACTGTTCAATCACCGGCGCATAGTAGCTCGGCTGCGTCGACAAGTAGTACAGGATATTGCCGCCCGTCGCGTGATCCCGCTCCACTTCCGCCAATTTTGCCTTGATCGCCGTGTAACAGGCAGGGTCATTCACGTCTCCGGCGATGTAGTAGAGCTTCCGTGCAAACTCCTGCCACAAGTCTTCGTCGAACGCGCTGTCTTCGAGAAACTGCTTCACGCTCTCGTACATCTTCTGCCGGAACGCTTCATCCGTCAGCCCCGTACGCGAATTACCGATCACCGCAAAGCCGGCTGGTAGCCGCCGCTCGTAAGCCAATCGATAGAGCGCTGGCAACAACTTACGCATGGTCAGGTCGCCATTCGCGCCGAAAATTACGAGAGCCAAGGGCGCTAAACGGCGCTCAAAACGCAGCGGATCCTCGAACGGATTCTCGAGTGAATTGGGGGGAGGGGAAACAACGGCCATGAAACGACAAACATAGCACGGCAATATGGTTCAATGGGAGTCTGGCAATGAGCGTTCTTGTGCGCATCGGTAACCGCAAAGCGATCTTTCGCACGGGAGTGTGGCTCTGCAGTGACCCCGGTACCGAAACGCTACTTAACCAGGCCACCGAGTCCTGGATCCTCTCCACCGGTGGACCGCCCCTCAATCACCCCGACCCCGAACACGCCGCTGCCCATGAAGTCATCCGCCAGGTCGGCGGAGCCATCACCGCCCACATCCCCGCCGCGAAGCGCCGCATGAGCAAGTACTTTTTCAGCCGACGCCAGATGCGCTTCGACTTTTAGCTCGCGCCCTCCGGCATGAATTCGTTGTGCCCGCTGATAATCAGCAGCAAATTACCCTCATCCGTTTCGAGCGTCGGATGCACGGTACCCGCCCGGGTGGCCACAAAATCGCCTTGCTGATAACGCGCTTCGTTCCAACGCACATCTCCGCGTAGCACCAGGCATTGCTCATCGTCAAAATGAAGGTGCCTGGGATACTTGGCCCCCGGCTCCATGCGCACCAGATTGGTGAACATCCCGGACTTCTTGTCGTGATACAGCGGTTGATAGTCGATTCCCGGGAGGCCCGTTGGCCGCCACCCGCCATCGAACGTCCGCACTTCCGCCGCCGGCTTCAACTGCTCGTAATCCGCCAGCCGACGCATCAGCCGCTCCCGCAATGCCGGTGCCGGAGCCACGGGCTGTATTTGCTCCCCCAGCAACGCCGCCGCCTCGCGATATCGGTCCACCAGGGGCCGCGGAAGCAAGGCCAGTTCCGCCGGGCTCAACAGATCGAGCGCCGCCAGGCTCGCCTGTTCGGCGAGCATCTCCATCTGTGGATCGGGCTTGGCTTCACTCATGCAGCTGTGGAATTATCTCCTAAGAACGTTCTCAACCGGCGTAAACCCAGCCGGATGCGGGTCTTCACCGTACCCAACGGCAGTTCCAGCCGTTCCGCGAGTTCGGCATGGCTCAGGCCGCTGAAAAAGGCCAACGTCAGAATCTGCCGCTGCTCCGCGGGCAATTCGGCCATCGCTGCTCCCACCCTCCTCCGCCATTCGTTCTGTGCCGTCGCCGCTTCGGGGCTCCCGTGCATTGCTGACTCCGCCACGTCCAGACCGTCCAGGTCCCAGGTCCGGGGTTGAGCCTGACGGCAGCGGATCCTGTCGAGCGCCACTGTTCGCGTCATCATCACCAGCCAAGCCGTCACCCCTCCTCGCTCCGAGGAATAGCTGGAAGCCTTGCGCCAAGCTTTCATAAAGACGTCCAGCACCACCTCTTCGGCGTCATGCGAGTTCTCCAGCATCCGCAACGCGATTCCATGGACGAGTCCGCTGGTTACGTCGTACAACTCGCTTAGCGCCCGCGGTTCGCCCGCCGCCATCGCCGATACCAATTGAGCCAGTCCGGCGTTCGGATGTTCGGGTTCGCGGTTCCCGTCGAGTGCGGGGCGAGGATAAGTCATGGCCGTCTGCAATCCATCCGACGGTGAGACGGATGAACTACCGAGCATACTCGAGGCCGGGGAGGATGGGAATAGCAGAGGCAAGATCGGCTTCTAACTAATCCCTACGGGACATTCTGGTCCGCGGATCTACCGCCCACGACAATTTGTCCCCAGCGGACTGACAAGATGCACTCAGGCGCTTCGGAATGGCACGCAGAATCAATCAGTTCCGTTGGACTCGGAATTGCACTGGAGCTGGTGCGGCTATCCTCAACTATGCCGCCGTCCAGGTCTCGGGGGCTCTTCCGGACCCCCCTCCTGGACGAGAGCTTTCGCCACAAAAAAGAGCCGGCCAAGCATATCGCCTGGCCGGCCTGGTTCGCTTCGAGACGGGTCGCTCGAGGACGATGTCGAAATACCTGCTCCTACTCCTGACTGCGACGGGACCGAATTCCGGCCGCGACCAATCCAATTCCCCCCAGCATCATCGCCCACGAGCCGGGCTCCGGGACCGCATTGGGGCTCGTCACCGAGAAAGAGTAGGACTGTAACTCCAGCGGCGTTCCCGAGCTGAGCGTCGAGATCAGTTGCGCCGAGGTGGTGTTCTGAAACTGGGTGGTGAAAGTGGCCTGGAAGGTTCCCTGGTTGCCAGCGTTGTTTGTGTCGTAAACGCGCCCATTGGCCACCATCGTGCCGATCACACCGCCGATAATGTCCTGGAACAGCCAGACATTCTGGCCGCCGTAGTTGCTGCCTGGATTCACCGAATCGAGGGTAAACGTGAAGTTCGACAACACCATGAATCCGGCGAGATTGATCGCATTGCCCGAAGAGGTAAAGTCCCGAATGATACCGCTCAGATTGTGGATGCCAGTGTAGCTTCCGGTGGCGTTGTTGGGATTCTGTCCGGCCTGGAACGTGCCGTCCGGCGGACCGACCGGATTCTGGAAATCCGTGTCATTCTGCCCGATTACCGCCCCGGCTGACCCAAAACCGCTAATCTGGCCGGAGATGATCGCCGCCTGCCCCGGGACGGTCCCGGCCACCATCGCCAACCCCATCGCTACGATCGTCGCGAGCCCGGCTCGATTGAACTTCAACATAGTCTCTTACCTCCAAATTTGTGTTGGAATCACTTCTCGGTAGCGATTTCCCTATGCCTTGAGCCTAACTTTGCCCTTCCTTTCCAACAACAAACCAAAGCACTGAACTTGAGGTGACTTCGTACTGGACCCTCAACCGCGCGGGTTCTGGCTCGGCAGTACTCGCGGGAAACTTCGCACTCCCAGTAAGCGAAACCCCCGGCCGTTGGACCGGGGGGTTCTGGTGGTAAGTAAAATCAGGTTCCAAAGTGCCGGTTGTCCGACCGCAGCCTAGCTCTTCCGACGCCGTGCCCGCGCGCCCGCCACGACCAGGCCCAAGCCGCTGAGCATCATCGCCCACGTGCCGGGTTCTGGCGCATCGCTCTGTACCGAGACCGAATAGGATTGCAGGCTGAGCGAGCCCGAACCGCCGTTCAAGGTCGAGATCAGCTGTGCAGCCGTCGTGCCCTGGAACTGCGTGGTGAAGGTTGCTTGAAAGCCACCGGTATTGTTCGCATCGGTCTTGTCGACCACCGTACCGTTCGCCACCAACGTGCCGATCACGCCGCCAACGATATCCTGAAACAGCCACACGTTCTGGCCGCCGTAGTTGCTGCCCGCCGCGAACGACACCACTGAGAAAGCGTAGTTGCCAATCTCGATGAAATTCGCCTGTGCGCCTGAACCGGCGAAGTCCAGAATGTTTCCTGACAGGGCGAGAACTGACGAATAAGTGCCCGTAGCATTGTTGACGTTCGACCCGACTGAGAACGTGCCCGTTCCTCCGCCAACTGGATCCTGGAAGTCAGTGCCATTCTGGCTGATGACCGCGCCAGCCGACCCGAAACCACTAAACTGACCCACGATTTGCGCGGCCTGGGCCGGTGCCATCGCGAAAACAATCGCCGCGGCGACCGAGAGCCCAAAGCTCGTTGAACCAAATTTCATACTTACCTCCGGTATTTGCGGGAATCGCATATCGCGAGCAATTTCCCTCTGCCCTACGAGCCTAGCTTTGGCCGTGTCACCGAACAATGAACCATAGCCCTGACTTGAGGCCATTTCGTACTGGAACCTGACCCCCTTTAGTTCTAGTCCGAAAACCCTACTTTTCTTGTAAGTTGCCGAGAAGTCAGCCGTGTCATATGCCAATATCCGCACTCGTCAGTGGGCGGCCTACAATGGAGGAAACGCAGCAGCGTATGCTCTCGTCCTTACTCAAGTTGAATTTTCCGTTTACATTTCGGCTGGCTACTCTCGGCCTCGTCCTCCTGGTTTGGCCGGGTCAAGCCCAAAAACTGCGTGATCTGCGCGTTCCCGCGCCCCTTCCGGAAGGAAATGTCCTCGTGCTGGGCTTTCTCGGCGGCTTCGAACGATGGGACGACTCCCATCGCGGCGTCCGCCAACTGATGCTGCGCCTTCGCGAGTCGCCCGGTGTTCATGCCGAGTCCCTCGCCAATCGCCGCGCAAAGGTCGCTGACAAGTTAATCCTTCGCGCGTTCGACCGGAATGCCAATGGCAAACTTGAACCCGCCGAACGCTCAACCGCTCGCCTGATCCTGGTGGGCCAAAGCCTGGGTGGTGGTGCTGCCGTTCGGCTCGCCCATCGCCTCAGGAAAAAGGGACTCCCCGTTTTGCTCACCGTCCAGGTGGATAGCTTCGGCCTTCGCGACGCCGTCATTCCGCCCAACGTTAAGGCTGCCGCGAATTTCTACCAGCACGAGCCGCTCACCATCCAGGGTGAAACCAAAATCCGTGCCGCTGATCCCTCCCAAACCCAAGTCCTCGGCAACTTCAAGATGCGCTATCCCGTGCTGATTCCATTTCCTTGGCCCGAAAGCTGGCCTCGCCGCATCTTCGGCGGCGCCCATGCGAGGATGGAGGCGGACCCTTTCGTTTGGGCTCAAGTCGAGATGCTGGTTCGGCAAGCCGCCGCCGGTGGACTCTTCACTCCGGAAAAAGTTCAACTCGAGGTGCCAACTCCATGAAACTGTTCTACCTGCTCGTCTTAGTGCCGCTCGCTCTCCCCGGACAATTCTTTCGCCGCGATGGCGACGCCGCCAAGCCAACCGACAAAACCGCGGCCGCGAACACCAAGGAGATCTCCGTCTCCGGCCAGACCCAATGGGTGGATACGGGCATCGATCTCGCGCCCGGCGATGTCGTCAAGCTTACCGGCTCTGGCTCCATCAAACTCGTCAACGCCAAGGAAGAGAATGGCCCTGAAGGCGGCAAGCGCGGCTGGATGGACATGATCCGCACCCTCCCCGTCAATGATGGCAACCGCGGAGCACTCATTGGCCGCATCGGCGACCGCGACACCGCTCGCGCCTTCCTCATTGGTTCCCTGCGCGAACAGCGCGCTGGCCTCGCCGGCCGGCTTTTCGTCGGCATCAATATGGCCTCATCTGACAAAGCCTCCGGCGCCTTTAAGGTGATCGTCGAACGCACCGCCGCCGCCGTCTCCGACGCCGCACCGTACAAGGTCACGCATAAACTCACCCAGGCCCAACTCGACTCCATCCCCTTACGCGTCAAAGGCGATGACGGCACCCCCGGCGATCGCACGAATTTCGTCGTCATCGGCTCCGAGCAGCAAGTGAAGATCGCCCTCGAACACGCCGGCTGGACGGTGGTCGACCGCACCCCCAAGGACGCCGCCCTTCGTAGCGCCATGTCGATCCTCACCAAGGGCGCCTATGTCACCCTGCCGATGAGCGATCTCCTGCTCTTTGACCGGCCCCAGGACTATGGCTATGCCCAGGGCGATCCACTTAAGGTTATTGCCGCGCGTCACCACTTCCGCATCTGGAAGGCTCCCTTCGAAGTCGGCACCCAGGATGTCTGGATTGGCGCCGGTACCCATGACGTCGGCTTCGACAAAGATCAGCGCAACGGCAAAATCACCCACAAAATCGACCCCAACACGGACCTTGAGCGTGACTACATCGCCCGCAGCTTCCAGGAAGAGGGCAGCATCGTCCTCACCGAGTACATGACGGCCAAGAATCCCATCAAGGAAGCGAAGACGGCCCACGGCCAGGCCTTTCACTCGGATGGCCGCCACGCGATCCTCTACATGAAGCCCGACACGCTCGACATGATTACCCCCTTCAGCGATCTGTTCTGTTCTGTCCTCAAGAAGAATAATCCCGATGGCGGCGATTGGGGTTCCTGCTCCCAGTGGATCGAAGAGCCCGGTAAGGAAAGCCTCAATCTGCCGAAAATCCCCGGCCCAGATAAGTACCGTGTCGTCATCGTCCCGGGATTCTTCAGTTCCTGCTTCCCCGAAGCCCCGGCGTATATCGAAGCCCACGACTACATGAAGAAGCAGTTCGGCTACCAGGTGGATGTCTTCGGTGTCCCCAATGACTCGAGCGAAGACAACGCGGCGAAGATCGCCGCCTACCTGAAGGCCGAAGCTGCCAAGGACTCGCGCCAGTTCATTGTCCTCGGTTACAGCAAAGGCGCTCCTGACCTTCAGGTAATGCTCGCCAATTTCCCGGATCTGCGCCCCCGCATCGCGGCGTTTCTCTCCGTCGCCGGCGCTAGTGGCGGCTCCCGCATGGCCGATGCCGCTCCCGCGATGGCCGAAAAGTACATGAACCAGTTCCAGATCAGCAAGTCCTGCCAGGGCGATGTCGCGATGGGCTTCCGGAGCCTTCAACGCCGGGTCCGCATGGAGTTTCTGGCCCGCAACCCCAACCCCTACGTCCCCACCTACTCACTGCCCGCCATAGCGGATAAGGACAATATGTCGAAGGCCCTCGCCAACGCCGCCCCGATGATCGCCGCCTTTGACCGGGACCACGACGGCCAACTCACCCGCGGCGACGCCATCGTTCCTGGCTCGCGCCTTCTGGGCGCCGCCCGAAGCGACCACTTCGCCCTCGCGCTCCCCTTTGAGAAAGCCAAGGGTAGTCAGTTCGGGGCCATGATGGACAAGAACCACTACCCCCGCGCCGCCCTCCTCGAAGCGATGGTTCGCTTAGTTGTTCAGGATCTCGAAGCCAAGTCCAAGTAGCCGCTCGCCGACGTCTTCGTGGTAGGTTGATTTCGTGAGCGAGACAACGCTGCTCGACGAGATGCTCGATCCGTTTGCCCTCTGTCTGGACGCGGAGAACGCCCGGCGGATAGCCGAGTTTCGCATTTCACCGCTCGTTCAGGACCAAGTGGATACGCTCGCGTCCCGGGCCAACGAAGGTACCCTCACTCCACAGGAGCGCGAGGAGTACGAAGCTTTGCTGAACGCTGCGGACTTTATTGCCCTCCTCAAGCTTAAGGCTCGCCGTGAAGTCTGCCCCAACCTCTCACGGTGATAGGTCCAGAAACTCGCGATCTTGTTCGCCGTCGCGCGGAAAATCGCTGCGAGTATTGCAGGATCCGGCAGGCGCATTGTGAACTGGCCCACCATATTGAACATGTCGTTGCCAGACAGCACGGTGGGCCCGACGACGAGTCCAACCTAGCCCTGGCTTGTCATCGCTGCAACCTGCGAAAGGGACCCAACCTCACCGGCATCGATCCCATTACCCGTTCCGTCACGATCTTGTTTCACCCTCGGCGCGATCACTGGTCCGATCACTTTCACTTTTCTGGGATGAGGATCGCCGGACTTATCGCCACCGGACGAACTACCGTTGAGGTGCTCGCGCTCAATGATGTTCGCCGCCTCGATCTGCGCCAGGAGATCTCCTCGCGCGGCGAATTCCCCTAAAGAACATGGCCGTACACGTCCCGCCGCCCCGTGATACTCTCGCAGGCGATGCGCAATCTCGTTTTCTTCCTTACGACCCTCGCCTGGTCGCAGACCGCCTCCGTTCCTTCCAACGTTCAGGCTGACCTTGACGTCGAATACAGCCGCGTTGGTGAGCGCGTCTTTGTCGATATCTTTCGCCCCGCTGCCAGTTCCGCAGCCAATCCGACGGTGCTCGCCATTCATGGCGGTGGTTTTCGCGCCGGCAAACGGACCAGCTATCATCAGCTCTGCATCAAACTCGCTCAGCGCGGCTACACCTGCGCCAGCATGAGCTATCGCCTCGCGCCGCGCCATCAGTTCCCGGCGCCGGTGGAAGACGCCAAAGCCGCGGTCCGTTTCCTGCGCGCCAACGCCGCCAAATACAACGTCGATCCCCTGCGTATTGGTGTCACCGGCGGCTCCGCGGGCGGTCACCTTGCCCTGATGGTCGGTCTCACCGGTCCGCTCAAGATCTTCGAAGGCAGTGGCCCTCACCTCGATCAGTCGAGCGCCGTTCAGGCCGTCGTCAACTACTATGGCCCCACCGACTTCACCCAGTCCTACGGTAAGAGCGTCGACGCCCACGAAGTCCTCCCCATGTTCCTGGGCGGCGACCTCGCCCACAACCGCCAGGCCCACATCGCTTCCAGCCCGCTCTACTACGTCACCCCCCTCTCCCCGCCGATCCTCTCTATCCACGGAACCAAGGACGCCTATGTCGCCTATGAACAGTCCGCGTGGCTTCTCTCCCGTCTCGTTTCGGCCGGCATCGACGCCGAACTCGAGACCATTACGGGTGCCGGTCACGGCTTCAAGGGCCCGGATGCCGACCGCGCCGAAGCCCGCCTCTTCGCTTACTTCGACAAGCATCTGAAGCCAGGCACGCAACAGAGTCGGATTCTGGTGTCTGACCATGGTCCGCGCGGCGAAGTGGTTGCTATGCTTTGGCCCTCCGGCCAGGAGCTCTTCACCCGGCCGAACGAACGCGGTCACGATGTTCAGAGCCTGCCCGGAGGCCGTATCCTCTATACCGTTGGAGCCAAAGGCAAAGTGCTCGAAGTCGACGCCGAGGGCAGGGAAGTGTGGGCCTACTCCACCGGTCTCGAACATCCCCTTGCCGCTCAGCGGCTCGCCAACGGCAACACCCTCATTGGCGATGCCAAACAGGGCCGCGTCATCGAAGTGGACAAAGCCGGTAAGATCGTCTGGGAATACCAAAGCGCCGATTTGGCCAACATGCGCATGCGCAACGCCAATCGCACCGATGCCGGCACCACCTTGATTGCCGTCGAGGCCGTGGCCAAGATCATTGAAGTCGACCGTGACAAGAAGATCGTCTGGCAGTGGCAGGCGCCTAACGGTGACAAACGCCGGCTTTACCAGGGCAAGCGACTCAAGAACGGCCACACCATGGTCACGCTGTCGGACCCCGGCGAAGTTCTCGAGCTCGATTCCGCTGGCCAGGTGGTGCGTAGCGTCGCCGGCAAGCAGCCCGATACCCAGTTCGGCTGGGCCTCCGGCCACACCGTCCTTCCCAATGGCAATTGGCTGGTCTCGGACTACACCGGACGCCGCCTCGTCGAGATCGACGGCAAGGGCAACGTCGTGAACCAACTCCGCACGGGTGCCCGCACCATCGCTAGCGTCACCACCGTCGAATAGGCGGTCACAATGACTTCAAGAACGCCCTCGAACGCCACAAGTCTTTGGACATCAGGCAGTTAGCGTAGCCGCCCCCGCGGCGGCGGCCCCGGATCTTGGGAAGCTCGTGCGATCCTTACGTCATGGGCGGCCCGACATACCTCCGCAGACACCGGCTGGAATCTATAAGTAGAATCGAATCAATTACTTGCCGGTTCGTTTCGTTAGCTTCCCGAGTTGAAACTCACCTGCCCGATGCCCACCGTCTCCAGCAACCGGCGAATCACCGTCCGAGCGTTCGCCTGCGCGTCCACCAGAATTCCCATCTCTTCCGCCGACTCTCGGATCGACTCAAGCGCCGCCATCCGTGCCTGCCGCTCCAAGTCCTGGTTATACGGCACCCAGGGCGTCCACCACGTCACCTGCCGGTCCCACACCTTGGTTGCTTTCTCATCCACCACGACGTGCAGAATCTTCGCCTTCGGCAGCCGGATCATCACTTCGCCTGGCTTCAGGATCGCCACGTCACGCTCCGTCAACGTGGAAAGATCCACGCCGCCCAGCACCCTCGCCTGCACAATCAGCAGGAGCTTTTCGGTGCCCACCGGCTGCTTCTGTTCTTCAAAGCCGACCACCTTCTGGATGCTGTACTTCACCGTCACGAGTTCGTTCAGCTTCTGGATCTCGCGCAGCATCGCGGGCGGATCGGCCGTCACCCCGGATCGTCCCCCCCGGAAGTAGAGACTCAGCGCGGCTACAAAAAGCAGCGCCGAAATTGCCAGTAAAGCTCTTGTTTTCATCAAGTCGCGGGTTCGTTTCGTTGGCCTAGAAGTTACCTAGCCCGGATCCGGATCCCGCCGCATTGGTGAGCGTCACCAACACCGTGCTCAGCGATGCCGCCGTTCCGTCAGACACGGTAAACGGTATCGTCAGCAGGAACTGCGTGCCAAACGTGGCCGAGGCGCTACTGGCATACCAGGTCTGGAACGCCGAGCCCAAGTTGAGCGGAAACTCGGAGGTGGACAGCGTTACACCGGGCGCCGGGTTAAAGCGCAGATTGCCGCCGGTGATCTCGCGAGTGTTCGAGTAGCCGATCACCAGCACCTCAAAGCCGCTGCCGGTCCGGTTCACCCGGACGCTGGTAATGGTGGGGCCGGCCCGGTTGATGCGGATGGTGCGTGTGGCTGCCGGATTCGGCTGCACTACCTGGCCATTCGACCGCAACACCACCGTTAAGGTGATAGTCCCGGCCGTGGTTCCGGAGGAGAACGCAAACGGCGTTCCCGACGGCGGTACGCCGTTGGTCTGGCCGGCGGGGACGGCGAAGTTCATGGTGTTCGATCCATTGGCCAGCCGCACGTCCGGATCGGTGGGGCCGCTCTCGGGTTGAAAGGCCAACGTCACCGTGCCCTCCAGGGCCGACGGGAACGCTTCCGCGAGTTGCACGCCGAAAGTGGGCTGCGAAGCGGGCGGAGTGGTATCGGTGATCTGGGTCACCGTAACGGCGGGTAGGCTTACCTGCACCACGGTGACGGTAAAGCTGCGAGTGGCCGTAAAGTTCCGGCGGTCGGTCACCCTTGCGGTGAAGGTGAACGTCCCCGCTGTCGTGGGCGTGCCGTTCATGGCGCCGGTGGTTGTCAGCGCGATTCCGGGAGGCAGATTGCCTCCAGCCACGCCGAAGGTGTAGCCGGGGAAGCCGCCCTCTGCGCCGATCTGGCCAGAGTAACCCGCGCCGACATTGGCCGCGGGCAGCGAACCAGCGGTGAGGCTCAACGGCGGTCGAACGAGCAAGGTCAACACGCGCGAAGCGGTCAGGTTGCCGCGGTCGACCACGCGCACGGTCAAGCTGTAAGTTCCGGCGGTGGTCGGGGTCCCGGCGAAGATGCCAGCCGGAGTCAGCGCCACGCCAGGCACCGCGCCACTGACGAGCGAGTACGTAAAGGGCGCGGTTCCGTTTTGGGCCGCCAGCGTCAGGTTGTAAGGAACGTTCACTACGGCGTCATCGAGGGCGGCGGTCGAAATCAACAGGCCGGCGATGGTCGTTACCGAGAAGTCGCGCGTCGCTACTGCGCCAGCGGTATCGCGCACCTGGACGGTGAAACTGCTGGGACCTGCCGTAGTCGGCGTGCCGCTGAAAGCTCCGTTGGTTCCAAGCGTTACGCCCGAAGGAACGCCCCCCGCCGATACGCTCCAAGTGTAGGGTGGTGTGCCGCCGGTCGCCGTGAGCGTCGGTGTGAAGGACTGTCCAACAATCGAAGCGGGCAAGCTAATCGGCACGATGGTCAGCGGACCCGCTCCCACCGTCAGGGTAAAGTCACGGGTTGCCGCGCCGCCCTGGTAGCCGGTCTGGCTATTGGCGGTATCGGTGACCCGCACGCTAAAGTTCGCCACCGCGGCCGCCGTCGGCGTTCCGCTCAAAACGCCGTTCGGCGCGAGACTGATGCCGCTCGGCAGCGCTCCCGAGGCGAGTACCCAGGTGTAGGGTGCAATGCCGCCCGTCGCCGAAAGACTGGCCGTGTATAGGGCGTTCGGCGTGCCGGTGGGCAAAGTCGTGGAGCTAACGGTGAGTAAGGCCGGATTGACCGCAATCGAGACGTTGGCCTGAGCCGTCAGTCCACCGCTGTCCCTCACCTGAATCGTGAAAGGAAATAGACCGATCGTATTCGGGATACCGGCCAAACTGGCGCCAGAGACGCCGATCCCGGGAGGCGGCGTTGTTCCTGCGCCAACTGTCCAGATATAGGGTGGCGTACCGCCCAGCACCGTCAATGGCGCTGCATAGTTCTGCGCAACACGGCTGGCTGGGAAGGTTAGCGACGTAATCTGCAGTGGCGTTCCGGTGATCGGCACCGTCAGGGTGGTGAAAGCCGTTGCGCCATTGGCGTCGCGCACACTGATCTGGAATGGGAAATTGCCATTAAGTAAGGGCGTGCCTGTCAATTGGCCATTGAACGGATTCAAGGAAATGCCAGGAGGCAAGTTTCCCACGGCAGTATAAGTGAAGGGACCGGTTCCTCCGGTCGTGAGTAAGCTAGCCACGTAAGGAATGCCGACCTGTCCGGGGGGAACCGTGCCGGAGAGCGTTGGCGGAGGGTTGACCGTGATGGTAAATACGCGGTTCTGATTCTGGTTAATGTAGGGAATACTTTCGCTCGCACTATTGGGCGGGTAACTAGCGTACACCTGCACGGAGTAAGTGGTTGGCGAGGTGACGGCAGGAAACGTGCCGGAGATCGTCGCTGTCGTCGAGTTCTGCTGTAGTAAGAGCGCCACCCCGTTGGGCAGCGTGCTGGAGCCATTGTCCCAGGCACTCGCGAGGTTTACCTGCATGCTGCGGGACATGGGAACGCCGGCCGTGGCCGCCGGAAGCTGAGCCGCCGTCACGAAGACCAGGCGCCGGTCCGAGTAAACGGAATAGGAGCGCGAAGCGATCTGTTGATTGTTGACCGTCGCGATAATCGAGAAAGACGTCACCCGATTCGGAGTGGTCGGCACACCGCTGAGCGTTCTGGTGGCGGAGGAGTAAGACAAGCCCGGCGGCAAGGGGCTCTGCGAGAAAAGAGACAGAACCGTATTGGTCGGACAGGCGTTACAGCTGAATGCCTGGCTGAAGGACTCGTTGACGAAGGCATCGAATGCCGTGACATTCGGCTGGATCGTCGGTGCGGCGGACTGTCCCCAGAGCGCGGCCGCGGCAGTAACTGAAAGGATGACCCTGCGCAGATAAGTTGCTTTCGACATCTATTGCTTTACCTCTTCTGCGGACTCAGCTTTAGGGACAAAGAAGAGACGCTGGCTTGCTTCGGTGGTTTCGGTGAGCCAAGCCGGTCCGTCACCTAATGTAACGAGGCGTAACGTGCCAGCCGTGCCCAGGCGTTCGATATGGTCGACCACGCAGTGACAGGACGCCTCGCTCAATTGCACGCCTTCGGCGTCGAACCAAACCAGCTTTCCGCCGGCCCGGTCGATCGCCAGAATACGGCCCGTCGCCGGGCTCTCCAGTACCGGGGCTTCCAGCGGCTGGGCGAAGTGGTTAGCACCAATGACTAAGTCGGTTCCGTCGGTGAAAACCGGCGTGTTGCTACGTGCCAAAAAGGTGAATCCGGCGGTCTTGCGTCCCAGTACGCTTGATCCTTGTGCCGTGCGGAGCAGTAACTCCTCGCCGGCGATGGCGAGGATGCTTGAGCCGTCATCGCTGATGGCGTAGGCATCGGCGGCGAAAGCTACTTCTTCAAGTAACTCGAAGCTGCGGCCCTGTTGCCGGTAAGTGCGTACCTGGCCACTTTGGGTATCGAGCAAGAGTAGGGCTGTGCCGCTGGGGCTCCAGGCTTTCAGGTCCGCCCGGGTGGCGCCCGTCAGGGGCGTGCGTTGAGCCGTCGCAAGGTCGACGATGACCGGGAGTCCGTTTTCGAGAGCGACCGCGCGCTGCCCGCTCGGACTCACGGAGATCCCGGTTACCTCTTCGGGCCAAGCTACGACCGGGCCGAGCCGGGCGGCTCCGGCGACGCCGTAAATGGCTTGCAGCGAACGGCCATCGGAAGTTGGCGACCAGCCCAGTGTGGGTCCGGTCATCTCCTGCGCGAGGGCCGCGATGGGAAGTAGGGCAAGAAAAGTTCGTTTCACGGTGTATGTCCTCGAGAGTCGGCGGTGCTAGCGGGGCGGCCCGACAACGGGTGTGCCGGGGGAGAGTACGGTGGGTCGCGAAGGCGTCGAGCCGCCACTGCTGCTGCCACCACCCCCTCCGCCTCCGGCGCCCAGAGCCACGCCGATTCCGGCGGCGGCCCCCGCCGCGATGATCAAGCCGATCATCCCGGCCGAAAGTCCGGCGGCGGCGGCGAGAGCGTTGGTCTGGCTGAGAATGGCGCTAGCGGAACGGAAGCCCTCTTTGGTCGCGGTGACTTTGATCTCAAACTTTCCGGCTGTCTGGTTTGGTTTGAGTCCGCGAACGACGGCGCGGCCCTCTTCGTTGGTCAGGATGGTGATGTTGTTCGCGCCGTTCGAGAAAACGGCGCTGGCGCCGTTGTTAGGAGCGAAGAACGTGACGGCGGCACCGGCCACTGGTTTACGGTTCTCATCTTCCACTTGGACGATGGCTTCACGGCTCAGACGCTGCCGGACGTTGACAATCGCGTTGTCGCCCTCAAGAATAGTGATGCTCAAGCCGGGCCCCGTCGCCGGTGGATCCTGAGCGGGCATTGACGCTTCCAGGGTCAGCGCGGCCATGACGATTGCCAGGCCCTGCAAATGATTCCGCATGCAACTCCTCCAGGTAACTTGCCCTTCCCGAACAAGCTTTCTTCGTCATGATAAACGCAATTCGTAAATAAAAATGAAAAAAGAAATGGGAGTACTAGGCGCCGTGGTGGTAGGGGCTGGGGCGCTTGGAAACGAGGTCGTCTGGAATCTGGGACAGCGCGGGATCGCAGACGTGTTGTGTGTCGATCCCGATGTTGTGGAAAAGTCGAATCTGGGGCTGGCGCGAATGTTCGATTCGTTCCAGGTCGGCCAGGCGAAGGCTTCGTCTCTGGCCGCAGCGGCGGCGGCACAGTTTCCGGCGACACGCTGGACGGCTTTCGACGGCGAAATTGCTGACCTCGGCTGGGGCCGCATTGAGGGCCGTGATCTGATCTTCGGCTGCGTCGACCGCGATTCGGCCCGCCTCGAAGTCGCCCGGATCGCCACCCGGCTCGGCATTCCGGTGGCCGACGGCGGCCTTGGCCACCGCGGCAGGGTGAGCTATTTCCCCAGCCGGCCGGAAACCGCATGCTTCGGCTGCCGGCTGACGGCGATTCGCCGCCGGGAATTGCTGTCGACGTGGCGCAGTCAGGCCTTTCCCTGCGTCGAGCCCACCACGGAGACCTCGCGTGTCAGCACTGTCGAGCAGGTACGTGCCACGGCTGCGATGCAAGTGGAGGCCGGACTTGCGGGAGGCGAGGCGATGACCGTTGAGATTCAGGCTGACGGCGTCACGCGGTTCGCCATGCCGGTGAGTGAGGGCTGCCCGTTCCATGGTCCGCCGCCGCTGCTTGTCCCGTTCTCATCAGGCACAACGCTGGGTTGGGAGTGGCCGATTTGCTTGCGCGCGCGCTGCCAAAGTTGCACCGCGGAATGGCAGCCTTTGGTGCGCCGGGCCCGCCTGAAAAGGTGCCCAACGTGCGGGGGCGAAAGAATTCTGGCCCTCGAATGCGTTGATGAAATGAGCGCCGAAGCGGACTGGACGCCCGGGTGTATCGGACTGCCGGAGGACCACCGATATACTGTCAGAGTGAAACAAGGGCCGCAGCGATGAATTCTCGAGCGTGGGCGACACTCGGCGCGTCGGTCTTTGTCATGGCGCTCGTTCAGTTCTTCTGCACCTTGGGCGGTATCTGGATTGCACTGTGCGCAGCGATCCTTCTGCCGTTTATCGCGCTCGGTCTCTTGCGCTTTTTTGAAGTGGATCCTGGCCCGGTCTGGATGGTGCTGACTCCGGTGGCGGGAAGTGTTCTGGGGGTGGTGATCTGGGCGATCGCGCAGCCAAAGGGTGGCGATCCGCTGATCTGGGCCTGTCCGGTCCTGGCGTGGGGCGTCGTCTCCGGCATTGTCTGGTATCGCAACCGGGATGCCCGGCGTTGTGGGCTCTGCAACGGCGGCTTGGCGGGGGGCATTTCGTTCGACTGCCCGCGTTGCGCCATGGTGGTATGCGAAAACAAGTGCTGGGACTTCGATAAACTGCGCTGCAAGCTTTGTGTGCAGAATCAGGTGCCCGCGCTTACAGATGACGGACGCTGGTGGGATCGCAACTTTGGTCCGCGCACGCCGCATGGCCGCTGCCAGTTGTGCCAGTCCACCGCGACCGACACAGATCTGCGAAACTGTCCCAAGTGCGGTCGGCCGCAGTGCCGTACCTGCTGGGACGACGCCAATGGCGCCTGTTCGCGCTGCCAGTGGAAAGTGGAAGATTTGCCGGCCCGGCTGAAAGAGTTTCTGGGCCAGTGAGGGGTAAATGATGCCGAAGTATCAGATCTATTTCGATACCGTGCAAGGCGAGACGAAGTACAACGTCGACATCGACGAGCCTGAAGTGCTCGATGACGTGCTTCACGAAATCCTGTATGACCTGCGCGAACGCGGAGACGTTCTGCAGGGCGACGGTGAGCCGCAGGTGATCTGGAACGGCAACTCGCTCGATTTCGGCAAGCCTTTGCCGCCTCAAGGTGTGCGCGCAAACGACGTGTTGCGCGTCAGCACCATTGCCACCAATGGCTGAGCCGCTGCGCGAGCGGCGGATCCGCAATGAGGCGGAGATGTTGCGTCAATTGGCGGACCTAAACCCGGAGTCTCTGCAGGTTCTGGAGATGACGGCCGATCAGTTCCGGATGCGGTTCAGCACACCGGCGCATGGCTCACCTCAGCACACGCTGACGTTCGTCTTCGCACCTTATTATCCGGCGGTGCCGATTGAGGCTTACCTCGAGAGTCCGGTGCGCCATCCGAATGTGCATCCTGAGAATGGCTTCATCTGCCTTTGGGACAAGCACTCGGCGGGGGATACCGTCGTCGAGGCATTGCGACAAACGCAGCGGGTGCTGTCGGGAGAGTTATGGAACGCCCAGGCGGACCACCTGATGCAGCCCGAGGCCATTGACGTGGTACCTCTGCCCTATGAGCCGATCCGACTGCCGGAAGAGTACCTGCTGGAGCGTGAGCAGCGCGGCTTTCCGGGCGTCAAGCGAATGCGCTTAACGGAAGTAGAATAAAGCGTGTCTTCGGTTCGCAATGCGGTTCGCGCCGCACTTCATCAACTGATCGGCGACAAATACGAGGTCCTGGAATGGATCGGGGGCGGGGGCATGGCCGAGGTCTTTCTGGCCCGGCACCGCGCGCACGGCGGACTGGTCGCCGTGAAAGTACTAGCCGATTCACTGTCGAACGAGCCGCGAATCGTGGCCCGATTTCGGGAAGAGGCGCGCACCGCCGCCACGCTGCAGGGGCACCCCAACATTGTCGCCATCATCGATATCGGCGAAGGCAGCGGGCTGCACTACCTGATCATGCCCTACGTCGATGGCGAGGACTTGAACCGCTATATCGAGCAGCAGGGACGCCTGACGAACGCCGAGACCGTGTACCTTGGGCGTCAGATTGCCGAAGCGCTGGTCTGGGCCGCCGATCGCGGCGTGGTTCATCGGGACCTGAAGCCGTCGAACGTCAGGCTCGACCGCAGCGGGCGGGCCATGGTGCTCGACTTCGGCATTTCGAAGGCCACCGACATTCCCACTGGACTGACCACACGCGGCGAGACTCTGGGCACGCCGTATTACATGTCGCCGGAGCAGATTCTGGGCGAGACGTGTGACGCGCGCAGCGATCTGTACTCGTTCGGCATCATTCTTTTCGAACTGCTGTCGGGGCGAAAGCCCTTCCTGGGCGACAATCTGCGGATCATCGAATTGGGCCATCTGGAAAAGCTGCCGCCGGCCCTGGCGACGATCGTTCCGGACGTCGACCCGGTGCTCGAGCAACTCGTGAACCGCCTGCTCGAAAAGGACCGGGACAAGCGGCCGTCGTCTCCGCGAGAGGTCGTTGAGATTTTGCGTACGCTCGGCGTCGGTCAGCCACCGCGTCCATTGGAGCAGGCTCCAGCAAAGGCGGCCCCGGCGCCCGCTTCGACGTATGAAGAGCCAACCCCGGCCGCGCCACGTACCCCATCGCAACCCAGCACCCCAGCGCCGATGCCGCCCGAGCCTCCCATACGGGGCGGGGGATTGCCGAAATGGCTCCTGCCGTCCTTAGCGGGTGTGGTTCTCCTGGCGGGCGGCGGCTATTGGCTCACCACCCGCGAGCCGGAGCCTGTCAAAGAAACGGCGAAGACCACGTCTACCCAGTCGCCCACTACTTACCCCGAGACGATCAACGACGCCAACGGTGCGTTGTTCCTGGTTCCGGCGGGCCGATTTATCTTCGGGGACGATTCGGCCGATTCGCCGAACCCCTGGCGCGAGATGGAGTTGCCGGACTACTACGTTGAGGCGACCGAAGTCTCGAACGAGCAGTACGGCCGTTTTGTGCGGGCAACCGGGCGTCGGCCGCCGCCGAATCCGGAGTTCGCGAAGTCGCCGCGGCTGCCGGTGACCGAAGTGACGCTTGAGGACGCCAAAGCTTACTGTGCCTGGGCCGGGGGAAGGCGGGTGCCGACCGAACAGGAGTGGGAAAAGGCGGCGCGAGGCCGCCACGGACACGTCTATCCCTGGGGCAATGACCCGATGCCGCATCCCGGTCAACTCGTCGCCGTGGACGATTTGCCGGAGCGTCAAAGCCCTTTTCGCGCCCTCAATATGGCGGGCAATGTCTTCGAATGGACCCTCTCGCCGTTCCCGGTGACGGATCGGGAAGTCGATGATATGACGAAGCTTTTGGGCGGCACGCCCGTCTCGCGGGATTGGGCTAATATTAAGGGCGGTAGCTTTATGCTAAAAGACGATCGATTTTTCCGTTTGTATATGCGGAGGGGATGGCCGGTCAATCAGGCTTCGCCGTTGATCGGTATCCGATGCGTGAAGGATGCAAAACAATAGCCAGTTGCGTTGGATGCGCGTAGGGTTAGTGGCGGGACTGATCGTTCGACAGTTCGCCGGCGCGCAGGAGCCCGAAATCAACGCTCGGGACGTATTCTACTCGGCGGCGGATATGATGGGGGCCAAAGCGCGCCCGTCCACTCCGGCGAAAAAATCGACTCCAGGGCCGGTTGCGTCCAGCCCTAAGAAATCTGGGCCGAAGCTGCCCGGCTCTAGCAAGCCCGAACCGGCGCACGTGGTAGCGGTATCGGTGCCCAAAGACCCCGAAAGCCACTTTCTGAACGTCAGCAATGAGGCGCGTCCGCTGGGGCTGCGTTACAGCATCCTGAAGCAGACGGGCACGGCGCTGGCCGAGGTCCGGCCGGATACGGTGTTTCGCGCGGGCGATGCGATCCGCCTGAGCGTGATGAGCAACCAGAAGGGCTACCTGTACGTGATCTCGCGCGGCTCAAGCGGCATCTGGACGCCGTTGTTCCCGCACCCCGAAAGCTCGCAGAAGTCGAATGAGATCGTTGCCGGCCGGAAGTATCAGGTGCCCGGCGGAGAAGGGGAATTCTTCACCTTCGATGCGCAGGCGGGCAAGGAGCAGATCTTCATCTTGCTGGCGCAACAGCCGGTGGAGGATCTCGATACGCTGATCTCGACGATCTCCTCGCCGCCATCCGCGCCACCGACCACATCGCCGGCGATGCCCTCGGTGCTGAAGGCCGACAACCGGCTCAGCGATTCGGTGATCGACCGGCTGCGAGGTGAACTGCAGGCACGCGATCTGGTCTTTACGCGAGTGGACAAGGAGCCGGCGGCGCAGGAAACGGCGGTCTACGTCGTTAAGCCCAGTCCGGGGCCGGGCGCGAAGAATCGCGTCATGGTCGATCTCGCTCTCAACCATCAGTAGTCTCCGGATTTAACAAAGGAACGACCATGAACCTCGCCTTCGCATGGCTATTGGCTCTTCTGGCGCAGAGTTCGGACTCGCGTCCGTTGACGACCACGAAGAGTGTCGAATTGAAGCGCCCCGCCGTGGTGCGCAAGATCTCCATCACCGTTGAGCGGAAAACCGGCAACAAAGTGGAGCGCATGGATCCCGCGCACGTCTTTGATTCCGGCGAACTGGTCCGGTTTCGTTTTCAGGCGAACTTCCCCGGCTACCTGTACGTGATGAATCATTCGACGTCGGGGCAGGATGTGCTGCTTTTTCCCAAGGAAGAGACGGGCGTCGACAACCGGATCGATAAGGATCGTGAGTATTTGATGCCGATGACGGAAAGCGGCTGGTTCAAGATGGAGGGTCCGGCGGGGCATGAAGTGACGTACTGGGTGGTGAGCCCGGTGAAGCTGGGTGGACGTCCAAGTGCGGCTGGATCGGAGACGCCGCCACCTCCGGCGACCAGCATGATTCCGCGTTGCGACGACTCGATTTTCCAGGCGCGCGGCGATTGCGTGGATGTGACGGCGGGTCCGCAGCCGCTGAAGAGTCGCGATGAGATTCCGGAGCGGTTGGCGGGTCTGGTGGGGGCCAATCCGCGGGAGTTGACCGTCACCAAGAACGGAATGGCAACTTCGGTGTTGGTGCCGGCCGGTAGCACTGAGCCCCTGATTTATACGTTCCGTTTGGCGCACAAGTAGGAGGCTGGCCATGAGAATTCTTCTATGTCTGCTCGGTGCCGTCGCCGCCTTCGGGCAGTTGACGGAACGCGACCTGAAGTTCGTGAAGCAGCCGCCGATCACCGGTACGGTGGGGATCCCGCGCAGTTATGCGCTGATCGTCGGGATCTCGGACTACGCCAAGCTTCCGCCCCGCGGACAGTTGAAGTTTCCCGCGCGCGATGCGGCGGCGGTGTACGCCTCGCTCATCAGCGCGGAAGGCGGCCAGTTTCCGCCGGAGAACGTGCACCGGTTGATCGGTAAGCAGGCGACGCTGGCGAATCTGCGCAAGGAACTCGAAGAGTGGCTCCCCGGCGTGAGCAAGGACGGCGATCGAGTGGTGATCTACTTCGCGGGCCACGGCTTTGTTTCGGGCGGGCAGGCCTATTTGGCGCCTTACGACATCGACTTGGCGGATATTCCCGGCACCAGCTACTCGATGAAGACGCTGGGGCAGGTGGTTGGCAATCGCATCAAGGCGAAATGGAAGGTGTTGCTGACCGACGCCTGCCATTCCGGTGCGATTACGCCGGAAGCGGATGCTTCGCAGATCAACACCAGCCTGGTGCGGCTGGATCAGAGCCTGTTCTCGCTGACGGCAAGCCGCGATCGTGAGCAAAGCTTCGAGAGCGACATCTGGGGCGGCGGGCACGGCGTCTTCACTTACTACCTGATAAAAGCGATTGAAGGCGAAGCCGACGACAATGGCGATGGCGTGATTACGGCGGACGAGTTGGCGGAGTATGTGCGCGTCAACGTACGGCGGGAGACCTCGTCGCGGCAGAATCCGACGGCCGAGCGCGGCAGCTTCGATCCGCAGATGATTCTGGCCTACAACCCGAGCCGTGTCGCGCGCGGACCGGCGCAGCCACCGAAGTTCGGCGGTTTGATTGTCGAAACCAACATGGATGGCGTGGAGGTGTTTGTCGACGGCAAGTCGCAAGGGACCGTGAATAAGGATAAGCCATTGCGTCTGCCGGGCCTATTGCCGGGGGTGCATACGATCAAGGGCGTGCGCATGGGCTATGAGCCGGACGGTCCGCGCGAAGAGACGGTCTACCCGGGACAGGAGACCACGGTGAGCGTGCGGATTACGATCGCCCGGCGGCGGACGAAGGCGGCGCTCGATGCTTTCGACGAAGGCCTGGAACTGTATCAGAAGGGCTTCGAGAAGAACTATCGGGCGGCCGCGGTGGCGTTCGAGAAGGCGCTGGCGATCGACGCGAAGTATAGCCAGGCCGCGCTTTACTTGGGCCGGACCTACAACGCGCTTTACGAGAGCGAGAAGGCTAAGGACGCTTTCAAACGCGCGATTGAAATTGATCCGGACTACGCCGAGGCCCGGGCCAGCTACGGCGGCATGTTGCTGGACCTGGGCGACCTGGACGAGAGCATCCGGCAGTTGAATGCCAGTGTGGTGAAGGAGCCCGGAAATTCGCTGACGAATTCGCTGCTGGCCCAGGCTTTCATTCGCAAGGGTGCGCTGGCCGAAGGGGAGCGCTTTGCCCGGGAAAGCATCCGGTTGAATGCGGGGCACGCCGAGGCGCATTTCTGGCTGGCTGAAGGACTGCGTTTTAGCAAGCAGTGCGCCGAGTCGCGCAAAGAATACGCCGAATACCTGCGTTTGAGCGACTTTGACTCGAAGCTGGCCGGGAAGCTGAATTACTACGTCCTGGGGTATCTGGCCGGGATCGGCAAGAAGAAGCGCGCCGCCCAGACGGATATCTGGCGGGAACTGCAATTCATGGCTCATTTCGGCTTATGTGATTGTGCGCGGATGTCGAAGGAATACGACGTGGCGATTCGCTCGTGCCAGCAGGCGCTGTCGCTCGATCACTCGGATTTGTTCGCGCACTATGCCCTGGGTGTGACCTATGCGGAGAAGTTCAATGCACAGAAGAGTGCGGGGCTACTGGCGGCGGCGAAGACCCATTTTGAAACCGTCGTCAGGTTAAACCCGGAGGCTCAAGAGGCCGAGAAGGCTAAGAAATACGTCGCCAATATCAACCAGGTACTGGTCGCGATGGCGAATGGCGCAAATCCATAAGTCTTTTGTTAGATTTCACTTCCGCATTGCCGACCGCTCTGATATTCTAGCGAAACAAGAAAACGGACTATTCGTTCTATGAGTTTGTATCAAACCCTGTACTACATGGCCTTGGCTGGAGGGATGGCGGGCCTGTTTTCGTGGGGAATCACTGCACTTCTGTCGGGAACCATCCTGGCTACCCGGGAAAACTGGGTGGCGGATCTGGTGGCGGCCAGTACCCTGGGACTGTTGATCGGGGCGTTGACGGTCGCTTTTTCGGACAAATGGTCGGGCAGCCGCGTCGTGCCTCGTTACGTTTTCGCGGGCGCCGGAATCGGCTTGGTGGCCGGGATTTTGAGCGGCCTCGCGATGGTGCCGGTGACGAAGGCGTTGGGCGAGACGCAGCCTTTCCTGACGCGCCTTCTTTCCTGGATGCTAGCCGGCGGACTGATCGGTTTAGGGCTCGGTTTGCGTTGGGTGATGGCCAACAAAATGAGGGTGGTACATGCCTGCATTGGCGGGTTGCTGGGCGGCGCGATTGGCGGAGCGCTGTTCCACGTGCTCGGCAGCCGTGTGCCGGATCTCACGCAGGCGCTTGGGTTTGTTTTGATCGGTGTGGGGATTTGCTTTGGCGTTACTTTGGCGCCGATCCTGTTACGTGACGGCATTCTCAAGTTCGTCTCGAGCGGCGACGCGCGGGCGCAGGCGAAGTTTGGGCGGTCCGGCAAGGAGTGGGAGATCCAGCAGGGCGACAGCTACCAGATGGGCTCCGAAAGCCGCGACCTCAGCAAGACGACGTTCTCCGTAGGCGTGCAGGTGTTCATCCCGGATGCCGCGATTGCCCCGTTGCACGCAATCGTTTTTGGCCAGGAGGGCCGCTTCTACGTGGCCCGGCATCGGGACGTGAACAATCAGGCGGGGCTGGCGCGCTACGTACTGCGGGTGCGTGGCAAGACAGTGACGACTTCCCAGGAACTGCGCGACGGTGACGATATTTTGATCGGGCGAACGGCGATCAAGTTCATCAGCAAGAGGGCGCAATGAGGCGAATGCTTTGGTTGCTGATGCCGGGGTTGCTGCTGGCGCAGCCGGGCAAGATGCAGTTCGCCGAGCCGGTGAAGATGCTGAGCTGTGAGCCGGCATCGACGGTGCCTTGTTTCCGGATGAAGTTGAATGTGGTCGATGCCTCCGGCGCGCCACGGAATGTGCAACTGCCCTCAGCCGCGGAATTGGCGGGAGCGATCAAGGTGCACGTCGGTGGGCAGGATTTGAAGCCGTTTTGGGCGACGGCGGCCGGCGATAGTACCCAGAAGGTCCGTGGCCGCGCCGTGCTGGTGATTGTCGACAACTCGGGTAGTATGCTGCGGAAGCTGGCCACAGGCCAGACGCGCTGGGATGCGGCGCTGCAGGCGGTGTCGGTCTTTTTGGACAAGTTCGAGGAAGGCTCGGACCGGGTAGCGATCGTGCCGTTTGAGAGTCATCTGGTGCAAGCGCGCATTTCGAGTGCCCAGTTCGCCCGGACCCGGGCCGATGCGGTGAGCCAACTCCGCAGCCTGCCTTTGCCCGAAGAGAAGAACAATACGGCGCTTTATTCGGCGGCCGTCTATGGCATTGAGACCCTGCAGGCGGCGCTGCCGCGGATGCAGCAGGCCGGTGAGGACCAGCTCGAGACGATGGTGATTCTGCTCACCGACGGCAACAACGAAGTGCTGAAGGGTGACGACCTGGGTTTGCTTGCCGGACCGTCGGGGCAGGATCAAGCCGCTGAATCCGTACGGCAGAGCGGGATCCCGGTGGTGGCGATTGGATTCTCGGATACCGGTGGACTGGACGAAGTGGCGCTCAAGCGCATCAGCACGAAGTATTATCTGGCTTCAGATTTTGACGGCCTGCAACGGATCCTGGCGTTCACGCGGACCTTTCTCAATAACCGGCTGACGGCGGCTTTTGCTTCGCCTTTTCCGGACCGGGCTTCGCTGGCCGGGCAGAATTTGCCAATCTCGGCGGAACTGCGTTTGCCGGACGGCAGTGTCGTGAAGAGCGACGAGTTTCTGTGGACCGCTCCGCAGATGGGCGTGCCGGTGTATGCGGGCAAGTGTTCGCCTGATGAACTAAAGGCGGTGATGGTGGCGCAGCCGGTGAGTGCCGGTTGGACGTCGATCATTCGGCCGGTTGGTGTCTTTTGCGGCCTCGGTTTGCTGCTGGTCGTGCTGTGGTTTTGGGTGCCCCGGTTGATTTGGCCGGAGCAGTTTATTGGGGCGATGCCGAATCTGGCGGGAAGTAAGTGGGCATCGCAAACACGGATTCAGAATGGTGTGATTCAGGGGAGGCCGGCGCCGCCCGGCTTCCAATCCGGGCCGGCGGGCGTCAACATGGCGCCGCGCGGCGTGGGCGACTCGACGGTGGTGAATCCGGCGGCGCTGAATGACTTTGGAGCGACGCGGTTGGCGAACCGCGAAGTCAAGCCACCCAAGTAGTTTGGGCGGATAAATATCAATTAATCGATGAGCTTGGTTCCTGGCCCGGTTTCGTGGTATGAATTGAGCACTTTAGTATTCGGTTTAGGAGGAGAATTCAGTGCCCTTAGTTAAAGTAATTCGTAAAGGCGTCACGCCTTCGGTACGCAAGGTGCCGACTTCCACCGCGGCGGTGATGCTGCCGATGACGCTCAACAAGATCGGCAAAGAGGCATCTTCGGAGAACGAAGATCTGACCCGGGTTGAGGACGTAAACGACGCCTTTGCCAAGTTCAAGCCGGAATTGAACTTTAAGGGCAGCGCCGGCCCCGAAGAGACCGAGTTCAAGGCGGAGTTCAAGTTCAAGTCAATCAAGGACTTTGATCCTGAAAACCTGCAGAAGCGGCAGGAGTTCCGCGACGAGGATGGCAACGTCACCTACGCCCGCAA
>JALHNI010000053.1 GCA_022843605.1 Bryobacter sp.
AAGCCGACGTAGCCCAAGTAGAGGAAGGGCGGATGGATGACCATCGTCCAGTACTGAAGCAGCGGGTCAAGACCGCGGCCATCGTCCATGGGCGTGGCGGCGCGGCCGATGGCAAGGATCTTGAAGGGATGCTCGACGAAGGCGACCAGCATGAGGAAGAAGACCAGGGTGAACATCAGCACCGAGGTGATCCACGGCATCATGGTGCGGTATTCGTGCTTCTTACGCGTCGTGAAGACCACGACGGCCGTATAGCTCGAAAGAATGAAGCTCCAGAAGAGCAGCGAACCTTCCTGGCCACCCCACCAGGCGGTGAACTTGTAGATGGTGGCCATCGCCTTGTTCGAGTGAGCCCAGACATACTGCAGCCGGAAGTCGTCGGTCATCAAAGCGTAGATGAGGAGGCCGGAAGCGGTGGTGACCAGAACCCAGACGCTATAAACGGCGCGTTGGGCACTGACGAGGAGGAAGGGTTTCTGCTTCCAGGCGCCCACCACGGACGCGAGGATCGAATAAACGCCCAGACAGAAGGCGAGGATCAGGCACAGCCCGCCGAAATTTTCCATGGCTCGTCTTTAATTCCTTTGTTTAGCTGGTGGCCGGCTTTTCGTAGCTGTTGGTCATGCCGGGCTTCGCACCGGGCTTGGCTTCATACTTCGACGCGCACTTGGCCTGGATCCGGCTGGCCTGAAACACACCGTCGCGACCCATTTTGCCATCAGCGAGGCATTGGGCACCGACACGGAACGTATCCGGCAGAGGATCCTTGCCGTTATAGACGACATTGAGGGTGAGGTTCTTCCCATTTTCTTTTTGGATCATGCGGAACTTCACTTGCTGGCCATTGCGTTCAATCACTTCGACGTCGCCAGCGACGCGGAGGCGCTTCACCTGGGACTCGTCACCCATGGCAGACATCTCTTCGATGGTCTTGTAATAGGTTTTGGTTTCGCTGACGCCTTCCATGGCGAGCCAGCCCAGCGTCGCCACGATGATCAGGATCAAAATGCCGAACTTTGCGTAGGGGTGCATGTGGGAAACTCTTTCGACTTTAGTATAACGCCCGGTAAGACGTAGGGATTTGTCATTTTCTTCTCCCATAATCAGGGGATGCCCACGATTCTGCTCCTGATCGCTTCAAATACGTTTATGACGTTCGCCTGGTACGGGCATTTGAAGTTTAAGGGAGCGCCGCTGTGGATGGCGATTCTGGCGAGTTGGGGGATCGCTTTTTTCGAATACTGCCTGATGGTGCCGGCGAATCGCTGGGGCCACACGACGATGTCGGGGTCGCAGTTGAAGATTCTGCAGGAGGTGATCACGATCGGCGTTTTCCTCGTGTTTGCGTACTTCTACCTGGGTGAAACCCCGACGTGGCGAGTGGGAACGGCATTCGCGATGATTGTCGGCGCTGCGGCGGTGGCGTTCGGGGGGCGCTAAACGCAGGGTTACGAAACGAACCCAATTTTGCGGTTTGACGTTTCGGGTCAACAGGATGCCGGGAGCCCGATTTGAGGATAGCGCGGCGGGTCAAGTTGTTTGGGCGCAGCAGCCCAAGGGAAAGCGGGAAGGCCCGAGGGCTGAATGGGTTAGCGATATTTCGCTGAGGTGTGAATGGCCATGCGCGGGGGCTCGAGGGTGACTCCTCGACCCTGACGCGATAGAAGGCCCTTAGAAGGTGGGCGAGAGGGTGACCATCCGGCGATTGATGTCGACGAGGCGCGGGGCGCCGTTCTGGCGCATGGCCACTTCGAGTTCCATGCGGAGAATATCGAGCACCTTTTCGACGCCGGGTTGGCCGAACGCGCCCAGACCCCAAACGTAGGGGCGTCCGATGCCGACGGCGGTGGCTCCCAGTGCCAGGGCTTTGAAGATGTCGGTGCCGCGGCGAATGCCGCCGTCGATGAGGACCGGGATTTTGCCGCCCACGGAAGAGACGACATCGGGCAGGCACTCGATAGTGGAACGGTTGGATTCCTCGGCTCGGCCGCCGTGATTGGAGACGACGACGCCGTCGGCGCCGGAGTCGAAGCAGCGTTGGGCATCTTCGCCGGTGCTAATGCCCTTGATGACGAGCTTCATTTTGGAGAATGACTTGAGCTTGGCGAGGTCGCGCCAAGTGATGGTGTAGTTGAGCGAACTGACGCCGGTCATGTCCATGCCGTCGAACATGGGCTTGCGCAGGTAGGTGAGTTTGCCATCGGGATGGCAGGTGCCGCACTGGCGCGAGTCGAGGCGCTTGAAACGCTCCTGGGTTTCGGTGTTGCGGCCGTAGACGCGATCCACGGTGAAGACGAGGACAGGGCAACCGGCGGCCTCGGCGCGCTTGACGATGCGTTCGGTGTAGTCCCAGCGGCTGGTGGGATAGAGCTGTTGCCAGATGGGCTTGCCATTGGCTTTGGTGACCTCTTCGACGGAGGCGGTCGCCACGGTAGAGAGGCACAGCAGCGTGCGCTTGACGTTGGCGGCACGAGCAGCGGCGACTTCCCCCTGTGGGTGGAACGCCTTTTGCGCGCTGACGGGGCAGAGGAAAATCGGCGTTTCGTACTTGGTACCGAAAAGAGTAACGGAGGTGTCCAGCCGCGAGACGTCGACTAGGCGGCGGGGTAGCGTGTGGATTTTGCGGTAGGCGGCAGAGTTGGCGTGAAGGGTGACGTCGTCGTCGACGCCGGTGGCCATATAGCCGAAGTGGGCGGGGGGCAGTTTGCCTTTGCAGACGGCTTCGAAGTCCATGACATTGAGCATGTCGGCGAGCGAGTCAGCCGGAGCGGCTTTCAGCAAAGGACTGGCCAGCAAGAACTCAAGGAAGCGGCGGCGAGCGGTGAGCATGAGCGCGATTTTAGCAGGGCGGCTAAACTGGACGAATGCGTCAAGTCATTTTCCTGCTGTCGCTGCTGTCGGCTCAGTTCAATGTCCCAACGATCACGAAGCCGGAGCATCCGCACGCCGAGTTGGAAGCATTGCCGGAGCAGCGGAAGCCGGACGAGAAGACGTTGAAGGCAGAGTACGCAAAGAGCCTGACAGACGTGACCGAGATTGTGCGGATGTCACAAGCGGCGCAGGCGGAGTTGGAGAAGGGGGACCATCAGGCGTTGCCGGCGAACGCGCCGCGGCTGTTGGGCGAGAGTGAGAAGAAGGCGAAGGCGGCCAAGCGGCGACTGAAGCGCTGACCCCTACCAGCGCAGATGGGCCGACCAGAGCATCAGGCCGACGGCTTGACGCAGGGAGAGCCACCATTCGCGGGTGGGGGTTTGGGGTTGTCCCCGGCGAGGGGAGCCGTAGACGATGAGGCCGCGCTCCTCGAGCATGCGTTTGGCCCGCAACTGGTGATAGCCGTCAGTGACGAGCAGGCAGGAGCGGAGGTTCATGCGAGCCATGATCTCGCCGGCGGCGAGAACGCTCTGAAAGGTGGTTTCGGCTTCCGGCTCGACGAGGATGGCCTCGCTGGGGACACCTTTGCGAACCAGGTAATTGCGGCCGACTTCGCCTTCGGTGAAATCGGGGTCGCCGCCGGAGCCGCCGGTGGTGAGGATGCGGGGAGCGAGGCCTTGGCGGTAGAGGTCGAGGGCGTGGTCGAGGCGGCTTTTGAGGACGGGTGAAGGGAAGCCGCGATACTCGGCGGCACCGAGGACAATGATGAGGTCGGCGGGACGTTTCTCGTCACGGTCGGCCGCGGCGCGAACCTGAACGGTGAGATAAGCGAGGGCGCCGGCCGCACCGGCCGCCAGGATTCCGCCAATGACGATCACCCTCCGAAACACTGCCCACATTATACGGGCCCGATGACGAAGCCGTTTTCGGCGAGTTTTTCACGGACGGCTTGAGCGATGGCGAGGGCGCCGGGGGTATCCGAATGCACGCAGAGGGTGTCGGCACCGGCTGAGGCTAGGGCGAGAGCATTCGTGGCTGCTTCGGTGGGGTTGGTGATCAGGGCTCCGGGGAGATGCCTGGGGCGGAGGGAGCCGTCGGGTTGATATGCGCGGTCGGCAAAGGCTTCGCTGGCGGTGCGGAAGCCAGCTTCACGAAAGACATCGAGCATGACGGAACCGCGGAGGCCATAGAGGATGAGGTGGGGATGGCCATCGAGAGCACGGACGATGGATTGGGTAACTTGTGGATCTTTGGCCGCATCGTTGTAGAGCGCGCCGTGGGGCTTGACGTGGGTGAGAACGATGCCGGCTTGAGAGGCGAGATGAAGAAGGGTTTGGAACTGGTGGCGGAGGGAGTCGGTCAGAGCGCTGGGGGAGATGTCGAGCGTGGTGCGGCCGAAGTTGGCGCGGTCCGGGTAGCTGGGATGGGCTCCGGCGGCGACTCCGGCGAGTCGGCATTGCTCCAGGGTTTGGCGCATGGTGGATTCGTCGCCGGCATGTCCGCCGCAGGCGATATTGGCGGAAGAGATGGTGCGGAGGAGCTCCGCTTGCTGTCCATTGAGAACCGCTTCGGCGGACTCCCCGAGGTCGGCGTTGAGGTCGATGCGTTTCATGAACGGTTGAGGGCTTGCGCCTCCTCGAAGGTGACGTAGGAGAAGCTTACGGTTTGTTGGGGCCGCAGTTGGCCGACTTTGGGCAGATCCGGGGTGATGACGGTGGCGATGACGGGGTAGCCACCGGTGGTTTGCTGGTCGACGAAGAGGATGATGGGCTGTCCGGAGGGTGGCAGTTGAATGGCGCCGAGGGGTACGCCTTCAGTGATCATGCTGCCGGTGCCGGATTGAATGGCGGGCCCGTTGAGAAAGATCGCCTGGCGGTTGGAGGATGAAGAGACGGCGTATTCGCCTTGTAGGAGCGGCTGGCGGAAGGCGTGACCGAGGGTGACGCGTAGGTGGCCATCGCCGAGGATGGGAGGGGGGGCGTGAAAGTGCGACGCGGGAAGATTGGCGCCGGTAAGAATGTCGCCCTTCTTGAGGGGGCGATGGATGTCGAGTTGCAGGCCACCGCGGAAGGCGCAGTAGGCGCGAATGCCCACTGGGCTGCTTTGCAAACGAAGGACGGCGCCGGCTTCGGCGTGAATTGCGCAATGAGGGAGCACGGGAAGGTCGTTGAGGGTGGCGGCAAAGGGAGCCCCGGAGAGAGCGAAGGTGGTGGGCTGCTGGAAGCCAAGGGCAGGTCCAAGCAGGGTCAGTTCCAGGGCTGGGGCGGTGAGCGGGTTGCCGACGAGGGCGTTGGCATGGGCGAGCGAAGCGCGGTCCGCCGCTCCGCCGATCGAGACCCCGAGGTGCGCGCGACGCCGTTCGCCGAGGCCATCGACGAGCCGGGTGCTGGCGCCGGCACGCAAGATCTGAATCATACGGGGACGAACCTCACGCGGTCGCCCGGCATCACCCAGTCGGGAGGGAGGCTGAGATCGGTTTCGCCGATGAGACGCCAGCCGCCGGGCGAGGCTGCGGGGTAGATGCCGGTTTGGTGGCCGGCGATGCCGACGCTGCCGGCCGGAACTTGCGGGCGCGGCGTGGGGAGGCGCGGAGTGGCGAGTTGCGGTGGCAGGCCGAGAAGATAGGCGAAGCCGGGGGCGAAGCCCAAAAAGGCAACGAGGTATTCGTGGCTGGAGTGAAGGTCAATGACTTGGGCGGGTGTGAGGCGGTGGGTCTCGGCGACGAAGGGCAGGTCGGGGCCGTTATAGCGCACGGGGACGTCGACCCGCCTGCCGATGGGAGCAAAGGAGGTGTCGGGGCGGGTTTGAAGAAAGGCGATGACTTCGGCGTGGGTGGTGAGGGAGGGATGGAAGTCAATCAGCAGGGTGCAGTATGCGGGATGGAGATTGACGAGCCACGGCGGGTTCGCCTGGTGCAGAAAGCGAAAGAGCGAGATGACCTGGCGATTCAGGGCGGCGGAGATCTGGTGACCAAAGCGGACCAGCAGCGAGCAATCGCTGGCCGGCAAACATTCAGGCATCGCACCCATAGAATATGAGTGTGCCTCAGAAGACCGGCCTCTGCGTAAGTTGTGTTTGGGCACGAACGATTCGCTCGGATCGGGGAAGCGAATTTTTGCTGTGCCGGTATGCCAGCGAAGACCCGCGATACCCGAAGTATCCGCGGCTGCCGGTGCTGGCATGCGCAGCGTTTTCCGAGAGGGCGGAGCGATGACGGCCGTTCTGCAGGCGCGGATCGATGAGGATCTGGCGTTGATCGTGGAGATGCTGACCCTGGTTCCGGCGGGGGTGGAGGAGTGGCGGCCGCCGTGGCCGGGCGCACCAGCGTTTACGGTGAAAGAGTTGGCGGCGCACCTGGTGGAGAGTTGCGGCGGCGTTTGCGCCTGTTTCGCGCGACTGCATCCGTCGTTGGGCTGGGAGCGGCGGGAAGCAGAATTGTGGAGTGTGGACGAGTGCCGGGCACGGCTGCGTTTGGCGTTCGCCGCGACCAGGGACGAAGACCTGATGCGGGTGATATCGACTTACTTTGTGCCGGAGGGCGAGCCGTTTCTGGCCGTGTTGCTGATCAACCTGAAGCACGTGAACCATCACGCGCACCAACTGTTCGTCTATTTGAAATTGCTGGGAGTGCGGGTGGAGACGCGGCACCTGTACCGCTTCAAATAGGGTTTAGGGCCAGCCGATGAGGCGTTCGCCGAGGGGGAAGGGGACGTCGTGGGTCTGGAACTTTTTGACGAGACGGACGCGAATGGCGCTGCGAACAAGGCCAGTCTGGGTGCGGTCCGCGACGGCGACGAGGAGTTTGCAATGAAAGTGAGTGGGTAGGGGGCCGGGGTCAAAGACGAAAGCCGGCGGGGGATCGGCGAGAACGCCCTCGCCAGCTTCAAGGGCTTCGGCGGCGGACTCGCGGGCCAGCCGCTCGACAACCTCAATGTCGGCGGTGTGGTGGACGAAGATGTCGACCGGCGTGATCATCATCCGCGTGGGCAGGCTGTGGTTCACCAGGATGCTGGAGGTGATCTTGCTGTTGGGGATGACAATGCTGTTGTTGGCGCCCATGATGACGCGCGTCGTGCGCCAGCCGATGTCGGTGACGGTACCCTCTTCGCCGGAGGAGAGCGTGATGAAGTCACCGAC
Organism: Bryobacter sp.; assembly: GCA_022843605.1. Taxonomy (GTDB): domain Bacteria; phylum Acidobacteriota; class Terriglobia; order Bryobacterales; family Bryobacteraceae; genus JALHNI01. The sequence continues at coordinate 7,009 of JALHNI010000053.1, forward strand.
CTGGATAGGGCTTTCAATCAGGATGAGGACGCCGGCGAAGAAGTTGCTGAGCGTTTCCTGCAGGGCCAGGGCGACGGCTAAGCCGCCGACACCGAGGGCGGTGAGGGCAGGCGTGATGCTGATGCCGAGATAGCCCAGGAGCGTGAGCAGGCCAAAGCTGTAGATGATGACTTGCGTGATGGCGCGCGAGAGGCCGGAGGTGGCGAACTGGAGGTTGCGCAGGTTTCCGTAGAGGCTGAGCAGGCGAACGAGCACGTTGGCCACGACGAGCGTCAGGCTGAAGATGAGGAAGACGATGACCCAGGTGGCCACCAACTCGTTTTGCCGTTCAGAGAGGTCGGCGAAACGCAGGCCGATTTTGAGGGAGGCGGCCATGGCCCAGAGAACTGAGGGCCAGCGCAAGGTGTCATAGACCACGCCGAGCGAAGTGGGCCCTTGACCGCTACGGCGGTGGAGGAAGCTCAAGAACATCCAGCGGAGCAGCAGCAGGACGGCCAGCGAACCGAAGAACCAGCCAAGGGTCTGCACCCAGAAAAGGACCTTCTTTTCGAAGAGGGTATTGATCATGCTTACCCTTGACGGAGCTGGACGAGGACCACGGCCTGGGCCTCGGCCGAGAGGCCTTCACCAACCGGGCCGACACGCTCAGAGGTTTTGAACTTTACGTTGACGTCTACGGCGGGGAGGCCGAGGATGCGAGCGACGTTCTCACGGATGGCGGTGCGATAGTCCTTGAGCTTGGGGCGTTCGAGAACGACGGTGCAGTCAACATTGACGATAGTGTAACCGCGCTGCTCGACCAGAGACTGGGCGTGCTGAACGAATTGGGTACTGGCGGCGCCGCGCCATTGGGGATCGGTATCCGGGAAGTGCATGCCGATGTCGCCCAGAGCAACCGAGCCGAGGAGGGCGTCGGTGATGGCATGCAGCAGAATGTCTGCGTCGGAGTGGCCGTCGAGGCCGAAGTCGCAGGGGATCGCGACACCGCCAAGGATGAGTGGCCGCCCGGCCTTGATACGGTGATTGTCCCAGCCTTGTCCAATCCGCATGGGCTAGCTGTGCTCTTCGCTCAGGAACAGTTCGGCGAGTTTGAGGTCATGCGGCTTGGTGATCTTGATGTTACGGTCACTGCCGGGAATGACGCTGACCTCGACCTGATCGAGGCGCTCGACGAGAGAGGACTCGTCGGTGCCGGTGAACTGGTCGGCGCGGGCGCGGGCAAAGGCCTCGAGCAGAATGTCGCGGCGGAAGACCTGCGGAGTCTGGGTGAGGATGAGGCGTTCGCGCGGAATGGTAGCGCGGATTTTGTGCAGGTGGACCTGCTTGACGGTATCGACGGGCACGATGCCGACAATGGCCGCGCCGGTGCGAGCGGCTTCGGCGATCACCTTTTGAATGGTTTCGAGGTCGACGAAGGGACGGACGGCGTCGTGTACGGCGACCAGTTCGACGTCCGGGCTCAGGGCGCGCAAGGCATTCTCGACGGACTCCTGGCGGGAGAGGCCACCCTGAACAATGCGCACCGGCTTACCGGCAGACTCTTTGGCGAGCATCTCGGCTACGGCTTCCTGGTCTTCGGGGCGCACGGCAACAATAATCTCGCCGACATCGGGCGCGGCGGCAAATTTGCGGATGGTGCGTACCAGGACCGGTACGCCATCGAGGTGAAGAAACTGTTTGCGATTGCCGCCGCCCATGCGGGTGCCGAAGCCGGCGGCAGGAAGGATCACGCTGACATTCATGGATACCTCTCAGACTAACCAATAAACAGACAAGAAAGCCCGGGCCGAAGCCCGGGCTTTTCTATTCGAGACGGGAGCCGCGTTTACTGCGGGCAGCCCTTGGGCAGGTCGGCCGGGGCGAGATCCTGCAGATTGAGGCCTGCGGGCATCGGGCCCTTGCCGGGGCGCGGAACGAGCCAGACTTCAACGCGGCGATGCTTGGCGTTGTCGTCATTGCGGCGAACGCGATCCGAGGCGCGCTCGGTGGTAGAGGTGACGCAGAGGAGAGCCTTCGACTCGTTGGTCTGGTCAGTGCCAGCGTACATCACCTTGATGCGGGAGGCATCGAGGTTCTTGCAAGGCTGGGTACCGGCGGTGAGGTAAGCGGCGGCGTTGAGGACGCGCTGTTGCTCAACCGACTTGGCGCCGCGGCGGGTGCGAATGCGCTTCTCGCGCTCTTCGATGTGGCCCACCAGGACGAGGTCGTAGTCACCGTTGGCGACGAGGCGCTCGTAAGCAGCATCAAGAACGCGCTTGGCGCAGTTGTTGACGCGGCCACGGCCGTAGCCGAAGATCAGGTCGTCGAGTTGCAGGGGCTGCAGGCTCGGCGGAGGCGGCGGGGGCGGCGGCGGATTCGGCACGCTGATGGTGATGCGCGCCGTGTCCGAAGCCTCAGGACCGTGCGAGTCAACAACCTTCATGGCGATGTCGATCGTCTTGGAGCCACCGGCCGGAACCATGACGCCTTCAGGCGTATAGATAGCCGTGACGTTCGGTGAGTCGCCAGGCTTAACGTCTTTCAGCGAAATCGTCAGAGATTGCGGATTCGGCTGGCTGACCGTGCCGCCGGCAGTGTTGCCGGGCGTCAGGCGGCCTTCAGAAGCGGTGAAGCTGTAGGTGAGGTCACGGGGACGCTCAAAGGCGGCGCTCGAAGCGGTGACCGTGGAGGTGCCCGCATTGGCGACCGAGATCGGCGTGCCAGGCGAGGTCCCGGCGGGAGGCATGGGAGCTGAGATGCTGGGCGGGTTGGCGCTGCCCTGGAGAGTGGGGGTGGCCCACGGCTTCACGACGAAGCTGGCTTTGCGCTCAGTAGCGGCAATCGGGTTCTTCTTGAGGAAGTTCCGCACGCGGCGCTTGGTGACGCCGGTCTGGTCGCCTTCGACGATCGCTTTCACTTCGTAACTGCCGGGCTTGGGAGCCTTCAGGCCGAACGTCTCGGAGTCCGTACCGCCACCAACGCCACCGGGGAGGCCGGCGACGGGCTTGCCATCGTAGAACCAATTCCACTTCGGCTTCACGCCTTCAATGGTGGTGGAGGCGGGAACCTTGAAGTTCAAGGGATCGCCTTCGAACGCGCTGTTGCTGGTGGCTTCGATCTGGCCGACGGTGAAGTCACCCAGAGAGACATCGTAAATAGCGCCCATGTAAACGGTGACGCCACCGGTGATGCTGGAGCCGTTGAGCTTGCCGAGGTTGCCAACGAGGATGGAACCCGCGGGGCCGGTGGCCGGAATGCCGAAGGACGGGGCATTAGCGACCGTGCCTTCCGCGTCGACACGGAAGCCAACACGCTCGGAGAACTTGTACTTGATACCTGCGCCGTACATGAATTGCGGCGACTTGTGGCTTTCAAGATTGATGGGCTGGCCGAAGGCATTACCCGCGGCGGACAGTTGACGGCGAGCTTCGTCCGTCGGCCCAAGCCAGTTCATCCCCAGTCCCGCCTTGAGGAAGGGACGGAAGCGCTCTTCGCGCGGGGTGAAGTGGAAAATCGGGGCAATCGTGAAACCACGGTTGCGCGCGCCAAACGAGCTGGTGCCGCCCGTTGCGGGATTGGTGTAGATCGGATTGTTGGTTCCGTGAAGCCGGAACGCCTCTTCGATACCGACGTACCGCCAGTAGTTCTGGGTAAAGCGGATACCCATGGTACCGCCATCCTCCAGCTTCAGGTTGGGTGATTGAGTCTGCTTGCGGAAGAACGTGCCACCGCCAAAGATGTTGAATTCGTACTTGCCGACTTCACCGGTATCGACCATCTTTTGCTGCGCATTTGCGGGCAAAAAGAAGGCGAACAGGCACATGAGCAGGGGGGAGATTGTTGTTTTCTTCATGTTCTGGTTCTCTAACTACTAACTCTTTATTATTGCACGGTTTGGAGGCGGAAGACGCCGCGGTCTTCGCTGAGGCCGTAAATTAACGATCCTTGAACAAAAAGCGAAACCATCAGCATGGGCGAACCGTTGTTGGAGAGCGACTCCCAGGATCGGCCGGAGTCGAAGGAGCGATAAAGACGTGAATACTGGACGGCATAGCACTCGCCGGCATTCTTGGGATGGAAGATCACGGCGCGGATAAAGCCTTCCGGCAACCCCTTGGTAACCCGGTTCCAGGACTTTCCGTTGTCAGTACTGCGTTCCAAACCGTTCACCGTAGCGGCCAGACGGACAGACGGGGAGAGGGGAGAGCGGGCATGGTCAAAGACGGCTTGGCCGCGAACGCGGGGGGCGGGAGGCTCCGGCACTTTAAGGGGTTTGAAGACCCAGCTTTTGCCGGAGTTCTGGGAGACTAAGCGGCCATTGAAGGTGGTGGCGATCATCTCGGCGCCCCGAACGCGAAGACGCAGAATGTTTTCGCCGTGCAGGCGCTGCTGACTCGCGAGCAAACTCCATGCGCGGCCGCCGTTGCGACTGACGAAGATTCCGCCGTACTCGCCTTCATACATCGTGGTGGCGTAAAGGGCGGTGGGCGAAGCAGCTAATGAGGTCACACGCCGATTGACTAGGCCGCGATTGCGTTGGACCCAGGAACGGCCTGCGTCGACAGTCTTGAGCACGCCGCCACCATCGGTGGCCAGGTACATAATGCGGCCGTCGCGGGGATCGACGGCGAGCGAGTTCACGGTGGCGGCGTGGAGTTTCTTCCAGGTGAGGCCGGCGTCGGCCGATTTCCAGAGGCCCGCGGTGGTGCCGGCGTAAAGCAGATCGGGATAGGCGCGGTCCTGGGCGATGACGTGGGTCCGGCGGTTGTCGGCGGGAATGCCCTTGGCGCGCAGCCAGAGCGAGCCGTCGTTCTTGCTTGAGTAGATACCGGAGCAGGCGCTGGAATAGACGCGCCCGGGACGGGTGGAGTCGACCAGGATGGAAAAGACGTCCGAGTCGTCCAGCATACCGTCATGGATGGAACTCCAGTTGGCACCGCCGTCGACGGTTTTCCAGGGAAGATGGGTGGTTCCGGCGTAGATGGTGCCGGGCTCGCGAGGGTCCAGGGCGAGCGAGACGATGCCGTTCATCTCCGGATGGCCGGCGGGCGAAATGAGACGCCAATGGAGGCCGCGGTCGTCGCTGAGATAGACTCCGCGGTCGGTACCGGCGGCAAACAGGCGGGGCTCGGTGTCACGAATGGCAAGCGAAAGGACGGCGCGACCGGCGAGGTCGGCGACCAGTTGCCAGTGTTGGCCGGCGTCTTCGCTGAGCCAAAGGGCGCTGTGCTGGCCGGTGGGATCGTTGAGGCCGGCGAGAAAGCGCTGGGTGTTTTCGGGGTCAATGGCGAGCGAATGGAGAGTGGTGTTGGGGAAACGCGGAAGCGGCAGGTGTGACCACGTGCCGGCGGCATCGGTGGTGCGGAAGAGCATGCCGGTGCGGGTTCCGGCCAGCAGGGTGGTGGGATTGGAGCGGTCGATCGCGAGAATGTGAACGCTGCCGCCTTCGGGTCCCAAAGGCTCCCAATCGGCAGCCTGCAACGAGACCGCGAGCAACACACCCAGCACCATCACCATCAGATACTTATGCTAGCAGCGTCGCTGCAAGATGATTCACGATAGAGGGATGGAAGATGAGCCGCCAGTGAAGCGCAAGCCCGTCCTTGGCGTAGCCCAAGGTCAGGTGGTGATCCCCGATTCGTTCTTCGAGCCATTGCCGGACGAGATGCTTAAGACGTTTTATGAAGGCGAGATCTTTCCGCCGCCGGTGAAAGATCCGGAGAATGCCGAGGGCCCGGTGAACGGCTCCGAACCGAGCTAGCACGACCAACGGTTCTGGAGGGCGGATCCGTCTCCGGAAAAAGTGACCGGTGTTAGCCCACTTTCCGCAACTTCGTTACACGTCCGACCTCTACCCATTCGGCCACCAGAATGTTGCCTTGCGCATCGAAGCAGGCGGCATGGGGGGCCACAAACTTGCCGGGAGTGAAAGCAGAGCGCTCCTGATTGCGCAGACCTTCGTAGGTTTTGCCGTCAGGTTGCTGGCCATCGCCTAATTGCACGAGCGGCTGATTCTTGGCGTCGTAGAGGGTGACGACGGCCTTCAGGTCCGGCATGAGCATGAGGCCCTGGTAAAAGTCGAAGGTGGAGGGCCAGCGGACACCGGCTTTGAGCATATGCAGCGGCTTGCCGTCGAGCGAGAAGTACTGCACGCGGCGGTTGTCACCGCGTTCGCCCACCATCAGTAGGGGTTGCGGGCCGCGGGTATCGACGGCGATGGCATGGGGCCAGATGGTGGTGCCGGGGGCGGTTTCCTGGCCCTTGAGACGATCCATTTCGGCGCGCGAACCGCCAAAGCTGCGCACATAGCGGCCTTTGGCGTCGTAGTGGTGGATGTAGAATTTGCCATAGCCGTCGGCGATGTAGAAGTCGCCGTTGGGGGCGAAGGCCAGGGTGGAGGGACGATACTCGCCGGCTTTGGCGTAGAGGCCGCTTTCGAGCGGCGCATGCAGAATCCAGACGACCTCGCCATCGAGAGTGGTTTTGCGGACGAAGCCCTTGACGTTGTCGCAGTGGTAGAGGAATTCCTGGGAGCCTTCGCGACGCAGAACCAAGCCGTGGGCGCCGCCACGCAGGTCAGCGCCCCAGCTCTTGATGAACTTGCCGTCGGCGTCGAAGATGGCGATGGCGTCGGGCGATTCGCTGCTCTTGTGAACCGTGTGACACAGTACGATGCGGCCGTCAGCCGTCACCACGATGCCGTGGGTATTGCCGAACTTGAGGGTGGAAGGGGGCTGGAGATAGTCGTGCAGGACTTCGTAGCGGTAGTTGCCCTGGCCGATACGAGGGATGGGTGATTGGCCTTTGGCGGCGGTGAGAAGGAACGGCGCGGCGGAAAGAAGTGTGCGGCGGTGCATCGGCTTCAGTCTACCTGAGGCCGGTGAATGGTACACTCAAGGTGTCCTTGATAGGAGGCGATTATGGGTCCATTTGGTGTTCAGGAATTATTGATCATTTTGGTGATCGCCGTTTTCCTGTTTGGCAGCAAGAAGCTCCCTGATTTGGCAAAAGGCTTAGGCGAAGGAATCAAAAACTTCAAGAAAGCAATTAAGACCGAAGAAGATCCCACTCCGGAAGAGAAGAAGAAAGAGGCCTAACGGCCCTCCGGCTAACACTCAACTCCGGTTGGATCCGCAGTTTAGGCCAACCGAGTCAACCCGAAAAAAGAAGAGCCCCGCAAGCGCGGGGCTTTTTCGTTGATCGATGATGGCGCCAGAAGAACTACTTCTTCTTGGCGGCCTTCTTGGCCGGAGCCGGAGCAGCGGCCGGAGCCTTGACGGCTTTCGGCGGAACAATGGCGTCCTTCACCGCCTTCGCGATGCGGAACTTCACGACCTTCTTGGCCGGAATCTTGATCGCGACGCCGGTGGCGGGATTGCGGCCCATGCGAGCCTTGCGTTCCTGACGCACCAGGCGGCCAATGCCCGGGATGATGAACACCCCGTTCTTTTTCGTTTCGCTCACCGCGGTCGCGGACAGGCCGTCAAGCACAGCCTTAGCCTGCTTCTTGGTGATCTCGGCCCCCTCCGCGAGTTTCGCGACAAGCTGGGTCTGAGTCAGTTTGTCAGCCATAGTATTCTCCTTTACTGATTCCCGTTAATTGAACATCGTTGAGGCGTCACGTAGTACGGTGCGCTCTCGACGCGCCCTGGAGCCGCACCGAAGCAGCGGCTCGCCAAAGGGCGATTACGACCATGATGATACGGTACCCATAGGAGTGATGCAAGCCAATTGTCACGAAAATGGCCGAAAAATGGCCTTTTTGGAGAGGAACAGCCCCCGGAATGCCTACTTTTTCAATAAAACATCAGACGAAACAAATGTTTGAGACAGTTCCGGGGGCGCCGGAGGGACTACTTGCGGCCGGCCGCGGCGGTGGTCTTTTCGGGCTTTTCGGCCCGCACCGCACCACCGTCTTCGGGGTTCGGCGTCTTCTTGCCGAGGTTCAACAAGGCCCGCAACTCGGTATCGAGGATGGCCGCCATGTCGGGATTCTCCTTGAGGAAAACCTTGGCATTTTCGCGACCCTGGCCGATCCGCTCACCGCGGAAACTATACCAGGAGCCACTCTTTTCGACGAGGTTCTTGGCGACACCCAAGTCGATCAGGTCGCCTTCGCGCGAGATGCCTTCGCCGTACATGATGTCGAACTCGGCTTCACGGAAGGGCGAAGCGACCTTGTTCTTGACGATCTTCACCTTGGTGCGATTGCCGGCGACGGCATCGCCATCCTTGATCTGCGCGATGCGCCGGATGTCGATGCGGACGGAGGAGTAGAACTTCAGAGCACGGCCACCCGATGTCGTTTCCGGGCTGCCGAACATCACGCCGATCTTCTCGCGAATCTGGTTGATGAAGATGAGGCAGGTATTCGATTTCGAGACGATGCCGGTGAGTTTGCGCATGGCTTGCGACATCAGGCGGGCCTGAATGCCAACGAAGGTATCGCCCATTTCGCCATCAAGTTCGGCTTTTGGCACGAGGGCCGCGACAGAGTCGACGACGAGAACGTCGATGGAGCCTGAACTCACGAGGGCCGAAGTGATCTCGAGGGCTTGCTCAGCGTAGTCCGGCTGAGAGACGAGCAGGTTGTCGACGTCGACGCCGAGTTTGCGGGCGTAGATGGGGTCAAGCGCGTGCTCAACGTCCACGAAGGCGGCCATCCCACCCAGCTTTTGCGCTTCGGCAATCACCTGAAGGGAGAGGGTCGTTTTTCCTGAAGATTCCGGCCCGAAGATCTCGCAGATTCTTCCACGAGGGAGTCCGCCAACGCCGAGCGCCCAATCCACCGAGATGGAGCCGGTGGGGATCACCGAGACCGGTACGATGGCCTCGCTCGACCCTAAGCGCACGATGGAGCCTTTGCCGAACTGCTTTTCTATGTTCCCGAGAGTGGCCGTAAGATTCTTCAGCCGTTCTTTTTCATCAATCATGAGAGTCCCTTTCGTCCGGGGAGCGCCACTGGACGCAGCTCTCCGGTTCACGTTCTCGGGGGGAGAAGCCCCAGTATAGCGCCCTTCTATTAGTGGATTCAGCGGGCCAATACTCTCATTTTTCTAGGGATCTTTTTTGCGGGGGGTACCGTGGACAAACGCGGGGTAGGCCTTATAATCGGGCAGAAAGCTAGCGAGGAGATTGGCATGTCCTGGTTTTATTCGGCGGGCGGTGAACAGAAGGGTCCAGTGGAGGCGGCGGAGTTCGAATCCTTGAGCGCCACGGGCGTCATCCGGCCGGAGACGCTGGTTTGGCAGCCGGGGATGCCGAACTGGCAAGCGGCGGGAGAGGCGAGGCCGGATCTGTTTCCACCGCCGATTCCTGGAGTTCCCCCGGTGCCAGTGCCGGTCTACAGCAGTGCAGCCTCATTCGGCACGACATCCATTGCGGGCCAACGCTACGCTGGCTTCTGGATCCGCCTCCTGGCGCGCATCATCGACAGCTTCATCCTGGGCATTCCCTTGACTCCGGTGATCTTGGTCTGTATTTTCTTGGTCCTTGGATCCGATATCTTTACAGGTGGCCCGCAGGCGCTGGAGCAACTCTCCCCCTTGGTAGTCGCGGTAGCGGTAATAGCCGCTTTCCTGGCGGCTCTTTGCATTCAGGCCGCCTACGAATGCTACATGGTAACCAACTATGACGGCACCATCGGCAAGAAGGCCCTAGGCTTGAAAATCATCACTTTAGAGGGTGAGCGGCTTGAGTTTCGCCAGAGCCTCCTCCGTTTCGGGCTGTATCAGGGTGTCAGCATTCTCAGCATCATTCCGCTGGTAGGACTGCTGGTCAGTGTCTATGCTCTTGTGGACGCCATTGTGCTCGGCACCGATTCGCGCAAGCAGTCCCTTCATGACCGTTTTGCTAAGACGCTAGTCGTATTCAAGTGAGAAGCGAGTACGGTACCCTTCTTAGATAGACATGCCCTGGTATTACGCCGAAGGCACGCACAGCAGAGAACAGGGTGTCGAACGTCGCGGGCCGCTGGACGATGCGGCATTTGAGGCGTTGGCCCAAAGCGGCCGGTTGCGCGCAACGACGCTGGTTTGGCAAACGGGCATGGCCGAGTGGCAGGCGCTTTCGGTGGTGCGGCCGGATCTGGTGGCGCAGACGCCGCCACCGCTGCTGGCCGTTGAAATCGAAACTCCCCTCGCTTTCTGCGCGGTTTGCGGCATGCCACAATCGCCGGAGGACCTGCTCACTTTCAGCGGACGCCTGATCTGCGCGGCGTGCAAGCCCCGTTTCGCTCAGGGTCTTACGCTGGGCATCGACCTGAGCCTGCCCCGCCAGCAGTACGCCGGCTTCTGGATCCGTTTCGGTGCGCGCCTGATTGACGGCATTCTCCTGGCCATTGTGCAGTACGCGCTGATTTTTGCGGTGGCGGGACTAGGGACGGAAAGCGCGGTCAGTTTGGGCGTAAGTGGATTGATCTATTTCCTGGTGCATCCCACTTACGAAGCGGTGATGACGGTGAAACACCGGGCGACCTTGGGCAAACTGGCGCTGGGAATCCGCATCCTACGGACCGACGGCACACAGCTCACTTGGGGCCGGGCGATTGGCCGATACTTCGCGCAGTTACTTAGCCAAGTGATCCTGTTTATCGGCTACGTGATGGCCGCCTTTGACGACCGGAAGCAGGCCCTGCACGATCGGCTGTGCGATACCGTGGTGGTGTACGAGAGCTAGCGATGGCCATCACCGTCGAACATTCACGTGCGGTCGCCTGCTTCAGCTGCCAGTTGCCGCTTCCCCTGGCGGAGGTAACCAGCAGCGAGGGCGTGCGATGTCCTCGTTGCCATTCACTTCAACGAGGGCGTGCCTTTCGGGCAACGCTGATTCCACCCGCCAGCGATGTGGCGCCGCCGATCTCGACGCCTGGCGAAGCCGCCTGTTATCAGCACACGACCAAACGAGCAGCGGTGCCGTGCGATAGCTGCGGGCGATTCTTGTGCGCGCTCTGCAGGATGACGGTGGGTGCCCAGAATCTATGTCCGTCGTGCATTGAGTTGGCACGGCGAAGGAACAGTCCCCGCTGGGTGGCCCGGCGGCTGAACTTGGATTCCGTGGCGCTCGCCACGGCGCTGGTTCCGATGCTTGGCGTCTGGACGACCCTGGTGGGAGGGCCGGTGGCCATTTACCTGGGCATTCGCGCGCTTCGCCAGGAGCCGGGGCCGGTGCCGCGAGGACGCTGGCGGGCCATTCTGGCGCTGGTGCTGGGAGTGCTGCAGGTGGTGGCGTGGATCCTGCTGTTGGTGACGGTGTTTGGCACAGTCCTCTTCCGGGGAGGGCGACTTGGATAGCGTGACTTACCAACGCTTGCCGGGACGCGGCTTCGGACCCTTTCGACGGGACCGGATCTGGCTGGCGGAAGACCACTTACTCAGTATCCGCTCCTCCCGCTTCGTCGATATCTACGAGCGTTTCTACTTTAGCGATATCCAGGGCATTTACTTCCAGGACCGGCGCGGGGAATTTCTGATGATTTTAGCGGCGCACCTGGTGCCGTGCGTCAGCCTGGCTGCGCTGGGGGGTATCTTTCATTGGGCGTGGCTGATCCCGATGGCGCCCTTGGCGGCGTGGACCTTGGCTTACGCATTGCTGGGCAGCCAGGCGGAGTGCCGGGTGCAGACGATACTGGGACTGCATAAGGTGCCGGCGATCGGACGCCGCGCGGCTTATGAGCAGTTACTCGAACGAATCGGGCCGCTGATTGAGGCTTCGCAAGGTCCACTGGGACTGGCGAGCTTCGAAGTGATGGCGCCAGTGGAAAGCAGGGTGACACCACCGCCCATGGAGGGCTTGCGGCAACCGAAGGTGCCCTATCGCGGCTGGTACTTTGAGGCCGCGTTCGCCAGCGTCATTCTGGCGGGCCTGTTTTCGCTTTGGAATCAGCGTGCCTCCCGAGGCGCGGCACTGGACTGGACGGAGTATGCGCTGTCCTTTAGCGGGATCGTTCTGATCCTGATCGGGTTAGTGCGGGCTTATCGGATCGACGTGGGGGGAGCGGTGATGGCTTGCCTGTGGAGCATTCTTGGCACGCAGGCGATTTACAGCATCAGCACGGGCATTGTCGCCAGCATCCAGAGCGCCATACCTCGCGTGCCAAATGCGGTTCGCGCCGTGGATCAGCACCCGATCCGCAGCTTGCCGCCGCTGGTCCCCTATGCGACGGCGATGGAGGGTCTCTGCATCGTGGTGGCTCTTGTTGGCCTCCTGCTGATCCTTCACCGAAAGCAGCAGCAAATCGCATGACGACCCTTGCGCAAGAACGGTGTTACCGGCATGACTTACGGGAGGCGGCGGGCCGCTGTCCATCGTGCCGGCGCTACTATTGCCGCGAATGCCTCACCGAGCACGATCACCGGCTGTTGTGTGTGGCTTGTCTCGCCAAGCTTCCGTCCAGCCAAGCGCCAATCCGGAAGCCATGGCGGCTGGATTACGCCTACCCGCTGGTGGGACTACTGCTGGCATTTACACTTTTCTACTGGCTGGGACAGACTTTGATCCTCGCCACCACTGAGATCCGGGTGGTTGAGTAAGTGAGACCGACTTCCGGTCTCGACCTACTGGAGCAAGCCTTCGGCTTGTTGCGCCGAGCCCCGGCGAGCGCTTGGCTTGTCTACTACCTGGGAACTGGCGCTTTCTCTATGGCGTTCCTCTTCTTCTGGGAAGAGATGACCCACAGCGGATTGGCGGCCGAGCGAGTGGGTGTTGAGTCGCTGTTACTGGCGGTGCTGCTGCTGGCGATGTTCGCGGCGCAGTCCATCTTCTCTGTCCGGCTCAGGCAGTTACTGGAGCCGGGAGCCACGATCGACGGTACCCGTTTGGTACTGCTGCAATGCCTGATTCAGCCCACCAAGCTGATTGTTCTGCCGGCGACGGCGGTCGCGCTGCTGCCTTTCGCCCCGGCAGCGGCGTTCTATCAACATTGCGCCGCCCTGCGCGCCGCTGACGTACGGACCTGGCGCACGGGAATCGGCCAAGCTTGGCGGTTGACGCGTCGAGGGACCGGACAAACCTGGACGGCGTTCGGGCTCTTTAGTATCTTCGGCCTGTTGATCTGGATCAATCTCTTTGTTCTGATGGCCTTTCTGCCTGAACTCAGCCGGATGCTGTTGGGCATCGAGACGGAATTCAATCGCGCCGGAGCCAATCTGATCTTCACTTCGACGTTCTTCCGTATTTCCATCGCGGTAACTTACTGCGTATTGGAACCGCTGTGGCGCGCGGCTCAGGTGTTGCGCGGGTTCGAGGGCGAATCCATCACGACGGGCGCGGACTTACGGCGTGTGTTGCGCCAAGTCACCACAGTAGCTGCGATGTTACTGTGCTTCAGCGCACGGGCCGAGCAGCCCATTCCGCCGCCCCAGCTCGATGAGTCAATCAGTCAGACGCTGCAGAACCCTGAGTTCTCCTGGCGCAACCCGCGCGCCGCCCAGAAGGCGCAGTTGCCGGGATGGCTGGAAGCTTTGCAGAATGGCACGCGAGCCATATTTCGCGGCATCAACAACGGCATCCGTTCCTTCTTTGATTGGCTGGAGAGCCTGATCGATAAACGCATCAAGTCTCCGGGCAGCGATGCGGCACCCGCGAGTGGGTTGCGGACCTCCAGTTACCTGGTGATTGCGCTCTGCGTGGCCCTGATTCTGGGACTAGTGATTCGCCAATGGCGGACCAAGCCAGCGGTGGTGGCCCAGGCGGAGGCAGTCAATCTTGCCACGGTGGAGCTGGCGGACGAAACGCTGCTCCCCACGGATCGCCCGGAAGATGAATGGGCGCTCCTGGGCCGCGACTTGCTTGCGCAAGGCGAGACGCGACTGGCACTGCGAGCGCTTTACCTCGGCTGCCTGGCCCACCTCGCACGGCAGCAATGGATTCAGGTGCATCGCGGCAAAAGTAACCTCGACTATCTATACGAGTTGAGACGGCGGGCGAAGGGTTACACGGGTGTTGAGAGCAGCTTTGCGGAGAATCTGCGACTGTACGAGCGCAGTTGGTACGGTGAGCATGCGGCGACTCCCCAGGTGGTGGCCGAGTTTGTGGCGAACGTGGAGAGGATAAAGTCTCATGCGTAAGCTATCACCGCTGTTATTGATTCTCTTGATCGGCGGCCTGGCTTGGGGCATGGTTTCCATCCTGTCAATTCGTTTCGGTGGAGGCGGAGTCTATCCCGCCGGCTCATCGCTCCGTGCTGACCGTCAGGGGACGCGCGTCTTGCACGACAGCCTGTCGCGACTGCGTCCGGTGGAACGCAACTTTGGCGCGTTGGAGGGCCAGGACCTTCGCGGCGCCACTGTGCTGATCCTGCATGCCACACCTGGCCAGTTGGAAGAAGCCAGTTGGCGGGCGCTAACCAAACGGGGCGCGCGCGTCGTTTTCGCCATGGCACCTGTCCTGATTCAGCGCGCGGAACGGCAACTGAAGTTACTCGAGCTTACCCTCACTTACTCCGCACCCACCGAAGAGATGAAGGACACGCCAGGCTGGGAGGGCGGACGGGAGACGACACTCGCTCTACAGCCGGAATCAGAAGCATGGACGGCGATCAGCAACGGGCGCATTCTGGAACGAGCCATGGACCAGGGGTCGCTGGTGCTGGTCGCCAATTCTGATCTTTTCAGCAACCAGACCCTTGCCGAGCGAAACTCCCCGGCGCTGTTGGCCCGCATGATCGGACCTGCGCAGCGCATCGTTTTTGAAGAGTCACATTTCGGCATCCGGGACGATCCGGGGGTGATGGTGCTGGTGCGCCGCTATGGCCTCACCGGCTTGCTGATCGCCCTGGTGATACTGGCGGCGCTGTTCGTTTGGCAAGCGGCGTATCCGCTGGTGCCGTTGCCCGGCGAAACCACTGAATCACTCGAGTTACAAAGCGAGCGGACGGCGCAATCGGGCCTGGCGCAATTGCTGCGCCGAGGCATCGCGCCGAGCGAACTGATGCAGGTTTGCGAACGCGAATGGGAACGCTTTGCCACTTACTCACCCACACAGCGCGAGGCCGTCCGCCGCGCGCTGCGCGAATCCACTGACCCGGCTGGGGCCTTTGCCCGAGCCACTCTTGCCCTGGAGCGCAAACGCTAAATGGAACCAACCCTGACTGAACTTCACCAATTGCTGGGGCGCGTACGCGCGGAGACGGGAAAGGTGATCATCGGCCAGCCGGCGGTGATCAATCAAGCTCTCATCGTGATCCTTACGGGCCAGCACGCCTTGATCGAGGGCGCCCCCGGCGTCGCCAAGACGCTGCTGGTGCGCACGTTGGCGAGGGTGCTGGGCTGCGATTTCTCCCGTATCCAGTTCACCCCCGACCTGATGCCCGCCGACATCACCGGCACCAGCGTCTTTAACCTGCAGCGCAATGAGTTCATGCTGGTTCGAGGACCCGTCTTTACAGAGTTTCTGTTGGCCGACGAGATCAACCGGGCGCCAGCGAAGACGCAGTCGTCTTTGCTACAGGCGATGCAGGAACGCACCGTCACCATCGATCGGGATACGCACACGCTGCCCGCGAACTTCACCGTCTTCGCCACGCAGAACCCGATTGAGCATGAGGGCACCTATCCGCTACCGGAGGCGCAGAAGGATCGCTTCATGCTGAAGATCCAGATGCCTTGGCCGGAACGTGAAGACGAGTTGGAACTTGCCCGCCGTCTGACGGGCCAGCATTCGCCCGAGAATGTCTTGGCCGCCGGTGAAGTAGCGCCGCTGCTCAGTGCCGAGCAAATTCGCGAGGCCCGCAACTTACTCGACCTGGTGACGGTGAGACCGGAGTTGATTGAATACATCGTCGACTTAGTACGCACGACACGAACCCACGAAAGTGTGATGGTGGGCAGCGGCCCGCGCGCCACGCAGGCGCTGTTGCTCTCGAGCCGCGCCCACGCCGCCATCGGCGGCCGCGACTTTCTTACACCGGATGACGTGCGCGCCATGGCCGTCCCTGTGCTGGGCCACCGGCTGATGCTGCGGCCCGAGTTTGAGATGGAAGGCGTGTCGGTGGAAGAGGTGATTACAAAGATCTTCGAGCAGGTGCCGGTACCGCGTTGATGGCCCGCTTCTCACAACTCGTGCCGCGATCGCGCCTGCTGCTGGTCTTTGCGCTGGTGGGCCTACCCGCCGCCGCCCTGCTGAGCGTGAATGCGCCGGCCGGCGGTGCCATTCTGGCCGGTCTGGCCGCGGTTTTCGCACTGGACGCCATATTGGGCGCAAACGTTCTGCGAGGTCTACGTGCGGAGCTCGAACCGGTGACACGGCTCGCATTGGAACGTGCCGGAGAGGTACCGATTCGGTTCGAGAACCCGCGCCAGCAAGCTCTGAACATTCGAGCGGGTTTGGCATTGCCGCGAGAGTTGGAGTTGGAGAGCGTTGAAGTACGAGCCGCGCTACCGGCGGGCAGCGTTTGGAGCCGCGTGGCCATGCCGGTGCTGCCCACGCGGCGTGGCGACTTTCCACTGGATGCCTGCTTTGTCGAAGGGAGCTCGCCGCTCGGGCTGTGGTCCCACCGACGACGACTGCCCGCAGTGGGGCGGATCCGCGTTTACCCGAATCTGATGGCCGAACGGACTGCGCTTGCCGCGCTTTCCCGGCAGACTGCAGGGCCGCGCCAGCCGCGCCAGATCGGAAAGGGCCGCGAGTTCGAGAAGCTTCGCGAGTATCTGCCGGGTGATGGCTTCGACGAGATCGACTGGAAGGCGACGGCAAGGCGCGGCAAGCCAGTTACGCGCGTTTTTCGCGTCGAGCGCACGCAGGAGATCTACGTGCTGATCGATGCCGCCCGCTTGAGCGGCCGTTTGGCAGGCGGCCAAACAATGCTCGAGCGTTACCTCACGGCCGGACTGATCCTGGGTGATACCGCGCAGCGCGATGGGGATCGTTTCGGACTCGTGACTTACTCTGATCAGATCCATCGTTTCTTGCGCGCGTCGTCCGGCGCACCCCATTTCGGCCTTTGCCGTGACTCGCTGGTAAGTCTAACCACGCAACTCGTCAACCCGGACTTCGAAGAGCTGTTCACGCAGATTCGCACCCGTCTGCGGCGTCGCGCGATGCTGGTGTTTCTCACCTCTCTGGACGATCCGATGATTGCCGAGAGCTTCGCCCGGCAGGCGCGGTTGCTGGCCCGGCAGCACCTCGTCTGTGTGAATCTGATTCGACCCGCTGGCATGCAACCGCTCTTCACGGGGGCGCCGCCGGCCGATACCGACGAAGTGTATGACCGTTTGAGCGCCCATCTCTCCTGGCAGAAGCTGCAGGAATGCGGGCGCGGGCTGAGGCAGGAGGGTATTCATTTCTCGCTGCTCGATCCCCAGCGCCTGACTTACGAGCTAATTGAGCAATATCATGCCCTCAAGCAAAGGCAACTGCTGTGATCGTCGACCTTGATCGCTTCGTCAGCCGCGAACGTCCGTTCTGGCAGGAACTGGAGCAGTTACTCGGCCGGATCGATGCGGACCCGGAGCGGACGTTGGCTTTGGACGAGGCACTGCGTTTGCACTATCTCTATCAGCGCGGCGGCGCGGGGTTAGCCAAGCTGAATTCGTTGCCCGGCGAGACGGCGCTGCGGGCTTACGTCGAGTCTCTGGTGGCCCGCGCTTATGGCCAGATTCACGAGACACGGGGCGGCAGTTGGGGAGCGAGCGCCTGGCGCTGGTTCACCATCACCTTCCCACAGGCCTTCCGCCGCCGGGGACGGGAATTTGCGCTTTCCGCCGGACTCTTTTTTCTGGGGGCGGCGTTCGGCGCCTTCGCATTGCGGGTGGATCCGACGGCCAAAGTATCATTGGTCGGCTTCGGCCATTTGAAGCAGACTCCAGCGGAGCGCGTCGCGAACGAAGAGCAGTCGCAAAAGGCGGGCGATGAGATGGCCGGGCGGAAGACGCGGTTCTCGGCCGAGTTAATGACCCACAACACGCGCGTCGCCATCTTCACCTGTGCGATGGGCATGACTTGGGGCTTCGGCACGGCGATCAGCCTTTTCTATAACGGCGTAGTGCTGGGGGCGGTTGGCTACGACTATGTGCAAGCCGGCTTCACACGTTTTCTTTTGGGATGGCTACTGCCGCACGGGTCGGTGGAGATCCCGGCGATTCTTTTCGGTGGCCAAGCCGGCTTCGTGTTGGCCGGAGCCCTGCTGAGGCGGCGGGATCGCCGACGGTTGGGCGAACGTCTGCGGCAGGTGACACCGGATGTGCTGCACTTACTCGGCGGCGTGGCTATCCTGCTGGTGTGGGCCGGTATCGTCGAAGCTTTTTTTTCGCAGTATCACGAACCCGTTTTGCCCTACGACCTGAAGATCGCCGTGGGATTGCTGGAACTCGTCTGTCTGTTTCTCTTTCTTTCGCGCGCGGGGCGAAATGCGCACGATTGACACGGATACCTTGCGGATCCGCACGCCGGAGGGTGTGACGTTTAGCCTGCCGCTCGCCGGGCCGGTGCGCCGCTGCCTGGCGATGCTGCTGGACATGTTTTGCATCAGCGTCATCATGACCAGCATTGGTTACCTGGTGCGCTCGCTGAATCTGGTGGGCGCGGATCTGGCCGGAGCCATCTACCTGCTGTTCTTTTTCGTCGTCGCGACCGGCTATGGCATTGCCCTGGAGTGGCGTTGGCGGGGGCAGACGGTGGGCAAGCGCGTGATGCAACTGCGGGTAATGGACGCCGAGGGTTTGCGGCTGCGCCCTCCCCAAATCATTCTGCGCAACTTACTTCGGCCCGTGGATTCGCTACCCGCCCTCTACCTATTGGGCGGCGCGGTGATGTTCTTCAACCGGCGCCGGCAGCGCCTCGGCGACTTGGCCGCGGGCACGGTGGTGATCGTGGAGACCCATTTGGAAGAGCCTGATTTTGGCCGGATCGCCCCCAACAAGTTCAATTCGCTGGCGGCGTATCCGCATCTGGCCGCGCGGTTGCGGATGCGCGTCCCGGCAGACGTGATCGCGGTGACGTTCGAGGCCTTGCTGCGCCGCGACCAGTTCGAACCCGGCGCCCGCCTGGCGCTCTACGCGGATTTGGCCAGCCAGTTCCGCGCGGAGGCTGAGTTCCCGGTGGCGGCGACGGAAGACCTCTCTGACGAGCAGTATCTTCGGAACGTGCTCGCGGTGATCGCCAGTCAACGCAGGCAGCGATAAACTAGGGGTCGAGATGATTCGCCTGACGATTTGCCTATTGCCCCTGTTGGCCTGGTGCGCGCCGAAGCCCGTAACTTATGCCGATATCCGGCCAGTGATGGAGCGCCGTTGCGCGAGTTGCCATCAGAAGGGCGAGATTGCGCCCATGTCGATGCTGAGCTATCAGGAGACGCGGCCGTGGGCCAAGGCGATCAGGCAAGCGGTGCTGAAACGCACGATGCCGCCCTGGCATGCCGACGCGGAATCGTCGCAGCGCATCCACAACAGCCGACTGATGCCGGAAGCGGAAGTGCAACAGTTGGTGGCCTGGGCGGATGGCGGAGCCGTCGAGGGCGCTCCGGTGAATCCGATCGCCGTGACGAAGGCCGACGCGAAGTACACGCTCGGTAAGCCCGACATGGTGATCCGCATTCCTGGTTTCGAAGTGCCGGCCGAGGGCACGGTGCGCTACACCTTCCTCGTGACGCCCACCAATCTCACCGAAGACAAGTGGGTTTCGGCCGCCGAGTGGAAAATTGACCAGCGCGCCGTCGTGCATCACATCAATGCTTTTGTGCGCCCTCCCGGATCAAGCTACGTGGCGACGGCGCCGAAGGGTCAGCTATACGTCGCTTCCGGCGCCGAGCGGAGCTTCCGGCATCCCAATGAGCGCGAGATTGACCGTCGTGAGTTGCTGGTGGGCTATGAGCCGGGCTACCGGCCAATTCCTTGGGGTCCGCGCCAGGCCAAGCTGATCCGCAAAGGGTCGGACATCGTTTTTGAAATCCACTTCACCACGAACGGCAAGGCGGCGATCGATCATTCCGAACTCGGCATCTACTTTGCGAAACAGGCCCCCGAAGAGCGCGTCGTCACCATTACGCCGGCGGACTCGAAACTCGCCATTCCGGCCGGTGACCCGAACTACCGCAGCTTTGTTTGGGCAGAGCTCAAAAGCGCGGCCAAGCTAATCTCGCTACAGCCGCACATGCATCTGCGCGGTAAGGCCTATCGGATTGACGCGGTTTACCCGGACGGCCGCCGGGACACGCTGGTGAATGTTCCTCGTTACGACTTCAACTGGCAGACCACCTACTTTCTGAAGGATCCGATCGCACTGCCGAAGGGCACCAAGCTCGAGTGCACCGGCTGGTTCGATAACTCTCCCAATAACCCCGCCAATCCTGACCCCACCAAGGTGATCCATTGGGGCGACCAAAGCTGGGAAGAGATGAACGTGGGCTTTATCGAGATCGCCTTCGATCGCCGGGGCGATGGTGACATCGTCACTCTTAGCGACACCACAAAGCCGGCCGCGGGGCCGGGCCGCTAAAGATGAAGCGTTTGGCAATTGCACCCGTGGCCGCACTCTTGGTGGTGACCCTGACGGGTTGCGGTGTGGCCGGACAAGCTGTCGAGCAGCCCAACGCCCCGCACCAGAAGCCGGCGTTCGCCGGGCAGACGCGCGCTCCGGAGCAGAAGTTGAACGTGGCTTTCGACCGGGTAACGGTGGCGGAAGGGCTGAATACGCCCTGGGGCCTCGCGTTTCTTCCCGACGGGCAGATGCTGGTGACTGAGCGCCCGGGGCGGCTGCGTATCGTGTCACGCGGAGGCAAACTTTCCTCGCCCGTAGCGGGACTCCCAAAGGTGGATGCGCGCAGTCAGGGTGGACTGCTTGGACTCGCCGTCGATCCGAAGTATCCCGAAAACCAGCTGATTTATTGGAGCTACTCCGAATTGCAGGATGATGGCACCAACAATACGGCGGTGGCACGGGGAAAACTGGTGAACGGCGCTGAACCGCGCGTGGACAATGTGCAGGTGATCTTTCATCAGACGCCCTCGCTGAAGTCGACCCTCCACTTCGGCAGCCGCCTCGTGTTTTGGCGCGGCGGAACACTCTTTGTCACCTTGGGTGACCGGTCTATTGAGGAAGGCCGGATGCAGGCCCAGCGGCTGGACGGGCTGCTCGGTAAGGTGGTTCGCATCCATGCGGACGGCTCGATCCCTGGGGACAATCCGTTCGCCGGTAAGCCGGCCGCGAGGCCGGAGATCTGGTCCTACGGACACCGGAATATTCAGGGAGCGGCGCTGAACCCCGCCACCGGCGAACTGTGGACCATCGAGCATGGCACCCGCGGTGGCGATGAATTGAACATTGCCCGCAAAGGTAGGGACTACGGCTGGCCGACAATTGCCTACGGCATCGAGTACGGCGGAGGGGCGATCACGGGCGACATCACCGCCAAGATGGGCATGGAGCAGCCTCGTTATTACTGGGATCCAGTAATCGCCCCCGGCGGCATGACGTTCTATACCGGATCGCTGTTTCCGGCCTGGCGCCAGAGCGTCTTTATCGGAGGCCTCGGCAGCACGCACCTGGTCCGGCTGAGCCTCGATGGCGAGCGCGTGACCGGTGAAGAACGTCTACTGGCCGATCTTGGCGAGCGTATCCGCGATGTCGTGCAGGGCCCCGATGGCGCCCTCTACATTCTCACCGACAGCCGCCGCGGGCAGATTCTGAAGCTGGTGCCGAAGAGGAGTCAGGCCGTCCGATAGCCAGGATGCTAGCCTGAAGGTTCGCTGGTGTCCACTTCCCCCTCGATTGTCTCGACGCAGAGACCGTTGCGTTTCTGCATGGTTACCACCTACTACCCGCCCTACCATTTCGGTGGCGATGGTGTGTTTGTGCAGAACCTCGCCCGAGCCTTGGTCCGCCAGGGGCACCATGTCGAAGTGATTCATTGCGAAGACGCATACCGGCTGGGCGCCGAGCATCCTCAGCCCGGCCAGGATCCGCCGGACGGGGTGATCGTGCACCGGCTGCACAGCGCTTGGGGCGCTCTATCGCCGCTGATCACGCAGCAACTCAGCATTCCCGGACCGAAGCGGAACGCCATCGCGCGGATTCTGGCGCGAGGGTTTGACGTCGTCAATTTTCACAATATCTCCCTGGTGGGCGGTCTCGGGGCCTTGTCGATGGGCCACCCCGCACTCACCGTTTACACTCTGCACGAGCACTGGCTGATCTGCCCAACGCATATTCTCTGGAAGAATCAACAGCAGGCCTGCGACAAGGCGGAGTGCATCCGTTGCTGCCTGCGCTCCGGCATCCCTCCGCAGATCTGGCGGTACACAGCACAACGCGACCAGGCGCTGGCCCATGTCGACCTGATTCTTTCACCCAGTGAGTACACGGCGCGACGGCATCGCGAAGGCGGCATCCAGGCCCCGATCCGCGTGCTGCCCACGTATTCCGGGCTCGCACCGGACTTATCCTTGCCGGGCCCTGAACCGGGTGCCCGCCCTCGCTTTCTCTTCGTAGGGCGAGTCACCGCTTCAAAAGGCATTGATCAGCTCGTGAGGGTCTTTGCCAAGCTGCCCCAATACGATCTCGAGGTCGCCGGCACGGGCGATCTACTGGAGAGCCTGAAGCGGGAAGCGGCCCGGTGCCCTTGGATCCGTTTCCTCGGCTCCGTGCAGCGTTCCGAACTGCCGGCCATTTACCGCCGCTCGACAGCCACCATTCTGTCTTCGAAGGCCCCGGAGGTTTTTCCGCTGACGATCCTTGAATCCCTGGCCTGTGGCACTCCCGCGATTGCAAGCGAAGCCGGAGGGAGCCCGGAGGCGATTCTCCATAGTGGAGCCGGCTTTGTTTATCGCGACGATGAAGGACTCATCGCGGCCCTGCGCCGCATCGCCGAAGAGCCGGGTTTGCGCGCCTCGCTCAGCCAACGCGGCCGCGACGCTTACAAAGCCGCCTATACGGAGGAGCGCTACCTCTCTGAATACCTCAACCTATGCCGGGAGCAACTCACCGCATGACGAATTGGCCGATTCTGGGCCATCTGCCTGCCTACCTGCCCGATAAGCTTAACTTCCTTACCCGCGCCGCCCAAGCCGGTGGCACTCCGGAACTGCAGCTCGGCGAACGGACGCTACTGCTGACGACGCCGGGGGACATCCAGCATGTCCTGACGGGCAACCCGGGCAACTACACGAAGTCCCCACGCCTGACCAGCGAGCGCGGCAAGCGCCTCTCCGGTCGAGGGATGCAAACGGCCGTGGGAGCCGAACATCTACGGCAGCGGCGCTTGTTGCAACCCGCCTTCCATCCGCGTTCCATTGAACCCTTCTACGAACTGATGCAAGTGCGTACGACACGCCATTTGGCGGCGTGGCGGCCAGGACAGACCCGCAACGTTTCGGAAGACATGGAGCAGCTCGCGCTTTCCATCATCATCGGGTCAATGTTCGGCCCGGATACACTGCCCGATGAGGCGGCTCTGGCCCGGGCGATCACCCACCGCCGCGCTTACCTCGAATTTTTCTACTCATCGCTTTTCCCGTTTCCCGAGTACCTTCCGCTTCCGGTGGTCTTCCGCTTTCGGCACGCCATGCGGACAATTGACGCGAGCATCGCCCACGCGCTGGCCGCCAAGCCAGGCAGTGGCTTCGCGGCCATGTTCGCCGCGATGCGCTATCCCGATGGCGGGGAGATGACCTTCCCGCAACAACGAGACGAACTGCTCACTTTGATGAGCACAGGCTACGAGACCATCGGCGACGCGCTGACATGGACGCTGTACCTGCTCGCCCAGCATCCGCAGGTGGAGGCGGCCGTGCTGGAGGAACTCGCGCGCGAACTGCCCGCGGGCGGTTCGCTGCCCGACGCCAGCACCGTCCCGCGTTTGCGCTATCTCCGGCAGGTGATTGAGGAGTCATTGCGACTCTATCCACCCACCTGGATCTTTATCCGCATGGCCGTGGATCATGATCGATTACCCAGCGGCGCGAGGGTGGAACCCGGCACCAAGATCTATCTGTGCCCCTGGGTGACTCACCGAGACCCTCGGTACTTCCCTGATCCCCTTCGCTTCGTTCCAGAACGCGCACGCCCGAGGTTTGCATACTTCCCTTTTGGCGCGGGACAGCGGACCTGCATCGGCGAGCAGTTCGCCTTTCAGGAAGCGACGGTGATTCTTGCGATGCTATTGCCCCGGTTTCGCTGTGACGTACCGGCGGGCCACAAGCTAACGCTGCAGAGTGGGATCACGCTGCGAGCCCGCAACGGGCTACCACTCCGGATTCTGGCCCGTTAGGGTGCGGGCCGGGTGAGCAAGAGACGTCCGAGACGGTCGCCGGCTTTCAAGGTCATCGCTTCGGCGAGCGGCTCCTGTTGCAGGAGCCAGACCGGGTCGGGATCGTTTTCCAGGCTCTCGACCGCAAGCAGGCGGTAGTCGCCCGGACTCAGGCCGGTGAGCCGCCATTCGCCTTGGCCATCCGAGAGGATCATGCGCGGCGCGCCGCTCCCGGCGCGCCAAATCAGTACCTGGGAGGCGGGCGTGCGTTTGCCCAGACGGTCCACGGTGATGCCCTCGAAGGAACCAGCGGGCTCAGCGACCTCCACTTCGATGCTGACGCGCGCTCCGGTGCCGATGGTAGCGGTTTGTGCTTCGATGCCGCCCACGCGAACGCTTTTCACGTAGCGATCATCCGGAAGCCCGGAGAAGCGTAGAGCGTATTCACCGGCGGCAATGTTGTCGATGCGCGCGGTGTTCAGACGGTCAAAGGTACCGAACGGACTCGACTTGAGCGACTGCCCCAGCAGGGGGCGCAGGTCGAGGCGGAAGTTCCCTGACGGTCCGGATTCGGGCCACGTCACGGTGGCCTGAGCGCCGGCCAGCGGCGCAAGCGGAACCACGAAGTTGTCGAGGTCACCGCGCACGCGCAGACGGCTGCGGTACTCAAGCGTCTGGTTCTCTTCCTTACCGATCGCCGTCACCGTGTAGGGTCCGGCCGGGAGCTTCACCCGGAATCGGCCCTCACGATCGCTAATGACGCTTTGGCGATAGGGGTTCTGGGCCTTGCCGTACCAGGGTGACGTGAACTCGAGCGCCACTTGGCCAAGAATCGGATTCACGCGGCCCTGAATGTCGTAAACCGGCGCGCGCTCCAGGCGAATTTCGATGCCGCCGACGAGCTTGCCAGGAGTCACCTCCAAAGCGGTAGCGCCGGCAGGGTCCGGCGCTTGGGGGAAGTAGGTGCTGACAACTTGGGAGCCGGCGTCCGCACCGACGGCGGTCTCCGGTGTGAGGCCTTCACGGAAAGCAGAGGCTTCGGCGCGCACGAGATACTTGCCGGGGGGCAGGAAGGCCAAGCGATACTCGCCCAGGTCATTGGTGATTCCGAAACTGGCGGATTCGCAGACCGGATCATACGTGGTCATCGTGCAGCGCAAGGCATGCACGGCGGCGAAGGCCACGGGGTCATCGTTGTCATCGAGCACCTTGCCGCTGATGACCGAATGCGGCGCAAGGCGAATCAGGAAGCCAGTGACGTTCTGGTCCTTCTCGACATAGGTGCGGCGCGCGGTGCCCATGGAAGTGAGGTTGGTGGAGACCGTAGCGCTGTAGCCGTTGCGTTCGGCGCTGGCGAGGTAGAGCCCGGGGGCGAGTTGGTCAAAGGCGAAGTCACCGGTGGGCGAGGTTCGCATCCAGATGGCTGGGCCGGCTTTGGCATCAAGTGGTTTGAGGGTAACGTTGGCGCGCGGTATGCCGAGGCCGGTGACCGAGTCGAGCACCCGGCCTTGAATCGCCGTTTTGGGTTCGGGGACGGGCGGCGGAGGCGCCAGGGTCTGGGCGAGCGAAATCGCGAAAACGGTCCAGCCAAGCATCTCCCTAAGGTAGACGTTCACCGCGCTCTAAGTGTGGAGAGTGGTTGAATACCACCACCTGTGCTGACTTTCGATCAGGGTGGCAGGCGGACCGATCCGCTAAGTAACTGAAAGTACATACAGTTGAATTTGGTCCGTGACGTGCACTAGATTGAGGCGAAGTAGAATCCTTTGTCTATCTCCTCGGCTGCAAGCCCGGGACGCGGTCCGGTAAGTTCTTCGCTTTGGCTGAATTCGCTCCTCGGCCGAGGTGGTGGTGAACGACGGCGTCCTGGGTTTGCAGCTTTTTATTTTTGGCAAGCTATTTAGGCAAGGCGAAGACGACGAGTTTGTCGTCCAGCGGACCGAATTTGGGGTCGTGTCCTCCGGCGGCGACGGCGACGTACTGCCGTCCGCGATGCGTGTAAGTCATGGGCGTGGATCGGGCACTGGCGGGGAGTTTGGCCTCCCACAGCACTTGCCCCGTCGCGGTAGAGAAGGCGCGGAAGTAGCCATCAAGGGTGGCGCCGATGAAGGTGACACCGCTGGGCAGCGCCAACGGCCCACCCAGGTTGATGGTGCCGGGTACCTCACCGAATTTGCCCAGCGGAACCTGCCATTTCACCTTTCCCGTGTTCGCATCGACGGCGGCCAGCGTGCCCCAGGGTGGCGCATTGCAGGGCAGGCCTTGCGGCGACAGCAGCAGGCGGCGGGCCATACCGAACGGCGTACCCCACTGGGGCGCAAACTCCATCCCGAACTTGTCGTTTTTCTGCGCGTCACGGTACTCGGCGCGAGGGATGAGCTGAACGATCGCCGGCAGATTGTTCACCGGCGCGACGATCAGGTTGAGACGCGCATCATAGGTCATGCCGCCCCAATGCAGTCCGCCGATGTTGCCGGGATAGGCGAGGGTGCCACGCAAGGACGGCGGGGTGAAGATACCGTCGTAGCGCAGCTTACTGACCGCTTCTTCGCACCAGCGTTTGGCTTCCGGGGTCGGCCCCCAGGCGACGAAAGTCTGCGGAACCAACTGGATTGAGAACGGCTGGGTGGCAGACGCTTCCTCACCGGGCACATCGCTCTTCGGAACCGCCCGCTCTTCAACGGGAAACAGCGGTGCGCCGGTATCGCGATCGAGTAAAAACAGGTTGCCGGATTTGGACCCGACCGCCACGGCATCCCGGCCCTTCGCCTTCAGCAGCAAGGGCGGCGCGGCGACGTCGTAGTCCCAAAGGTCATGGTGCACGGTTTAAAGGCCCAGCGCAGCCTGCCGGTCTTCGCTTCCAGCGCCACGACGGAGTTACCGTGATTGGGGGGGTTGCGCTCACCGCCGTAGTAGTCCGGACTGGGCGATCCGGTGGGGACGAAGACCAGTCCGCGAGCGGGGTCACCCACGATACGGGACCAGGCGTTCGCCCCGCCGGTCTTGGAGTTCGGGATAGGGTCCCACGTCCACAGCAGTTTGCCGGTGCGGACGTCGAAGCCGCGCACTTCGCCGGAAGCGTTATCGGTCCAGCCATTGTCGGCGACAGCGGAACCCGCGACAATCACGTCGCCGATGACACAGGGCGGCGAAGTCTGCTCGTAGGCGCTGAACTCCTTGGGCGGGAGGCGCAGACCTTCGCGCAGGTTGACGGTCCACTTCTGCTGGCCGGTGCCGGCGTCGAGAGCGAACATGCGGGCATCGACGGAAACGGCGATGACCAGTCCGCCGGGCCAGTACGAGACGCCGCGGTTGGTGAAGTCGCCATAGCCGGCCTCCAGGTCGATCTTCGGATCGAAGCTCCAGTGTTCCGTGCCCGTCGCCGGATCGAGCGCGAAGACGCGCCCGATGGCGGAGGTTCCGTAGAGCATTCCGTTGGCATAGAGCGGCGTCGTTTCAAAGGCCGACGGACGGCCGCGTCTGGGTTGGTGTAAACCCTGGGTGGCATAGGTCCAGGCCGCGCTGAGTTTCGCGACGTTCTGGGGTGTAATGTCGGCGGCGACCAACAGAATGGGGATCCACATGCCTTAAGACTACGAGAGACTCTGCCCGGCCGTTCCCGCGAACTAATGCAACCTCCGCCACCGTCCGATAGCCCCTTGGATGCTCGTAGACACCGAAGCGGTGACCGTTGAATCTCGCCGCCGGCAGCGAGCCATGCTTCCGATTGTCCTTCTGCTGTTCGCGCTGGCTCCAGGTTTATGGCTGCTGCTCTCGAACCTCGATCTGCCGCTGTTCGGCATTTACCAGGACGACGGCCTCCTGCTGATCAACGCCAAATCCCTTAGCGAGGGCCGCGGATTCCGCATCCTGAGCCTGCCCGGCGAACCGCACCAGACTAAGTATCAGCCGCTGCTGCCGCTGCTACAGTCAGCCGCGTGGAGCGCAACTCCCGGCTTTCCATCGATTCTGCCGGCGATTGGGCTGCTGCAGACGGCCACCTTCGTCGCGTTCGTCCTTCTCGCGGCGGCTTTCTTCAGGCGGGCGAAGTTCTCGGCAATGGAAAGCGCGGGCCTGGCTGCGTTTCTGGCCTGCAGTCCGCTGGTGATCTACTGGGCGGCGGTGCCCACGGCGGACTACCTGTTCGCCGCGCTAGTCATCGCCACGTTCCTAGCCACCGGACGGCAACAATGGCTGCTGGCGGGCGCGCTCACCGCCGGCGCGTACCTGGCGAAATCAGCCGGCGTGCTGATCGTCCCGGCGGTGCTGGCAGCCTTGATGCTCCAGCGGAACTGGGGCGGGTTGCAGCGGTATCTCCTGCCGGCTGCTCCGGTCATCGGTGGTTGGATGCTATGGACGGCGGGGCACAAAGCGGCAGAGGGCCATGCGGTGCTGTCCTACTACACTGACTACGCCGGCTACCTGATCCGCAGTGGAGGTTTGAGCGCGATGGCCGACATTGTCCCCGCCAACGCCGTCAGTTTGTTCACGGCGGCCGGATCGTTGCTGGTGCATGACCTTGCCGATTCACTACCGGGCCGCTTCCTGTCGATTCTGGTGGCCGCCGCCACGGTAACGGGCGGGGTCCGCTTCGCCCGGCGCACGGGTGCAGTGGAGTATCCGATCTTCTGCGCACTGCTCGCGGCGGTGCTTTGCATGTGGAATTTCAGCCCCAGCGCACGCCTGATTCTGCCGCTGGGCCCGCTGGTGGCGATCGGCGTCTACCTTGAAGGCCAGAATTTCCGCATCCTGGCGCGCAAAGCCCTACAGGATGGCGGCGCCAATCGGGCGGTGGCTTGGGTGCTGATTACGCTGGTGATCCTTGGTGGTGTTTACGCGATTCAACACAACGCGAGCTTTATCAGTCAGACGATCCCTGGCGTGATGTCGCAGAACCGGACGAAGGCGCGGGAAACAGCGACGATCCACGGCTGGATGGCCCAGCATCTGCCGCCGTCCAGCGTGGTGATGGCTTCTGAAGATACGCTGCTCTATCTGCGCACCGGTCTGCGAAGCGTACGCCCCGTCCCGAACAGCGTCGCCTTCTACCGGCAGGATCGAGCCGGGATGCTCGAGAACTTCGCCCACCCCGAAAGTCTCGAACAGGCGTTCGGCATCACGCATCTCCTCATCGGGCCGACGGATCTCTCCACTGATTTTGACTTGGCCGACCAGCGGGAGGCGGTCCGGTTGCTGCGGCAAAACCCGCGCCATCGGCTGCTGTATGAGGATTCGGGTTACTCGATCCTGACCGTGGCTGACCGCTAGATGTAGTACATCAGCGAATCGGCTTCCACGGCGACCGCGGCTGACCGGGCATCGTCCACGCGGCGGCAAACTTGGGCGAGAGTCGTGTGATCCAGGATCCCGGCAATCGCGTCGCGGACCTCGCGCATCACCATTTTCGTTCCGCAGTAGCGATCATCGACACACTCGTCGCATTTGCGATACGCCGTCTCGCTGGCGCAAGGCAGCGGCGCCAGCGGGCCCTCCGCCAGCCGGATGATGGTGCCGATCGTTAGTTGCTCAGGCGAATGGGCCAGCGAATAGCCGCCGCCCTTACCCTTCTTGCTCTCCACCAAACCTTCGCGTTTCAGGTTCAGCAGAATGTTCTCCAGAAAGTCCTGGGGAATCGATTCTTCCTTCGAAAGCTTCGCAATCAGCGTCGGCCCCTGCCCGTAGTTCCGCGCCAGGGCATACATGGCGCGCAAAGTGTATTGGGTCTTCTTCGAAAGGGTCCGCACTTACTTCAGTTTAGTCCCGAATGAATCACCGGTTCGCGACTCACCAGCCGGTAGCAAACGGCCTGGGCGGAGCGGAATACCATCTGAAGCTCCGGAACGCGCTGAGCCTGACGATCGACGGCGGCCAACTGGTCGGGAGCCGCCGCCAGCCCGAAATCGGCCTCCGTCACCACCAAGTGCGTGAAGCCGTTGGCCAATGCATAGCGAGCCCATCCCCCAAAAACGACCGGCAAAGGCCGGGTCTCGTCCGCCTTCATCTGCAAGTGGTCGGGAATGCGGGCCCCGCGCCGGCCGGTCTCCAAATAGAACGAACCATCGAACGAGCCAACCACTTTCGCGTCGGCCGGAAGGTTGCCGCGCGCCCAACCAAGAAAGGGCTGAAGACGGCCCCTCGCCTGACGATCGGTCGCAAAATCCTCGGGCAACTTCACCAGGCAGCCATGGACTCCGATGAATAGGGCAATGCCAAACAACAGGCTAAATACGGCGGCCACCACCATCGCGCCGCCGCGCTGACCTTTGTGCCAGGAGGCCCGCACGAGCGATGCCAGCCGTTCCGCTTCGCTCGCCAGACCCGCAGCGAACAGCGGCAACAGCGGCAGCAGAAATCGTGGCTCCGGAACAAACCGCCAGGAGAGGACGATGGCGCTGTAGCACGCGCCGAAGGCCACATACGGGCGGATCGCCGGCATCGCGTTCCAGCCGCGCACGATGCCGGCCAAGCCGCCCACGAAGAAGACCGCCGGCAGAAAGCTCGTCCACCAGACGTCCGGGCCGCCGCTCACGAACAGCCAGCCTGCAGAACTCACAAACTGCGGCAGGTTATCGAAGAGGCGCGTTGGCTGCAGATGGTCGCCGTACTCGGAATAGGCGTACACGAAGTTGTCGCCAGGCGCCGGACCCAGCATCCACTTGCGTCCGTACCACCAGATCAGCGCCGGCAGCGCCGCCAGTAGGATCTTCGCCGCGTCCCACCGGCGGCGCTCCCACAGCAAGAAAGCCGGCAGCACCAGCAGCAGCGGCAGGCAGGCGGTGCGCGTCAGGCAACCCGCCGCGAGAGCCAAGCTCGCCGGAAGCAGCGCACCGCGCGCGTAAGCCACCAGGGCAGCCAACAGAAAGACGAGGCCCCAAAGATCCGTCATCACCAGCCTGGACGACAGCAGCAAGTGATAGTTCAACGCCAGGACAACCATCACCCCTGCGCGGCCATATTCACTCAAGGGTAGGGCCCGGAGCCACGCCCAAACAACGCCCAGCACCAGAGGAAACGGCAACCAGGCGAGCCAACTCGCGGCGTTCAACACCTGGGGGAATTGCGGCTGCGCTTTCCACGCCGCAGCCATCAGTGCGGGCAACAGCGGCGGATACTTCACCTGGGGAGGCGCGCCCGGCAGGCTCATCAGCCGATATCCTTGGCCCTCGGCGATTCCCTGGGCGGAGGCCAGATAGAGCCCGTCGTCAAAATAACGGCCGAAGAAGGGTAGATCGGTAGACTGAGCCGCCAGCCATAGCGAAGGCGCGATCAGCAGAAGGCCCAGCAGAATCCTCATTCAGAGGTCTATCGTCAGGCCGGGCAGCAGGCATTAAGCCTTAGGCTTGGGAGCCGGCGACTTCCGGATCGCCTTCACCCGCAGGGTCTCTCCGGAAATTTCGCCAGTGATGGTGACATGCTCCCCAACGAACGGCAGCACGCTTTCACGCTCAGCTTTGTTTTCGATCTTGAAGATGCTCATCCCTCCGTCGAGCACCAGCACCGGCGGCCACCCGGCATCGACACACTTCCTGGCGCATTCCTGCGCCTCTTTGCCCGGGCGGGCATTATTCCAGCCACAGGCCGCATCGGAGATATAGCCCTGAATTTCAGCCGCCGCCAGAAGGACCACGGCCAGCGCGATCACGCGGCCGCCTTCTTGGTGGGATAGCCCTTGGTGATCCAATCCGTATGCAGATTCGTCGGAATGGCCAAGGCTTTCATTCGCGAATAGCCAAGACTCTTCAGCTTGTTGAATGCCGGCTCCATGTTCGGGCAATGATCCCACGGGCAGCAACCGCAATAGAGGACGATCTCGCGATCCTTGGGTACATCCTTCACCAAGGCCGTAAGTGTCGCCAGACCTTCCGGCTTTGAA